>JBKPSC010000194.1:0-11183 GCA_046734915.1 Acidobacteriota bacterium | reverse complement strand
GTCCGGTACAAGGCGCCTGACGGCGTCGTCAGCTCGCTCACCTCGGCGATTGTGCGGCGGGAAAGCGTAGAGCTGGCTTCACTCAATTTCGCCGCCGCCGTCGCCGAGTTTGGAATGGTTCTGCGCGACAGCGCCTTCAAGGGATCTTCGTCGTATGCCGGCGCGCGGCTGCTGGCCACGCGGTTCAAAGGCGACGATCGCCACGGCCACCGCGCTGAGTTCATTCGGCTGATCGACGCCGCCGAGCAATTGAGCAGGCAGGATCGCCGCGACTGATCAGTATCGACGAGACCGGGCGCCGCAGACGCGGCGCCCGGCACCTCGTTCAGCGTTCGCTGCCAGACCCGTGGACCAGCCTGGCGACGAACGCGCTGGCCAGGCCTGTCGTCGCCTCTCCACTCACGGCGATGTCGGGCACGACCTTGACGTGGTGCTCGCCGAGGATTGCCGCGACCTGCATCGCGGTGTAGGCCGCCGTGCCGAGCGCGTCGGATCCTTGCTTGTAGGCTTCCGCTTTCGCCGCGCCGACGACCCGGACGGCTGACGCCTCGGCGTCTCCAGCCATGCGCACGGAAGCCGCCTGGCCTTCGGCTCTCAACTGGACGGCCTGGCTTTCGCCGCGCGCGGATTCGGCCGCAGCCAGCGCGTTCTGCTGCGCCACGCGGACCATCTGCTCGGAGCGGACGACTTCGTTCTGGAGGTTCGCCACCGACGTCTCGCGTTCGAGCGCCTGCCGCTTGATCTGCGCTTCGCGCTGCGCGTCGTAGGTGCGCTCCAGCTCCTCGGCGATCTTCCGGTCGGTCTGCGTCTTCATCAGATCGGCCGGCGGGGCGATGTCGCCAATCAGCGTGTCGATGCACTCGATATCGTAGGCTTCGATGGCATGCCGCACGTTCGCCACGGCCTGCCGCTGGCGCTCGGCGCGGTCCGACAGGAACTCGAGCACCGTCACCTGCTGCGCCGAGTTCCGGAAGTAGTTGCCCACGGTCGGCTGCAGCACGTGATCGACGAGGTTCTGCATCGACCCGACGCGTGAGATGACACGCGGAGCATTGCGCATGCCGATGTGAATGATCTGTGAAACGTCCAGGCTGAACGAGAAGCCGTCCTTCGATCGCACGAGGATGGACGACAGCCGCTCGTCGTAGTGATGCGCTTCCGACCGCTGCGCCCAATTGAGCACGATGTTGGTCGTGGGCACGAGCTCCACCTTCATCACCTTGGTGTTCAGCGGATGCTTGCCCGGCAGCAACGGCTCGACCCAGACGCCTTTGCGGCCGCGTTCGACCAGATCGCCATGCGTGAACGACTCCCCCGAGACATCGAGGTGTTCACGCCCGACGTAGCTGACCACGACGCCGACGTAGCCGATCGGAACCTCGACGAGCGGCACCTGCTCGACGTGGACGAACCACGGGTTCAGGTTCCACGATCCGGACATCAGCACTTCTTCCTGCAGTCCGCGGCAGCCGCCCGCATCTATGAACGCCTGCGGGCGCTGGAAGCTGTCGTGGTTCGGAACGATCGGGCCGGCCAGGTCGCCCGACGGGATCGCCTTGCCGTCGAGGACCGTCACGATGCCGATGCGATCGGGAGGAACCTCCGCGACGCGGAGATCAGCCGGCGCGATGCCGTGCTCCGCGGCAGTCTTCATCGTCACGACCTCGAAGAGTGCCGGGTTGATGCGGTACGTACCGGCGGTGAGAAACGCCGTCTGGCGCCCGCGCTCGCCGCCGTTCCGCAGAAACGCCTCGGCGTCCTGGAAGTTGTCACAGGCGACCGTCCGACCGAGGACTCGCTCGGACGGCATCGGACTGCCGTCAGCCGCGACGACGAGCGCGATCTGGCCGGGGCGCACGATGACCGCAGGCACCTTGATGATGCGGTACCGCCAGCGCCAGAGACCGAAGTGCCAGCCAGGCGACAGCAGCCGTGCCTGATATCCGGCCTCGCCGTTCAGCGCGAGGATCCGTCCGGACGAAAGCGGCGGGCCGAAGCGCTTGACGATCAGGCCCGACGATCCAGCGCCGATGTTCCAGGCGCCGGCAATGACAGCGGCGAGGGCGAACGCCGCGGCAGCTAGAACGGCGGCGCCCCAGAGCACCCAGGTTGGGATAAGCGTCGTCAGCATGGTCTGCATCCCTTTGTGGCGGGGATTGGTGCATTCCGCCGCTCCCTGTAAGTGCATCGCCTGGACCGCCACAAATGCCTGTTTTTACTAAAGTTTGTGAACATGATCATGAATTGAATCCTGTCATGTTCGTGTTCTAATCACGAGATGCACTCGATCGCTTGGATGGGAACGCCGCCGTCACGAGTCATGCTGGCGGCCTTGGCCGAACAGGCCCTGACCGTCGATCGCGAGGCACCCGAGGATTTGCCGCACGTCGTATCGTCCGTCTCGGGACGTCGCGTCCCGTCACCCGATTTGCCGCGAGGACGCTGGGTGTGGCTGACGGCCGCGCGGCCGCCCGATGCGCAGGTCGCCGACGCCATTCTGCGCGGCGCGTACGACGTCATCTGGACGGGCGCGGCGGATGCCACGCCCCGTCTGATGGCGCGGCTAAACGAGATGCTGGTGCCGGAGCCGGCGCCGCCGAAAGCCGACCACCTCGTGGCGAGGAGCCCGCGCTCGGAGGCCCTCGCCGCCCACGCCGCGCGGGCGGCCCGGACCTCGATGGCAATTCTTCTCACCGGAGAAACCGGCACTGGCAAGGAGGTGTTTGCCCGACTGATTCACACGTGGTCGGCTCGGCGCCAGCACCGGTTCGTGCCGATCAACTGCGCCGCCATCCCGAACGAGTTGATGGAAGCCGAGCTCTTCGGCTACGCGCGTGGCGCCTTCTCGGGTGCCGTTCAGGCATATGACGGCCAGCTCGCCGCGGCGGAGGGTGGCACGGTCTTTCTGGACGAAATCGACGACACGCCGCTCGAAACCCAGGTCAAGCTGCTGCGCGTGCTCGAAGACCGGACGGTCAGCCGGCTCGGAGAAAACGTGTGGCGCGAGGTCGATTTCCGCATCATCGCCGCGACCAACCGCGATCTCGAGCCGCTGGTCGCCGCCGGCGCCTTCGGAGCGGATCTCTACGAGCGGCTGGCCATTGTCCGCATCCATCTGCCGCCGCTGAGGGAACGCCTCGAGGATCTCCCGGCGCTCGTCGACCACATGCTCGATCGGTTCGCGCGGGAGCAGAAGCAGCCGCGGCTGGCATCGGTGCAGCCGGAGGCGTTGCGTGCGCTCGCCACGTATCCGTGGCCGGGCAACATCCGCGAGTTGCGCAACGTGATCTACGAGTCGCTCGTCTACAAGCGCACCGGGCAGGAGCTGCTGTTGTCCGACCTCCCGCGGCGTATTCTCCGCGACTCGACGACCGGTCTGACGCCGGTCGCCGACGCGTCGCTCATCCGGACCAAGATCCGGGAGGGCCGGATGAATCTCCGGGAGGAAATCGAAGCGCTGGAGAAAACCGCGCTCTCGGCCGCGCTCGGCGAGTCGGGTGGGAACGCAACGAAAGCGGCCAGGCTGCTGGGGACAGTGGGACGCGGTGCCGCCCGCGATCCGGGCGGCACCGTGAGGGCGATGAAGCGTCGGCTTCGCTACCGCGGCTAGCGGGTCGTGCTGAGCGTCAACTGGCCGCGGATTTCGCCGCCACCGTTCACCTGCGAGTGGACGTTCACGTAGGTGTTGCCGCCGATGATGGCCTGGAACATGTCGTCTGCCGAACGAATGCCCAGGTTCGGCTGCAGGGCGAACTCAGTGTCACGAACGGTGCCGCTGTACGCGAAATCGTTCGAGGCGGTCACTGGTGGGGCGAAATTAATCACGACCGGGCCGGCGAATCCAGGCGGACCGACGTGGATGTGGCTGACCGTGACGCCGCTGGGAAGGTTGAATACGTCGACACGGTAGTTGACCGTGCGCGCCCCCAAGTCGACAACGACCGTTGCGGTGCCGAAGGCTCCGGTGCCAATGATCGGGACTTCGCTCGCACCCGACAGGTTTGCGGTAAGAGTGTATGTTTGGGCCGAAGCCGGAAGCGCCGCCAGGCTGACGAACGCCACGACCAACAGAATCCTGCGCACCGCTGAGAGATGCATATCGACTCCTTTCGACAGTTGGGGGTAGGAATCACAAGACTGCACGTTGCGACCGGCGGCTAGGCACGAACCGGACCAAGTACGCGACCAACAGCCAACCAATGGCGCGCCAATTAGATACACCGGATTCGCGCCGGCGGCCAGATCGATTCAGGCTTACGATTCGAGAAAGACCGACGCCGGTGCGTAAACTACAATGGTCGGTTGATGAGGTGCCTCGGATTCGCGCTGTGCGCGCTCGCTCTATCGACTCCGCTCTCTGCCCAACCTTCCGTTGATCCGTTGATCGAAGGACCCGCCGTTCCGGCGCCGCCGGACGTCATTGCCCGCGACGCGGAGGGCCGTATTACGGTTCGCGCCTTGCGGCTACCTGGCCCCGTCAGCCTCGATGGCCGGCTGGACGAAGCGTTTTACGAGGGCGTCCCCTCCTTTGGTGATTTCGTCCAACAGGAGCCCCGCGAGGGCCAGCCGGCCACCGATCGGACTGAGGTGTGGCTCTTTTACGACGATGACGCGCTGTATGTGTCGGCCAGGCTGTGGGAAACGGAGCCGGGACACCGCCTCTCGACCGAGATGCGACGGGACGCCAACAACTTGTACGCCAACGATCACTTCGGGGTGGCATTCGACTCGTTCTACGACCGTCACAACGGCTACGGCTTCGCCATCAACCCGCAGGGCGGCATGCTCGATTGGTCCATCACCAACGAGCAGCCGAACAACAACTGGAACGGCATCTGGGACGCCCGGACCGGGGAATTCGCCGGCGGTTGGACGATCGAAATCCGCTATCCCTTTCGCTCGTTCCGGTTCCGCGAGAACGGTCACGTCTGGGGCATGAACTTCCGCCGTCGCGTGGCCTTCAAGAACGAGGTCAGCTTTCTGGTGCCGGTGCTGGCGTCATGGGGCCGGCCCGCGCTGTCGAAGATGTCGGTGGCTGCCGCAGTCGGCAATCTCGAGGTCCCTGGCAAGCTGCGAAACATCGACGTCAAGCCGTACGCGCTCGGCTCGATGCTGACGGATCGCAACGCTTCGCCGACGCGATCGAACGATCCGGATGCCGACCTCGGCTTGGACGTGAAATGGGGCGTCCGCCAGACGCTGGTCGCCGACTTCACGGTCAACACCGACTTCGCCCAAGTCGAGGACGACGAACAGCAGGTGAACCTGACGCGATTCAGCCTGCAGTTTCCCGAGAAACGCGATTTCTTCCTCGAAGGCGCCGACACGTTCAACTTTGGCGGCGGCTCGGTCGGCACCGGCGGGACCGGCGGTGGCGGCGGCGTCCAGGGCAGCGGCCAGAACACCAGCACGACGCCGCTGCTCTTCTACAGTCGGCGCATCGGCTTGAACAACGGCCTCGAGGTGCCGATTCGGGCGGGCGGCCGCCTGCTGGGCCGAACCGGACCCTGGCAGTTCGGCGCCTTGAACATTCAAACCGCGGAGTCGACGGATGCGCGCGCGGCGTCGACGAACTTCTCCGTGCTGCGCGTCAACCGTGACGTCCTGCGGCGAAGCCGGATCGGGATGCTCGTCAGCCGCCGCGATCCGCTGGCGGCTTCGACCCCCGCACGATCGACCGGCGACAACCTCGCCTATGGCCTCGACACGGTGGTGAACCCCACCAACGAGATCAGCATCGCGGGCTACGCCGCCCGGACCCGTACGGCGGGGCGTGAGACCGATGACGGGAGCTACCGCGGGCGATTCGACTGGAACGCCGATCGCTACGGCGTGCAGGCCGAACATCTCACGGTCGAACCGAACTTCAACCCCGAGGTCGGATTCCTGCGCCGCACCGCGTTCCGCCGGTCGTACGGTCAGGCGCGCTTCAGTCCACGTCCTCAGTGGCGCGGCGTCCGCAAGCTGTATTACATCGGCAGCGTCGACTACATCACCGACACCCACAACCGCCCCGAGTCGAAAGAGGCCCAGGGCACGTATCAGATGGAGTTGAACAACAGCGACATCTGGAGTGTGGATGTCAGCCGCAACTACGAGCGGCTGACCAGCCGATTCGAAGTGGGCAGGCAGCTGTTCGTGCCGCCCGGCGAGTACGACTTCGCGCAGGTCAGGGGCACGTACACGCTCGGATCACAGCGGCCCATCTCGGGCAGCATCACCGCCGGGCGGAGCGGATTCTACGACGGCACGCTGATCGAGGTGACGTGGCGCGGACGGCTCGAATTCACCCGACGGTTCTACGCCGAGCCGACACTGTCGTGGAACCGGGTAGACGTGCCATGGGGCCAGGACGACACGAATCTTCTGAGCAGCCGCGCCACCTTCACTCTCTCGCCGCGGATGTTCGTGTCGGCTCTCGTGCAGTACCAGTCGCGGATCGCCACCGTCAGCACCAACGCGCGGCTTCGCTGGGAGTATCAGCCGGGCAGCGAATTGTTCGTGGTGTACAGCGACGGGCGAACGACTCTCACCTCGGGATTTCCGGAGGTCGAGAGCCGTTCGCTGGTGGTGAAGATGACGCGTCTGTTCCGCTGGTAGGCCGGCAGAGTTACGAACGTTTGGCGAGATAGACGCCAAGGGCCGCCAGCCCGCCAGCCAGAACGACGGCGCGGATGACGCGAGCGAGGCTGAGAACCCAGGCGATGCCGATGCCAAGGGCCGCCCATTGGACCCACCAGTGACCGGGCGAGGTCATCAGGTTGATGAGGAAGAGGAAAGCCAGAATCAAAGGTCCCTTGAAAAGAAACGACAAGGCACGCAGCGTTCTCATTGGTCACTCCTCAGCCGCATTCGACGTGGGCTTCACTGGAAAGTTCAAACTCATCTACTGCTGAGCTCAGATTTGCCGTCATCCTTTGCGGCAGCGGTTGTAAGCTGGGCAGAACAACGGCCGAGCATGGCTCGGTCGGACTCAATGACTGCAGCCGGACCGCTCGACGCCGCCTTGGCGCGCCCGCCCGCCTCATCGACTGTTACGAGTCGTTTACTGACCGTGCCGGCGTTCGCCGCGCTTTACGGTCTCTGCGTGCTGGCCAGCCGCTGGCTGTCAGTCGGGACCAGTGATTTCGCGACGGTCTGGGTGCCAAGCGGGCTCTACCTCGCGGCGCTGGTTCGCCTCGACCGATCGCTCTGGCCCTTCCTCGTTGCGGGGGCAATCGTCGGCAACGTCGGCACCGACGTCGTGGTCGCCTCCCGCGCGTGGCTGCCTGCATTCGGCTTCGCACTGGTCAACACGGTCGAAGCTCTGACGGGGGCCTCGCTGCTTCGGGCCCTCGGCGGCGTGCCTCATCTTGGGCGCGTCGCCCACGTCGTGCGGTTCATCACTGTCGCGGCCCTGGTGACCGCCGTGCCGGGCGGCTTGCTCGGATCGTGGCTGGCAACGTCGTACTACGGCGGATCGCTTCTGGCCGCGTGGCGCACGTGGTGGGTTGCCGACATCGTCGGCGTCCTCGTCGTCGCGCCACCGCTCTTGACGCCGCGGTACGAGTGGCAGGCCCTGACGCGCACGCTGCACGGCCGGCGTGCCGTCGAAGCGGTGCTGGCCCAACTGTCGCTGCTGGTCGTCGTCTGGGCGGTCTACTGGCACCCTCGCAGTCCGTACCGGCCGTCGTTCTACCTGCTGCCATACCTCCTGTGGATCACGTTCAAATTCGGCACGCAGGGCATCATGGTTGGCCTCATCACGACGGCCGCGATAACGATCCGTGGAACGATCGAAGGCTACGGACCCCTTGGCGACTTCAGCGGCTCGGGCGACGCGCCGATGGTGGTCCAAACGTTGGTCAGCGTCGGGACGATGTGTTTTCTGTGCTTTGCGGCGGCCCTGCGCGAGCGCGAAGACTCGATCGCCGAGCTACGGGCACGGGACCAGGATGCACGCGTCCGGCAGTTCGCCGACACCGCGCCGGCCATGTTATGGGCGTCCGGTCTCGACGGCCGTCGGACCTTCATGAGCCGCGGTTGGTACGAGCTCACCGGACTCGCTGAAGGCGCTGGCCTGGACTTCAAGTGGCTGGAGGCGATACACCCCGACGACCGCGAGCGCGCCCGCGAACGTGTGGCCGCGGCGATGCAGGAAGGCTCCCTCGTTCGGCATCGCTACCGGATTCGCACGGCTGATGGCAGTTACCGCTGGGTGATGAACGTCGGGCGGCCTCAACTGGACGAGAATGGCAAGTCGGTCGGTTACGTCGGCTCGATCATCGATGTCCACGACTACACGCTGGCGGCCGACGCCTTGGCGCGAGCCGACGCCCAGCTCGATGCGGTGTTCCAAGGCGCGCCGGTCGGTCTCGCCTTTCTCGATCGAGAGTTGCGTTTTCAGCGGATCAACGAGCGCCTGGCCTCAATCAACGGGCTGCCAGTCGCCGCGCACATCGGCAAGACACCGCCGGATCTGCTCCCGGGCATCGAGAACATGTCCGACATCATGGCCGACCTGCGGCGCATCGTCGATACAGGTGTGCCGCTACTCGGGGTGGAAGTCACCGGAGAAACGCCGGCGACACCGGGTGATCGGCGCGAGTGGCGCGAGAACTGGTTTCCGGTCAGCATCGGAGACGCAGTCGTCGGCGTCGGCGTCATCGCGGAAGACGTCACCGAGCAGAAGCGCACCGAACAGGCGCTGCGGGCAAGCGAGGCCCGATTCAGAACGCTGGCCGAGTCGGGCCCGGTCATCGTGTGGGTGACCGAGCCCGGAGGCGTGCAGTATCTCAGCCCGCGATGGGCCGATTACACGGGTCTGCCGACACCAGCCGAGGACGCAACGGACGCCGCGCTGGAGCCGGTGCACCCGGACGATCGTGAGAGCGCTCGCCGGGAGTGGTTCGAGTCAGAAGCGGGGGCCGTCTTCGAAACCGAATTCCGTCTACGGGGCCGCGACGGCACCTACCGCTGGTTCCTGAGCCGCGGTGTGGCCATCGCGGGCGACGATGGTCGCATCCTGCAGCGTGTGGGGACCTACGTCGACATTCACGATCGGAAGGTGGCGGAGGGTGAGCTGCTCGAAGAAGGCCGGCGGAAGGACGAATTCCTGGCGATGCTCGCGCACGAGCTACGGAACCCGCTGGCGCCGATCCAGAACGCCGTCCATATTCTGGAGATCGCTCAGGCCAGCAGCGCAACTCAGGCCGCAGCGCGCGAGATTATCGGACGTCAGCTGGCCCATATCGTCCGTCTCGTCGACGATCTGCTGGACGTGTCGCGTCTGTCGCGCGGCAAACTGTCGCTCGAACAAGAGGTCATCGATCTCGTGGCCGTCGTTCGCGAGACGGCGATCGATCTGCGGCCGTCGTTCGAGGAGCGCGGCATCGAGTTCGAGGTCCAGCTGCTGTCACAGGCGGTGCGAGTGGAAGGGGATCGCACGCGGCTCGCGCAGGTCGTCGGCAACCTGCTGCACAACGCGCAGAAGTTCACGCCGAGCGGTGGCGCTGTGTCCCTCAGGATGGAGATCGAGAGTACGTCGCACCGCGCCGCGATTCACGTCCGCGATACCGGCGTCGGGATGAGCGAGCAGTTGTTGAGCAAGGTCTTCGACGAGTTCAGCCAAGGAACACAGACGCTCGATCGTGGCACGGGCGGCCTTGGCCTTGGCCTGGCGCTCGTCCGCCGGTTCGTCGTTCTCCACGGTGGCGAAGTCGAAGCGCGAAGCGACGGTCCGGGCTGCGGATCGGAGTTCGTCGTGCGCCTGCCCATCCACGCCTCGGAGGAAGCCGTTGCCGTCGCGCCGATCGGCGACGGCACCCGCCTCGATACTGCAGTCAGTTGATGGCCGAGAACAGATCGGCCAGCGCCGCTCGAGACGCCGGCAGCCAGGCACCGCCGAGATCGGCGAATGCGCGTCGCACGTCCCGCCAGGCCCATCCGTGGGTCGCTTCGAGGAAGCGCGACCAGTCGCGCTGCAGCGCCCGGCGCTCGGCGTAGCTCGACTCGTCGAGATAGGCTCGCAGCGCGGCGCCTGGCGTCGGATGGTCGAGGAAAAAGTCCTGGTGAAGATAGCTTGAAAGGAACGCGCTCAGATGCGGCAGCGCCGAGGCGTTGACGGCCGTCGCGTTGATACTCGCGTTACTCGGCGACCGCCGTGTCAGCGAGCGGCGTGGTTTCCGGTTCCGCTTCACCGTGGCGGCTCCGGATAGGACGTCAGCACGTACCAACGTTGCTGCCGATCGTTCCACCGCAGCACGATGAGCGCCCGTGTGCAGACGACCGCCACGCGCGTTCCGCGAGCGAGGGAGCGCCCGATGGGCCGGCCGGCAGCCTCCTCGTACTCGAGCGCCAGGTTTGGTCGCGATCCTGTACGGCGAACCCAACTGTCGATTCGCGTGCGTGATCGAGTCACTGCGTCACCGACGACCCGCTGCGCCGTCTCCAGATCGGCATAGCTCGACGCCGCGCCGATCTACGGCTCGCGTCTGAGCCGGTCGGCCAGCTCGCGATCGCTGCGGCCGACGTGGCGCTCAATCGTGTGACCGCCGAGCCGCTCGTCGCGCTCGAGGTCGTAAAGCGGTGCAGGTTGTACACTCGATCTGGCGGCCGGGTTCGACCACCCGGCCCAGGCCGGCGCGACCGCGGTTGTGAGCAACAGGGCAAGAGCAGCGCGGCGACGAGCCAGGCGAACCACCGGCCGCATTGTGTGGCCGCCAGCTTAGCATCGCGCCGACTCATTACGGGCGCTTGCTCCGACTTCACGGCGCGTCTACGATCGGCGCGTGCCGGCTGGCGCACACACCACTCTCCGCCACGACTCGGCTCTCGGCCAGTGGGAGATGACCATTGCCGCGCCTCCGCCCGCCTTGCGCGCCTACGTCCGCGAGTACGTCGGCTGGTTCGAACACACGGCGACGCCGTTCTATCGGCGCGAACCTCCGTCGAACGAGGTTCCCGTAGTCATCAACCTCGGTGCGCCGGTCCGCATCTTCGAGTCCGACGACTTCAGGCGATGGACCGACCACGACAGCTTCACGACCGGCAGCTTCGACACGTATGCCCTTGTCGGCACCGCAGGTCCTTCGGGAGGCGTCCAGATCAACTTCACGATCCTCGGCGCGCGGCTCTTCTTCGGATGGCCCTTGCCGATCTGACGAACCGGGTCGTCGCCCTCGAGGACGTGCTCGGCGCAGACG
>JBKPSC010000193.1:0-7064 GCA_046734915.1 Acidobacteriota bacterium | reverse complement strand
ACACAGCCGCCGTCGTCAACACGATTCACGTGTTCACTTGGGTCCTCAATCACGCGGATTGCTACAGGTATTTGAGCACATCGATTGGCGACATGAAGGCTCGCCTCGATGATTTCGCGGCTCAGCACGCTGTGCTGCAGGCATGGCACAGCCAGTGCACATGGCAGCCGCTGTTCGATCACGCCGATGACTACCATCGAACCGTCTATGAAGAGAACAGCGTTTTGAATTGGTTCCGAGGAATTCTTCAGACCGACAGCGGCTTGAACGCGTCGAAGATGTCCGTGCAGTGGTGCAGCAACGTCCTGCGGATGGTGACCCCGCATATGTGGGTCTGTCGGGCGCTGCTCCAGCAGGTGGACAGGGCGGCTCTCGAGGCCGTAGCCCAGGTCACCGAAACCAACGAAGCGTTCCAGATCGCGCTCAAGGAAGGTCAGGCGCTGGATGACCTCGAGCTCGCCCGGTTGCCGGTCCTACCGGTTGAAAGCGTGAGAGTCCACAAGCGTTGATTGGTGGCGCTCTGAGTCGGCGTGCGCTGCCGGCAGTCTCAGTGTACGATTTCGCGCACGTTGTCGAAGTTGAAGCGGCACGCCGGTGGAACTAGCAGCACCGGCGGGGGAGGAACATGCCTAAAGCACTGACAATTTTCGTCGCTGGCGGCTTCGACGCGGCAGATCCCAACGCGTTAGGTGTGGAGCGTGACAAGATCATTGCGTTTGCGCCGATCCTCGGTGCCGAGATCGCGCGGCAAGGTCACACGTTGATTACGGGTTGCCAGACCGAAGTGGACAAACTCGTGGCCGAATCGGCGGCCGCGGAACTGCGAACGCGCCCGGGTTTCCAACCCTCTGTCCTTGCACGGCGGATTATCAGCTACGTTCGTCGCGGAATCACGCCGGTCACGAACGTTGGCGTGTGCATCGAGTCGGATGTCCCAGAGTGGAATTTCGGCGGCCGCGAACCCACGCCGCCGGAAGTAGTGGCTAACGCCGACGTCGTTATTCTCCTCGGCGGCTTTTTCGGCACGTATCAGGCTGCTAACTGGGCGCGTTTCGCCGGTAAGCCTATTCTGCCGTTTGCGACCTTCGGTGGCGCCTCGCGCGAGGTATATGGCGTCGAGTCTCGACGGTTCGATGACGTTTATGCGACGTCCGTGGATCGGCTCTCTTACGAACAGGTTCTCAAATCGATGTCAGTCGACTGGGTGCAACTGGGACGTGCGACCATAGGCTTGGCCGAGAAGATTGTCACGACGCCAAATGTGTTCGTCATCATGTCCTTTGCCGAGCGCGGGCAATATCGTGACCTCTACACCTCAGTCAAGCGGGTATGTGAAAAGTACGACTACGCGGCCAGGCGCGTGGACGATGCCAACCTGTTCAAGCGCATCGTCCCGGAAATCATGCGCCAACTTCGCCAGTGTGCCTTCGTCGTCGCGGACGTCACGGAATCTAAAGCGAACGTGTTTTATGAGCTTGGCGTTGCCGAAGGTCTTCGGAAGGACATCATTCTCACCGCCAAGAAGGACACGAAGCTCCCGTTTGACATCAACGATTTCCCGGTGATCTTCTGGGACGCCTTTACAGACTTCGAAGACGAATTGGAAACAAAAGTGAAATCGATTGGCGCCTGGCAAGGACGTGCCTGAGTGGGCTCTCGAGTTCTCAATCGCGCTGCAGGTATTCGTCCAGGAACGCGAAGACGTCCGACTCCCACGTGCCGACAGATCGAAAGATGAGGTTGTGTCCGGCTCGTGTATCCGCTCCGAACGGTGGATAGACTTTGAGGGCGTGAGGTTTGGCCAGTCGCTGCATTTCGGCGGCGAGCGCTGAGCCGGGCGCGGTCGAGTAATCGTTCTCGGCGTGAATGAAGAGTGCCGGTGCCGACATACGACCGACAGCGGCGAGCAAACGTTCCCGAAGCACCGACGACTGATCCCAGCTGCCGGCGGCCCCGCCAAAGATTACCGCGGCGCGAATCTCGGGATCCCGCCGCGCCAGCAGGAGGCTCAGGGACCCGCCGAATGAGTGGCCGACCACCCCGATGCGTCGCGCATCGACCTCGTTGCGGGCGCGGAGTTGTGCGAGCGCTGCAGAGGCTTCTCTCAATTCGTCGTTCTCGAGCAGACGAAGCTGCGTGCGGTTACGGCCTTCAACGCCTTTTGCCTGGAGCGCGCGGGCCATCTGATCGCCGTCCGACACACCCTGCCCGCTTGACAGTCCGATGCCCTGACGATACAGGCACAGAAACACGTAGCCGCGACGTGCGAATACCGACCCGAGGATTTCCGGGTCGGATGGCGGCAATAGATCGTCGGTGCTGTTGTAGCTGCCGTGATTGAAGAGCACGGCCGGAAATCGCCCGCTGCCCGTAGGACGCCACAACTGGGCTTGCAAGGCCAGCCCGCCGGCTCGCACGACAAGGATCTCAGGAACAGGTGAGGGCGGACTCGCGGCTTCCGCCACCAAGGTGAGTGCGGCGACTGCGAGAGCCGTCGAGCGGATGGCTGTCGCGACGTTCATGGCGATTGATCATCTCGCGTGCGAGACACCAGCCGAAAGCGATTCAAATTTAGCGACCGCCTGCTCGAGGTTGAAGAACATTCGTTCACGTCCGAGCGTGACCCCGAGCGAGGAATGCTGCACGACGGCGAGGACACTGGGCGTCAGCCCCACCAGCCAAAAGAGAACACCGTTTTCACGGCCTCGTCGTTCCGCTTCGGCCAGCGCCTTCATGGCGGTGTACTCGAGGTCGAAGATGCCGCCCAGGTCGAACGCCACGACCTTCGGTTTTTCCGCTTCGATGATTGGACGGATCTTCTGCGCGATACGCTCGGCATTGAAGAAGAAGAGCCGTCCCTCCAGACGCAGCATCAGCAGGCCGGGGAACGTTTGGTCCTCGGGATGCTCGGGCGTGCGAGGCCGGAAGACACTGGTGCCCGGCTTGCGCCCCAGCACGTACACCGGCGGGTCGGCGACTTGGTACGCCAGCGCAATCAGCGACACGATGATCGCGACGAGAATCCCTTTCAACGTTCCCAGCAAGACCACGCCGGCGAGCGCGACGAGGGCCCAGACGAATTCCGTTCGCCGCACGCCGAGAATGGCTTGGAACTCGGCCGGCTTGAACAGGCCGACCGAATACACGATGACGATGGCGGCGAGGGCTGCGTTGGGCATGAGGCCGATGAATGGCGCCAGGAGCAGCATCGTCAAAAGTGTTGCCGCTGCCGTCACCAGCCCTGCGAGCTGAGTGCGCGCGCCGGCGAAGCGGTTCACGGCAGTCTGGGACGTCCCGCCGCCGGCGGGCATCGATCCCAGCAACGCGCCCCCGACGTTTGCGATGCCCGTCGCGAGCAGCTCGCGGTTCGGCTGCAGCGACGGCTCCCCGCTCTGCACGAATGCCCGCCCGGCGGCGATGGTCTCGGTGAAGCTCATGAGCGCGATGCCGAGGGCCGCCGGCCAGAGTTGCGCAATCAATGACGGATTGGGAAAGGTCAGCGGGGGCAGTCCCGTCGGAACGAGCCCTACCGTCTCGACGCCGCGCTCCTGAAGGCCGAGCAGGCTCACCGCTGCGACCCCGCCTGCTACCGCGACGAGCGGCGCCGGCACTCGTGGGATGAGGTGCTCCATCACGATCAGCGCGGCCATCGTGATACCGCCGATCACTGCGGTCACCATCGAGGTTTCTGGAAGGCCCTGGACGATGCTTGCAAGATTCTGGAAGAACGGACCCTTGTCGAAGTGGATGCCCAGCAGCTTCGGCACCTGGTCGAGCACGATGACGAGGGCGATACCCGCCTTGAACCCGGTCAGCACCGGCTCGGAGATGAAATTAGCGACGAACCCCAGTCGAAGGACCGACGCCGCAATCAGGATCGCGCCGACGATCGCGGTCAGCGTCACGCTCGCCGAGATCAGGGTCGCGGCGTCTCCCTGCGGCGCCACCTCTCCCAACGCCGCGGCGGACAGGATGGCAATCGTCGTCGTCGTGCTCACGCTCAACGGGCGTGAGGTGCCGAGCATCGCGTAGATCACCATCGGCAGGAACGCCGTGTACAGTCCCACCTGCACCGGCAAGCCGGCGATCGTCGAGTAGGCCATTGCCTTCGGAATGACGATCGCCGCCGCCGTAAGACCGGCGACGAGATCGAGCCGGAGCCAATCCATCCGGTAGTCGCGGAGCCAGTCCGCGATCGGAAGCTTCGAGCCAGGGGCCGTTTCAGCCATCACCTGCTGCCATCCTAAGACTTAAGACTTAGAACTTAAGACTTAAGCTCCGCAGAGCGTCTACCGGACGCACGCGAAGTTGGCGGCGTCATTCGGATCGCCCGTCCCCTTGTAGCGGGGCACCGTCGGATAGAGACACACGGGACGGGTGTATTGGACGGTTCTCGTGGCGGCCTGGTTGTCGGCGAACTTGGTCCCGATGAATTGAGTCGGTGCGGTTCCGCGCTCGACCCAATTCTCCAGAGCGGTCTGCAGATCGTGCGCCGCGTCGCGCACCGGCGGTATCTGCTGCCCGACGCCGCCAAAATTGGACGCCCCAATCCCGCCGCTGCAGTGATTCAGGCCAGGCACCATGAACAATCGGTAGAAGCCCTGGGTCTGCTCAAGACCGCCGTTCGCCTTCACCAGCTCCTCGTAGTACTGCGGACTGTACTCCGGTTGGAGGGTCTGATCGTTCCAGCCGTGATACTGGATGATCTTGACGCCGCGTCGAATCGCCGCCGAGTAGTCGGTCGACGTCGCGTTGCCCTGCCGCCCAATCGTCTGGTCGGTGTGTGCCATGTCGCTGTCGAAGTTGAACGATCGGAGGTCCCACTCCCGGTTCTGGTACACGAGATTGGAGAAGTAGACCAGCAGGCCCGAGCTGGCCGTCGTCGGGCGGATCAGGTTCGTCCAACCCGCTTCGGAGCCTTTCGTGAAACCCGGAAAGACCGATTCGCCGGTCCGCGGATTCTTCGGACCGTCGTAGATCTTCTGCAGCGCCGCCACCTGCGGCGGCGTCAGGCAGCTGGTGTTGTCCCCGCTGCTACACGCGAGTGACCGGGGATCGAATGTGCAGCGTCGCGGATCTGCAATGACGCCGTCGGCGAGGCCGTCGTTCTTGTCACAGGCGGCCACCACCGCGGCCGTGATGGCCGGCAGCTTCTCGGCAGGAATCGCCGCCTCCGGAGCAGCGAGCGCCTGCGCATTCCAGATGAACCCGGCGTTCGAATGCGACTGGAAGTTCCAGGGTGCGCCGATGATCAGGCCGTCGAAATCGTCCGGATAGCGCTGTGCTTCTATGAGGCCCTGGCGACCGCCGTTCGAGCAGGAGCTGAAATACGAGCGCGACGGCGCCTGACCGTAGTACGCCGCGATGATTGCCTTGGCCGCCACCGTCGTCACATGCTTCGCCCGGTAGAGATAGTCGGTCATCTTCTCCGGGTGCCCGATCGCCCACCACTGGTCCGTGGACACGTGGCCGGTGTCGGTCGACGCGGTCGCGTAGCCCCGGCGCAGGAGTTCATCCATGGCGCCGTCGAGACCGTTCCTTTGATAGTTCAACTGTCCGGCGAAGCCGCCTTCGCCCGTCGACAGAAACTTGCGGTTCCAACTGGTCGGCTGTGGCAGCCAGACCTCGAAGCGAATGTCGGAGTCGGCGGACGGCTTGCTGACGCCCTGCACGCGACAGAATGCCGGAAGGTTCGCAACGGTGACCGTGTCAGAGATTTTGAGCGTGCCGCTCGCGACCGGCGTCGAGTCGAGGATTGTGGTGGTGTCGAAGGTCCGTCCCTTCAACGCCGAACACTCCGCTGCCGGTGCCGGAGCGGCAGGCTGACGTGCAGGTTGCTGCGCCGCCAGTCCGGCGACACCCCCCAGCAACGCCGCGCTCACAACGAAGGACGCGTGCTTCATCATCATGGCGTGCTCCATTTCGGCGGTTCGACCGCCCTGCCGAGTCATCGCTGAACCACCGCAATCCTCTGTCTTTCCTGAGGATTGTTCGCGCGTGGCGTGATTATAGGGCGACATCAGCGTGGCGTCGCCGAAACCCTTAGCGGGCGTAGAATCGCTCGCGTCGCCGAGCGAGTGCTTCTGCTCGCCGGGGCCCGGTCACCGGCAACTGAAAGGGGGACGTGTGCGGTATCGACACGTCGGGATTGCGGCGGTTGGCCTCATCGCGCTGGCGATCGGACTCGGCAGCCGTACGGCGGCGCAGCAACCGCGATCGGCGGCCGAGAAGAGCAACATGGAGCTGGTCGGCTTTCACGACCTGCAGGCGCGAAGCGCGTATCAACCGGTGATCCACAAGCAGGGCGACCGCTGGATTGCCTACATCGGCCATCACGGCGGCATGGCGCTCAATCCGCTCACTGGCCAGCAGGAAAGCAACGGGACGTCGATTCTCGATGTCACGAACCCGAAGCAGCCAACGTACCTCGCGCACATTCCGGGCGAGTCTGGGCAGGGCGAGTCGGGCGGCGCGCAAATGGTGCGCGTGTGCGACGGAAGCCAGCTGCCGCGCGCCGACAAGAGCAAGGTGTACCTGCTGCGAACGGCGGGCAACAGGGGTCACGAGATCTGGGACGTGAGCGACACGGCCAGGCCCACGCGCCTGACCGTTGTCGTCAGCGGACTCCGCGCGACACATAAGAACTGGTGGGAATGCGACACGGGCATCGCCTATCTGGTATCCGGGGCACCCGGCTGGCGCACCGATCGCATGACCCAGATCTACGACTTGAGCGATCCAGCCAAACCGGTGTTCGTCCGCGATTTCGGGCTGCCGGGTCAGCAGCCTGACGGGGTGGGCCCTCCGCCGACCGGCCTGCACGGCGCCATTTCCCTCGGGCCGAAGGCCAACCGCGTCTACTTCGGCTACGGCACCGCCGCGGGAGGCGTCGTCCAGATCGTCGATCGCGAGAAGCTGCTGAACGGTCCGAAGGAGCCGACCAATCAGAATCTGCTGTACCCGCAGATCGGCAGGCTCGACCTGCCGCCGAATGTGGGGGCACACACCGTGTTCCCCGTGCTCCGCATGGAAATTCCCGAGTTCGGCCGGAACACGGAATCCGC
>JBKPSC010000192.1:0-23390 GCA_046734915.1 Acidobacteriota bacterium | reverse complement strand
AGCTTGCGAAGCGCCTTCGCTTCGATCTGCCGGATGCGCTCACGCGTGACCGCGAAGCTCTGCCCGACCTCTTCGAGGGTGTGCTCGCTGCCGTCGCCGACGCCGAATCGCATCTTGATGACCTTCTCCTCGCGCGGCGTCAGCGTCTTCAGCACCGACTCGGTCTGTTCCTTAAGATTGAGGTTGATCACGGCCTCGGCCGGCGAGACGACCTGGCGATCTTCGATGAAGTCGCCAAGATGCGAGTCTTCCTCCTCACCGATCGGCGTCTCCAACGAAATGGGTTCCTGCGCGATCTTGAGCACCTTGCGAACCTTGGACACGGGGATGTCCATCCGCTTGGCGATCTCCTCGGATGTCGGCTCGCGGCCCAGCTCCTGCACCAGCGCCCTCGAGGTGCGAATGAGCTTGTTGATCGTCTCGATCATGTGTACCGGGATGCGGATGGTGCGCGCCTGGTCGGCGATGGCGCGGGTGATTGCCTGGCGAATCCACCACGTCGCGTAGGTCGAGAACTTGTAGCCGCGGCGATACTCGAACTTGTCGACGGCCTTCATCAGGCCGATGTTGCCTTCCTGAATGAGATCGAGGAACTGCAGACCGCGGTTCGTGTACTTCTTCGCGATCGACACCACCAGGCGCAGGTTGGCTTCGACCAGCTCTTTCTTCGCCTGCTCGGCCTGCCATTCACCGCGGATGATGGTGTCGAGCGTCTTCTTGAGATCGGCCGGCTCCTGCTCCAGCGTGTCGGTCATCGCTTTGAGCTTGAGCTTGTAGTCCTTGATCTGACGGAGGACGTTCTTCCGATCGTCTTCCTTCAGCTTCTGCTTCTTGTTCTTCGGATTGAGCAGCCGATCGTAGCCCTCGATCTCGCGCTGCACGCCCTTGACGCCCTCGACGGCGTCTTTCATCTCGTCGATCAGGCGACGTTTCACCGACTCGGTGAACTCGATTTCACGAATGCGCTGCGAGAGCTCGATCTGCGCGCGCATCGCCG
Source organism: Acidobacteriota bacterium (assembly GCA_046734915.1). Classification (GTDB taxonomy): domain Bacteria; phylum Acidobacteriota; class Vicinamibacteria; order Vicinamibacterales; family CAVVIG01; genus VFZL01. The sequence continues at coordinate 22,393 of JBKPSC010000192.1, read as the reverse complement.
CCCAGCGTGCCCGCCGATACTTCCGCTTGTCCCGCGTCGTCGTGCCCTTGGGTGTCTCGGAGAGTTTCTCGAACAGCTTCTCGGACGCGGCGCGCGCCTTGCGGACCGCTTCAATCTGCTTCTGGACCTGCTTTGAGCGTTCGATGATCCGCTCGTCGGTAATCTCCTCGTCGTTGAAAATCACCAGCTCGCGGATGGTCCGATCGCCGTTGTGGAGCTGATCGCCCAGCTCAATGACCTTCTTGGCGACGAGCGGCGTGCGCGAAATCGACTTGATGACCGCCAGCTTGCCGCGCTCGATGCGGCGGGCGATCTCGACCTCGCCTTCGCGCGTGAGCAACGGCACCGTGCCCATCTCGCGCAGATACATGCGGACGGGATCGTTGGTCTTGTCGAGGGCGCCGGGCGTCAGATCGAGCTCGAGCTCCTCTGAGCCTTCCGCGGTGCGATCGATCGGTTTGTCGTCGCGGAGGTACTTCTGGTCGGAATCGATGACCTCGATGCCGGCGCTGCCAAAGGTGTTGAACAGATCATCGAGTTCGTCGGAGGAGGTGATCTCCGACGGCAGCATCTCGTTGACCTCGTCGTACAGCAGGTATCCTTTTTCTTTTCCGATATTGATGAGCTGCCGTACTTCGTCGTATTTTTCTTCAATCGACATCAAACATCCCTCGAGGGCCTGCGCCCGGAGGCCCGCCACCGGCGTTCCCAAGCGCCGGCATCTTGCCACAACATAATGCCTTAGGTCAGCTCTTCCATCAGATGCCGAAGGTCTTCTTTCTTTCTGAGGAGGGCTGTCAGCTCTGCGTTCTGCCAACCAGCCCCCTGTTCCTGGAGCCGGTCGATCTGCCGTTGGACATCCGCCCGCTCGTGGTCGAAGCGCAGCCGCTTGACCGCCCGGGCGCATTCGGTCACGAGCGTGACCGGGGGAGCCGCCTCAGCTGCAATAGTCGTCACGAGCTGGGCATCCCTTTCACTTAGACGCTGAATCAGCGCCGATGGAACCCGATCCGCAGGGAGATCGTGCAGGCTCCGGGCCACTTCCAGGACTCGCCGCGTCACCAGCGGGCGCAGATCCTCTTCCTCGAACGCCTCGACCACCTGTAGAGCCTCGGCGGGCCGTTGGATCAGCCACCAAATCAAGGCTTTTTCGACCTTCCTGACCTCGCCCAGGCCCGGCAACTCGGTCCGGGCCAAGCCGGTCTGACGCTTGGCGGCGAGCTTACGAAATTCGGTCTGGACGACTTCGGCCGTAATGTCGGCCTTGTGCGCGACTTTGTCGGCGAACTGGTCGCGGGTCGTGGCCTCCGGAAGCCACGCCGCGATGGCGAGCATCTTTCCCAGAAAGGTGCGCTGGACCTCGGCGTCGCGGAAGTTCACACCCTTCGACGCCCGATCCAGGAGGTACTCCAGATACGGACGAGAGGTCCGCAAACGTTCCCGGTAGGCGTCGCCGCCCTGGCGCCTGATGAACGTGTCGGGATCCTCGCCACGGTCGAGGGCCAAGATGTTGACGTCGAAGCCCTCCCGGACGAGCAGTTCCGAAGACTTGGCGGCGGCGCCTTCACCCGCGGCGTCAGGGTCGTAGCTGAGCACAACCTTGCTCGTGAACCGGCGCAGCAGTTGAGCCTGCTGCGGTGTCAGCGCCGTCCCGCAGCTCGCCACGACCGGCGCCGCATTCGCCTGGAAAACCTGAGCGAAATCGAAGTACCCCTCGACCAGCACCACGTATCCGAGCTTGCGGATGCCGGCCTTGGTCAAGTGCAGGCCGTAGAGTGTCCGGCCCTTCGAATAGATGGGCGTTTCCGGCGAGTTCAAGTACTTCGGGACCTGGTGGGACTCCATGACCCGCCCGCCGAACGCGATCACCGAACCCGTCTCGCGGCAAATCGGCACCATCAGACGGTTCCGGAAGCGATCGACGACCTCGCCGTTCTCGCGCTGAACGACCAGACCGCTTTGAACGACAACCGGATTCGAAAACCCCTGCTTGAGGAGCCTGCTCTTCAGGCCGTCGCGTGAAGGCGGCGCGTAGCCGAACCCGAGGTGCTGAATCGCGCCGGGCGTGAGGCCGCGATCCATCAACTGCTGGCGCGCCCGCCCGCCGGCCGGCCCCTCGAGCTGCTCGCGAAAGTACGCGGCGGCGATCTCGTGCATCTTGAGCAGCGCTTCCCGGACGCCGGCATCGCGCCGCGCCTCGTCGCTGTTCTCGCGCGTCTCAGGCAGGGCGACGCCGAATTTCTGCGCGAGCATCCGCACGGCGTCCTGAAATCCGACCTTCTCGTGCAGCTCGAGAAACTTGAACACGTCGCCGCCGACGCCGCAGCTGAAGCAATGGAAGAATCCCTTTTCGGGGTGCACGTTGAAGGACGGCGTCTTCTCGGAGTGGAAGGGACAAAGGCCCTTGTACGAAGCGCCCGCTTTCTTGAGAGGCACGTACTCCTGGATGACTTGCAGGATGTTGGCCTGCAGGCGCAAGTCGTCGATGAACGTCTGCGGAAAGAGGCCCACGTCAGTCCTTCAACTCGACGACCGTCACGCCGCCGCCGCCTTGCTCGGGCGGCGCGCTCTGGAAACGCGCCACGAGAGGATGCTGTTGCAGGAATCCCGCCAGCGCGCGCCTCAACTGGCCCGTTCCGTGACCGTGAATGAATCGAACGATGCGCTGATCGCCGAGCAGCGACTCGTCGAGAAAGCGCTCCGCGCGAGTGATCGCCTCGTCCACGGTACACCCGATGACGTTCAGATCCGCCGGGTTCGTATCACGCGGCTGCAGCTCGACGTGCACGTTCACCTTGGCCGCCGATTTGGGACCGCCGATGACTTTGACGTCGCGTGCCGCCGCCCGCATTCGCTTGCCGCGGACGTCGACCTCGACGGAGCCGTCGTGGACAGACGTCACCACTCCCTCGAGGCCCAGCCCACCAACGACGACCCGGTCGCCGACGGTCGGGGGCCGCGGCGCGGCGGAATCCGGAGCCACCGGTAGCACCGTCGCCGGTTCGACGATGCCCCGCGCGATCGCGTCGACCGCCGCCCACGCCTCGCTCCGGGCGCTGCCCGTATCGCCCGTGCTCATCACCAGTCTCGGCGCCTCGTGCGCCATGCGCTCCGTCTTCGCCTTCAAGTCGGCGATGACCGTATCAATCTCTCGCCGCGCCTTACGGACTTCGGCGTCGACCTCGTCCGCCAGCCGCTTTCGATAGGAGTCTTCCTTTTGCTTGAGGGCCTCTTCTCGCTGCCGCATCCGGCCCTCGGCAGCCGCCAGCGTCTCACGCTCTCGGGCGACGAGCCGCTGTTCGTGCTCGATCGCCCGCATGTCCTGATCGATCTTCGCCAGGTGTTCGGCGAGTTGGGCGTCCCGTGCGCTGACGTTCCGCCGGGCCGCGGCAACGACCTCCGCGTTCAAGCCGAGTCGCGCGGCAATCTCGAGCGCCAGGCTTCGGCCGGGCGTGCCGTACACGAGTTGATACGTCGGCGCGAACGTCTCGGGATGGAATCCGAACGCGGCGGACGAGACGCCCTCGGTAGTGGACGCGTAGGTCTTCAGCGTGTCGTAGTGGCTGGTGGCGACGACGGTTGCGCCCCGCCGACGGAAGTGATCGACGATCGCGACGCCCAATGCGCCGCCTTCGACCGGATCGGTGCCCGACCCGACCTCGTCGAGTAGCACAAGCGCCGGCACCAGAAGGCCCCGATCCATCGCCGCGATGTTCGTGATGTGAGCCGAGAACGTGCTGAGGCTTGCTTCGATCGACTGCTCATCGCCAATGTCGGCGAACAGCGAACGGAAGACCGGCAGCCGCGACCCGTCCGCGACCGGAATGCGCAGACCGGCCTGCGCCATGAGAGACAGGAGACCAGCGGTCTTCAGCGCGACGGTCTTGCCGCCGGTGTTCGGACCCGTGATGAGCAGGACGTTCGACGGCGGCAGCAGGCGAATGGTTACCGGCACGGGCCCACCGGCCGGCTTTCGCCCAGCAGCGTCCGGCGGGTCGTCGGCTGTGATGCGGCCGAGGACCGGCGCCATCAGCAGGGGATGCCGCGCCGCCAGAAGCTCGAAAGATCCGTCGGTCGACAGCTTCGGCTCGACACCGTCGATGAGATCCGAGAACCGCGCCCGCGCCTGCATGACGTCCAGGTCGGTCGCAGCCTCCACGGTGCGCTGGACGTCGAGAGGCCGCGATCGGAAACCCTCGGTCAGCGCCAGGAGGATCCGGTGAACCTCCTCGGCTTCCTGCTCCAACAGTGCCACGATGTCGTTGTTGATCTCGACCGTGCTGAGCGGTTCGAGGTACAAGCTGGCGCCGCTCGTCGACGCGCCGTGAACGATGCCGGGGATGTTGCTGCGATGCTCGGTCTTTATGACCAGTACGTAGCGGCCGTTTCGCTCGGTGACGACTTGGTCCTGCAGGTACTTGGCTGTGTCACGCCCGCGCAGATACGACTCGAGTGTCCCCCTCAGCCGGCCGCGCTGCTTGCGCAGGCGATCGCGAATGCCTCGAAGCGCCGGGCTCGCATCGTCAACCACCTCGCCCGAGGTGTCTATTTTGGCCCGTGTGTCAGCGACTTCCTGGCGGAACGACGCCACGTGAGCGCTGGCCGCGTCGAGCAGCGGAAACGCCGCCGCCACCTTCTTGATCGCGTCGCGGGTATCGGCGACCGAATCGGCGAACGCCGCGAGCGACAAAAGGCGCAGTGGCTCGAGCGCGCGGTCCGCGACCGCCAGCGAACCGAGAGTCTGCAGCAGATCGTCGCCGGCGCGAAGTGAGAACGGACCGTGCTTGGCGAGGTATTGCGCGGTTTCGGTCGTCGCCGCCAACAGTCCTCCGACCTTCTGCGGGTCCGTTGCCGGAGCAAGCCGCGCCAGGCGGTCATCGCCCATAGGCGTGAGCGCGAAGCTTCGCACCGCCTCCACAACGCGGTCGAACTCGAGCGCCCGCAGGACTCCTGGCAGCATACGGGGAAACCGTTAATCGTAGCACGCGGGCGGCGCCCGGTGTCAGAGATGATTGATCAAACTCGCGACACTGGCCGCGCCGAATCCATTGTCGATGTTGACCACTACCACTCCCGACGCACAGCTGTTCAGCATGCCAAGCAGCGCCGCGACACCGCCAAAGCTGGCGCCGTAACCGACGGAGGTCGGCACCGCGATGACGGGCACGCCAACGAGCCCCGACACGACACTCGGCAGCGCGCCTTCCATGCCGGCGACGACGATGATGACGCGGGCGCGGCCCAGGCGCTCGCGCTCGCCAATCAACCGGTGAAGCCCTGCCACCCCAACGTCATACAAACGCTCGACGTCGTTGCCCATGAGATCCGCGGTGAGTGCGGCCTCCTCGGCGACCGCGAGGTCCGAGGTACCGGCGGCCACGACGAGCACGGCGCCCTTTCCGCGCGCCACGTCCTCTTGCCGCAGCGTGATGAGCGATGCGTCCGGATGGTACACCGCCAGGGGCAACGCCTCACGAACCGCGTCGTACGTCGCTTTGTTGGCACGCGTGATGAGTACGGTGCCGCCACGAGCGGCGATCGCGGACGCAATCGCCGCAACTTGGGTGGGGGATTTGCCAAGGCCGAGGATCACTTCGGGGAATCCCTGGCGAATGACCCGGTGATGGTCGACGCGTGCGAAGCCCAGGTCCTGAAAGGGGGAAGCCTGAAGGGCCCCGAGCACGTGGCGCTGAGCGTCCGCCGGACTCACCCGGCCTTCCGCGACCCCATCAAGCAGGGCGCGCAGATCGGACGCAGTCATGGTCATAGCCCGAATTGTTGACCTTTCGCAGACCGGACGGTAACATAAACGCTTGATTTATCTGGGGTTCTCGGAGAGTTACGACGACCGCTCCGGCGCCCACCAATCCTCATGACGTTCGCCGAAACCCTGACTCTCGCAGCCTATTTCTTCGTCCTCATTATCCTCGCAGTCTACGGCTGGCACCGGTACTATCTGGTGTACCTCTTCCTACGGTATCGGGACCGGGAAGCCAGGCCGGGCGCGCCGCTGTCGCCGCAGCCGCCGGTCACGATCCAGCTGCCGCTCTACAACGAGATGTACGTCGCCGACCGGCTTATCGAGGCGGTCGCCCGCATCCACTATCCCCGGGAACTGCTTGAAATCCAGGTCCTTGACGATTCGACGGACGAGACTCGCGGAATCGCCGAGCAGGCCGTCCACCGGCTCGCCGCCGAGGGCGTCGACATCAAGTACATCCACCGGACTGACCGGAAGGGCTACAAGGCCGGGGCGCTCGAGGCCGGCCTGAAGACTGCCCGGGGCGAGTTCATCGCCATTTTCGACGCGGACTTCTTGCCGACTCAGGATTTCCTGACCCGGTTGATGCCGCACTTCGCCGACCCGAAAATCGGCATGGTTCAGGCGCGCTGGGGCCATATCAACCAGGACTACTCGCTGCTCACGAAGATCCAGTCGATTCTGCTGGACGGACACTTCGTCCTCGAGCACGGCGCGCGCCATCGGGCCGGCCGCTTTTTCAACTTCAACGGCACCGCCGGCATCTGGCGGCGCGTCGTCATTGACGACGCCGGGGGTTGGCAGCACGACACTTTGACCGAGGACCTCGACCTGAGCTACCGCGCCCAGTTGCGCGGCTGGCGATTCGTGTTCGTCTCGGACGTCATCGCACCGGCGGAAGTCCCGGTCGAGATGAACGCCTTCAAGTCGCAGCAGCATCGCTGGGCCAAAGGCTCCATCCAGACGTGCCGCAAGCTGCTGCCGGCGATTTTGGTCGCCAAGGTGCCCCTGGGCATCAAAGCCGAAGCGTTCTTCCACCTCACCGCCAACTTCAACTACCCGCTCATGTGCGTGTTGTCCGTGCTGATGTTCCCGTCGATGGTCATCCGCTACAACATGGGTTGGTACGAGATGCTGCTCATCGACGTGCCGCTGTTTTTCGCGGCGACGTTCTCTGTCTGCAACTTCTACGTGGTGTGCCAGCGTGAGCTGCATCGGGACTGGAAGATGCGGCTCAAGTACCTGCCGTTTCTCATGTCCATCGGCATCGGGCTCTGCATCAACAACACCCGCGCCGTCTTCGAGGCAATTTTCAACAAGCCGAGTGAGTTCGCCCGGACGCCGAAGTATCGCATCGAGGGCGCGACGGACGAGTGGGTCGGCAAGAAATACCGGCAGTCGGTGGCGGTTCAGCCCCTCATCGAGATGGCGCTCGGGCTCTATTTCACCGCGACGGTCTTCTACGCGCTCGCCAACGGCATCTACGGGACCGTGCCATTTCTGGTGTTGTTCCAGATTGGCTTCCTCTACACCGGCCTCGTCTCCATCGTGCAGCAGTACGCGCGCGACGACGACGCGGTCGTGCTGAACACTCAGGTGGCATCCGGGAAGTAATCCCAGCCCCAACCTTGTCCCGAGCCGCCAGCCCCCAGTCCCTGCCGGTGAGCGCTATCATCTCGTCATGAGCAGCGACACGAAGCCGAAGGCAGGCCTGGAAGACACCGTCGCGACCTCCTCGGCCATCTGCTACCTCGATGGCGACCGCGGTGTGCTGGCGTACTGCGGGTACGACATCCACGACCTGGCCAGGCACGCGAGCTTCGAAGAAGTCTGCTATCTGCTCTGGCATCGGCGCCTGCCGACGCGGGCCGAGCTCGGCGATCTGCAATCGCAGCTCGCCGCTGCGAGAGAGCTGCCGGAGCCGGTGATGCGACTGATGCGCTCGCTGCCGAGAGTGGACGCGATGGATGCGTTGCGGACCCTCACGTCCGCGCTCAGCCACTACGACCGCGATGCAACCGATCAGTCGCCGCCGGCCAATTACCGGAAGGCCGTTCGCCTGACCGCCCAGCTGGGGAGCGTTGTCGCGACGCTGGGCCGCTTGAACGCCGGCGGAGGCGCCATCGCCCCAGACCCGGTTCTCGGTCACGCGGCGAACTTTCTCTACATGCTGACCGGAGAACGGCCGAGCGCGTTGGCCACGCGTGCGTTCGACGTCGCGCTGATCCTTCATGCCGACCACGAGCTGAACGCGTCCACGTTCGCCGCCCGCGTCGCCGCCGCGACGCTGACCGACATTCACTCCACGATCGTCGCGGCCATCGGAACGCTGAAAGGCCCGCTACATGGCGGCGCCAACGCCGATGTCATGCGCATGCTGCTCGAAATCGGCTCGACGGCAACGCCGGAAAAGGCCGAGGAGGTGGTGCGGGCGAAGCTGGGACGCAAAGAGAAAATTTCCGGCTTCGGCCATCGCGTGTACCACACCGAAGATCCGCGAGCCACACACCTGCGCCAGATGTCGCGGGACCTCGGGCAGCGCGCCGGTCAGACGATCTGGTTCGAGCTGTCGCAGCGGATCGAGGCGGTCGTCAAGGCAGAGAAGAAGCTGAACGCGAACGTCGATTTCTACTCCGCGTCGACCTATTACGTGCTGGGCGTCCCGATCGATCTCTTCACGCCGATCTTTGCGGTCAGCCGCGTGTCCGGATGGACGGCGCACGTGCTGGAGCAGTATGCGAACAATCGGCTAATCAGGCCGAGGGCCGAGTACATCGGGCCATCCTATCCGCAGCGGTACACACCGCTCGACGGTCGATAGTCGCGGTTTACTTCAATTCGAACACGTATAACCGGTCGCTTCGGCCCGGTATCTCCTCCGTGTGAACCGTGCCCTTGGCCATGAACGCGACGCGGGGAGTGTCACCCTGGAACGAGACCGCCACCGCATCGCGGAGATGGCGATGCGAGACGGCTGGTGGCGGCGGCACGAACTCCCACACCACGGCGCGCTCGTTGTCGCGTAGTTGAGTGCCTCCCTGCGGGAACGCCGCCGTCGCGGACGACGCCTCCATCTGACCGCTGGCGGCCGGCTCCTTCAACTCGATGAAGATCGCCCGCAGCGGCTGCTCGCTCGCGCCTTCTTCGATGTGCGTGACGCCGCGATTCTGAACCGCCGTTTCCCATGCCTTCGTCGAGACCGGCCGGCGGCTTCCTTCGTTGGAAACGATGATGCGGTCGCCGGGCGAGTAATACACGCCCACGAGGTCGTAAAGATGGCGATGCAGCGGGTACTGCTGCTTGAGCCAGGCGATGTTCCAGACGAGCACGCGCGTATTCTCGAACATCAGCGTCGCGCCCGGCCGCGGGTATGCCGGCGGCAACGAAGCGGCCTGGACCATGCCGAGCAACATGACGATCAGCCAACGCATGCGGCACCTCCTCCGGGCAGCACCAGAGTCGAGCCCTTCTCGACGCTCGGTGACAATCTACGCTGAATGTGACACGCGGACGATATAATCTGGGATTCGCCCTGCGGCATGGACCCTCGCCTGATCCGGAATTTCTCGGTCATCGCCCACATCGACCATGGCAAGTCGACGCTCGCCGACCGTTTTCTCGAGACGACGGGTGCGCTGCAGGCCCGTGAGATGGAAGCCCAGGTGCTCGATGCGATGGACCTCGAGCGCGAGCGGGGGATCACGATCAAGGCCCATCCGGTCCGGCTGACCTACAAAGCCCGTGACGGCCAGACCTACGTTCTGAACCTGATTGATACGCCGGGCCACGTCGACTTCTCGTACGAAGTGACGCGGTCCCTCGCTGCGTGCGAGGGCGCGCTCCTGCTTGTCGACGCATCGCAAGGCGTCGAAGCGCAGACATTGGCCAACGCCTATCTCGCGGTCGACAACAGCCTGGAGATCATCCCGGTCATCAACAAGATCGACCTCCCTGGAGCGCAGCCGGAAGAAGCACGGCGGCAAATCCAGGACATCGTCGGTCTGGATGGCAGCGGCGCCATTCTGGCCAGCGCCAAGGTCGGCACTGGAGTGCCGGAAATCCTCGAGGCGATCGTCGACCGGCTGCCGCCGCCCGCCGGCAATCCGGATGCGCCGCTGAAGGCCCTCATCTTCGACTCGTGGTACGACCCGTACCGCGGCGTGGTCATCGTCATTCGCGTTATCGACGGCGTCATCCGCACTGGCCTGCGCATCCGGTTCATGGCTGAAGGGCAGGATTACGACGCGGAACAGCTCGGCATCTTCACGCCGAAGGCCGTTCCGGCCGACGAGCTCGGGGTGGGCGAGGTCGGGTTTCTGGTCGCGAACGTCAAGAAGATCAGCGATGCGAAGATCGGCGACACAATTACCGAAGCCGCTCGCCCGACCGCGGAACCGTTTCCTGGCTTCAAAGAGCTCAAGCCGATGGTCTTCGCCGGCCTTTATCCGGTCGAAGGTCACGAGTATCCGGAGCTGCGGGACGCGCTCGAAAAGCTCCGCCTGAACGACGCGTCGTTTTTTTACGAGCCGGAGACCTCGGTCGCGCTTGGCTTCGGATTCCGCTGCGGGTTCCTTGGACTGCTCCACATGGAGATCGTCCAGGAACGTCTCGAGCGCGAGTTCGACATGGACCTGGTCACCACGGCCCCCGGCGTGCTGTACCGCGTTACCACCACCGACGGACAGGTCGAAGAGATCGATAGCCCGTCGAAGCTGCCGGACGCCGGCACAATCAGCAAAATCGAAGAGCCGGTCATCACCGCCATGATTCTGACGCCCGCCGAGCATGTCGGCGGCATCCTGCAACTCTGCCAGGACAAGCGCGGGATCCAGAAATCGCTCGAGTACTTGTCGTCCGACCGCGTGCTCATCACCTACGACCTGCCCTTCAACGAAGTCGTGCTCGATTTTTACGACAAGCTGAAGACCATCTCCCGCGGCTACGCCTCCCTCGACTACCATGTCACTGGGTATTGGCCGTCGCCGCTCGTGAAGCTGGACATCCTTGTGAACGGTGACCCGGTTGACGCCTTGTCGGTCATCGTTCATCGTGACATGGCGTACGACCGCGGGCGGGCGCTGGCCTCCAAGATGCGCGAACTCATCCCGCGGCAGATGTTCGAGGTGGCCATCCAGGCGGCCATCGGCGGCCGCATCATCGCGCGCGAGTCGGTGAAGGCGTTGCGCAAGAACGTCCTCGCCAAGTGCTACGGCGGCGACATCTCGCGCAAGCGCAAGCTGCTCGAGAAACAGAAGGAAGGCAAGAAGCGGATGAAGCGCGTCGGCAAGGTCGAAATTCCGCAGGAGGCGTTCCTGGCCGTGCTGAAGATGGGGACGACCGATGGCGACTGAACGCAGCCAGGCGTCGGCAGCGAAGGCGGTGAAGGGCGCGCGTGTTCAGGCGCCGGCCGCCGCACCGGTGGCCTTCAAGAAGTCCACGCTGCGCGAGTACTTCGAGTCGATCGTGATCGCGGTCATCCTGGCCTTGTTCATCCGCACGTTCGTGGTGCAGGCGTTCAAGATTCCGACCGGCTCGATGGAGAACAACCTCCTCATCGGCGACCACCTCCTGGTCAACAAGTTCATCTTTGGTCCGAGCGAAACCACTCTGGAGCGGCTGCTGCTGCCGATCGGCACGATCAGGCGCCGCGATGTCATCGTCTTCAAGTACCCCGTCGAACCGGATCGCGACTTCATCAAGCGGGTGATCGGCCTTCCGGGCGAGACCGTCGAGATGCGGGAGAAGAAGGTCTACATCAACGGCCAGCCACTCGATGAGCCCTACGTCCACTTCCTGACCGCCGCGAACGAAGCGTCCGAGTTTCACGAGACGACGACGGTGGATCTTCGCGAGCGATACGGCCCAGCGACGGTGCCGCCCGACCACTATTTCGTGATGGGCGACAACCGCGACAACTCTCAGGACAGCCGCTACTGGGGGTTTCTGCCGCGGGAGAACATCAAGGGCAAGGCGCTCATCATCTACTGGTCGGACGACGCCTCGCCCGAGGAGTACGCCGAGACTGACACAGGAACGTCCATTCGCAACCTGATATCGGTCTTCACGCACTTCTTCAGCCGGACGCGCTGGGAGCGCATGTTCCGGCCGATTCACTGAGGCCTCAGTCGCCGATCGCTGCGCCGAGGATGGCGCGGACGGCGTCCGCGCGCAGCGTCTCCACCTGAACGCGCTTCAGCCGACTCTTTTCCCCGGCCACGATTCGGGCGCTCTTCAACGGGACTTCGAGCATTCGTGCCAGGTAGCGCAGCAGCTCGATATTGGCCGCCGCTGCAACCGGCGGCGCGGCAACGCGAACGACCAGGGCATTCTGCCGGATGCCCGCGATGCCGGTTTTCTGTGCCCGTGGGATGACGCGAATGTCGATGACGGCGCCGCCCGCGGCGTCGCGCACGACGCCTTCGGGGATCACGCCTGAGCGCGGCGAAGATCCTGAAGCTGACTGAGCGTCAGCAGCGATGAGGGTGACGCCGCCGCTGGCGCAGGCGTGTTGACCGGAGCGGCCTCGGGCTTGAACAACTTCGTAGAGTCGGTCTCCTCTGCGCGAGGACGGTGCAGGAGCAGGCGCTCCTCGCGATCGCGAGCATCCTGTTCGCGGACGAACTCGAGCGTGTTGCGCAGCGTCCCGATGGTCGCCTCGATGGACGTCTCGACGTCGCGGCGCTTCAGCTTGAGGCCGTCGATTTCCCGCTGGACGTCCTCGAGCCGGGCCTGCGTTTTCTCGAGCAGCAGATCTGATCGGCTCTGCGCCTCACGCACGATGCGCTTCGCCTCTTCCTCTGCGTTGCCGGTGATGTCGTCGGCGAGCTTCTGCGCCGCCATCAGCGTCGACTTCAGGCTCTTCTCGTGCTCGCGGTACTCGTTGAGTACGGCCTCCATCCGGGAAACATCCTGACGAAGCTTGTCGGTTTCCCGCAGGGCCTGCTCGTAGTCGTCGGCTGCCGCCATGAGAAATGATGTGACCTCGATCTTGTCAAATCCACGCATGGCGGTGTTGAACTTCGCTTGTCGCAGATCCAGCGGGCTGACATTCATGGTGGTATCCGGCCCCGGCAGGCGGGGTGCTCCTGAACACGGTATCGGCCTGGTCCAGGCCCGGCTGTAGCTCAGGCCGGCCGGGGAGTGCGCGCCCCGAAAATCGCCGTTCCCACTCGAATGATGGTGGCACCCTCCTCGATCGCCACTTCGAAATCGTGGCTCATCCCCATCGAGAGCTCTTGCAGCGCGGCGGCCGGAATGCCCTGCCGCCCGAGTTCGTCGCGCAGGCGCCGCAATCTCGTGAAGTACGGTCGGGCGTCCTCCGGATCGTCCACCGCCGGCGGGATCAACATGAGGCCAACGACGCGCGCGGAGCGGCAGCGCTGCGCCGTCTCGAGCACGGGCAGCAGCGATTCCGGCGCCAGGCCGAACTTCGTGGCCTCGCCTGCGAGATCGACCTGCACCAGCAGGTCGACGGATCGGCCGGCGTCGCCGGCGGCCTGGTCAATTGCCGCGAGAAGCGTCGCGTCGTCTATCGAATGAATGACGTGGAAGAGTCCGCCGGCTCGGCGTGCCTTGTTCGATTGAAGGTGGCCGATGAGATGCCAGCGCAGCGGAAGATCGCTCGTCTCCGCGATCTTGCGCTGCGCTTCCTGGACCTTGTTTTCGCCGAAGTCGATCTGTCCCGCGGCGGCTGCCGCGCGAACGTCGTCGGAGGAGAACGTCTTGGAGACGGCGAGGAGGCGGATGGATGAAGGGTCGCGCCCGGCCCGGCCGGCGGCGCGCGCGATGCGATCGCGAACGCCATCCAGCCGGGCGCGAAGCGCCGACGGGTCGGGCACTACTTCTTCAACTGCGCAACGAGTCCCTTCGCGGTGGCCGCGTTGGGACCATCCGGTGACAGCTTCAGATAGGTCTCGAATTCGGTGGCGGCTTCGGGTAGCTTGCCGGCGTTCACGAGCGCCATGCCGAGCTGATAGTGGGCTTCGGCGTGATTCGGGTTCGCGGCGACGGCGTCTGCGAAAGCCTTCTGAGCCTCAGCGATCTTGCCGCCGTTCCACAGGATGACCCCTTGGTTGTACAGCGCGTCTGCGTTCCCGCCGCCGCCGGCGGCGCCACCCGCGCCCGAGAGTTGTGTCGCTTTGGCGCTTGCCGCGGCGGCTTCATCGAACTTCTTCTGGGCGTTGTAGAGATTCGCCAGGCCGTTGTAGGCAGCGGCGTCGTTCGGCCGGATTTCAGTCGCCTTCTTGTAAGCCGCCTCGGCCTTCTCGTAATCCTTCAACTGCATGTAGCTGAAGCCGATGTTGTTGTAGCAGTCGGCACAGTTGGCGTTCTGCGCGATGCCTTGCTGGAACTTCTCGATGGCCGCGTTGTGGTTGCCGGCGTTGCTCGCGGTCACGCCCTCCTCGAAGACCTTCTTCAGCGCGGCGGCGGCTTCCTGCGAGGCCTTGGTGTTCGCGCCGGCAGCGGCTGTGACGACCAGCGAGACCTCAGCGGGGCGGCTTGCGCTCACGTTGACGCTTGCGGGCATCGACGCCAGCTTTTCCTTTTCGGCTGAAACGGAATAAGCGCCCGACGGAAGGCCGATCTGAATGAATTCGCCTTTCCTGTCGGACCTGGTCTCGAACTTCCGGCCGGTTCCGCCGGACTGCGCGATCGTCACCCTTGCACCTTCGACGATCTGCCCCTGCTCGTCGCGGACCGTGCCCTTCACCATGCCGTTCTGGGCGAGCGCCGGAACCGCGAACGCGACCGCGGCGAGCACCATGACGACCAGCATCCAAGTCGGCCGACCGTTCACTCGGCGGACCATGTTTCCTCCTGATATCGCAGCATTTAGAGTCAAAGTATCGGATATCTTACACGATCGGAATAGACGCCGAAATTGGCGCGATCACAAACCCTCGCGCCTCCATCAGCGGGTTTTTCGGAATCCGATCGTCTAGTCCAATTGTCTCGTCAGAGCAGCAAAAACCAGAAATACAAAAAAGGCAAGGCCAACCACCAGTACCAGCGCCATCCGCATCGCTGCCACGGCTGACCTTCCGCTCAGTCGGCTGAACGCCACGGATGCAATCCAAGCCACCAAACTGACCAAGACGAGGATTCCGAGACTCATCATCATCGTCAGAATCCGAAGCTGGCGGCAGCCTGGTGCCGCACCGTGGCCGAACGTGAGCGCTCACCTCTCGCCAAGCGTCAGGAACGATTCGACCGCGTCCAGCTCGTGCACGATCGGCGCCGGTGGCAAGGCGTCCATGAATCGCCGGCCGTAACCTTTCGTGCGGAGCCGGGGGTCGAGCACGGCGAGCACCCCACGATCGCCGCGGTGTCTGATAAGCCGGCCCAGACCTTGTTGGAGGTTCAGGATGGCCAGCGGCACCTGATACTCCCCAAACGGTTCGCCGCCACGCGCCCTGATGGCGTCGATTCGGGCCGCGGTCACCGGATCGGCGGGCGAGGCGAACGGCAGCTTGTCCACGATCACGCAACTAAGTGCTTCTCCGACAACGTCTACACCCTGCCAGAAGCTCGCCGTTGCGAAGAGGACTGCGTGAGGCGTCGTCCGGAACTGGCGGAGTAGCTGCGAGCGCGGCGCAGTCCCCTGCGCCAGAATCGGATATTCGAGCGACATCTCCGCCAGCGCCTGGACGCCGCGCAGCGCGGCGTAGCTCGTGAACAGGACGAAAGCGCGGCCACGGGTGCGCCGGAGAATCTCGACGACTTCCCGGCCGGCCGCGGTCAGGAAGTCGGTCGAACGTGGATCGGGCATCCGGCGCGGCAGGTAGAGGATGGCCTGACGCGTGTAGTCGAATTCGGAGGCCAACCGGATCTCGTCGGCCTTCCGGATGCCGAGGCGCGTGCGGATGTACTCGAAGGAATCGTCGACCGCTAGCGTCGCCGACGTCAGCACCGTCGTCCGCATCCGATCGAGCAGCAGCTCACGAACGATGTCGGCGACGTCGATGGGCGACGCCCGGAGGAACACGCCGCGGCCGCGAAACTCGGCAAAGTAGACGTATGCCGGGTCGTCGGCTCGCATCAGGAACCGCACGTCATCTCTGATCTGCCCGGCCCGGCGCGCCAGGGACCGCAGAACCTCGGACTCCCCGGATTCCAGCGTCGCGTCATCGCTGGGCGCGCAACCGCCACAGGTTTTCAACGCCGTGAGCGCCAGCGCCGATTCGAGCGCGTCGAAAGCGCCGGCAAGGGCCACGGCGGCGTCAGCTGCCGTCAGAAGCGTGTTCGGCGTGGCCCGGACGCGCTCCTCGACGCGAGTTCCAGCGAATGTGCCAGGGCGGTGGGCCGTGGAGATCTCGACGAAGCAGTCGCGCGCGTGCGTCCGGACGCGTTCCACGACTCGCGCCATGGCGTCGCGATCCGACTGGTCCAAGAGAGGCGTGACCACGGCTCGCTCGACGTCGCGGACGAGCTCGTCGATCCGGTGAGTGCTGACGCTCACGCCGAAGTATTGCGTCGCCACGTCCTCGAGCTGATGTGCCTCGTCCAGGATGGCGTTTGCGCACGAAGGGATGACCTCGCCGAACGCGTTCTGGCGCACGGCCGCGTCTGCACAGAGCAAATGGTGATTGACGATGACGAGATCGGCGGCGGCGGCGCGCTGCCGCATGCGTGTCACGAAGCAGTCGTCGTAGCGCGCGCACTCGGTCCCGAGACAGGTCTCAATCGTCGCCGACACTTCGTTCCAGAACGGCAGATCTTCCGGCAGATCATCGAGCTCGGCGCGGTCACCTGTTTCCGTCCGCTTCGACCACTCCCGGATGATGGGGAGGAACACGGCGTCGGCCAGACCGGAATCCGGCGTCCGCCGATCGCGCGGACGCGTGCGCCGATCGCCCGCGGGGCGACCATCGCGCGGGACTGGCAAGGCGACCGGTGACAGCGCCTCGCCCGACAGCTGATCGAGCCGATGGAGACACAGGTAGTTCGAACGCCCCTTCATGTAGGCGGCGGTGAACGGCACGCCGAGTGCGTCACGCAGCGCCGGGATATCCTTGAAAAAGATCTGTTCTTGAAGGTTCTTCGTGCCGGTCGAGATGAGGACACGCTGCCGGCTGAGAATGGCGGGAACCAGGTAGGCGACTGTTTTGCCAGTCCCAGTGCCGGCCTCGGCGAGCAGGACGCCGCCGTCGATGAAGGTTCGGGCGACAGCGGCGGCCATGTCGACCTGGCCGGCCCGCGGCTCGAACCCGGAGATGGCCCGGGCGAGTGCGGCGCCAGGCTCGAACGCCCGTGCGACGGCCTCGTCGAGCGGCGTCGAAGAGGCCGCGTTTCGCGTCAGGCCTGGGCGTCCGGATACAGCGGGAACTTCCGACACAACCGCTCGACCTCGGTGCGGACCATGCCCAGCGCCGCCTCGTCGTCTGGCGTGCTGAGGGTGCGAGCGATCAGCTCGCCGACGAGATCCATCTCCGGTTCTCGCATGCCGCGGGTGGTGACGGCCGGAGTTCCGAGACGGATGCCACTCGCCACCATCGGCGGATTCTGATCGAAGGGAATCGCGTTTTTGTTGACTGTGATGCCCGCCTTGCCCAGCGCCGCTTCGGCGACCTTGCCGGTGATGCCTTTCGAGAACACATCCACCAGCATCAGATGGTTGTCCGTGCCACCGCTCACGAGACGGAAACCGGAGGCCGCGAGCACGCCGGCGAGGCGCGAGGCGTTCTTGACGATCTGCTTCTGGTAGTCGGCGAAGGCCGGCTCGGCGGCTTCCTTGAAGCAGACGGCTTTGGCCGCGATGATATGCATCAGCGGTCCGCCCTGCACGCCGGGAAACACGGTGCGGTCGAGATCCTTCTGATACTCCGCGCGCGACAACAGCAGCCCGCCGCGCGGACCGCGCAGCGTCTTGTGCGTCGTCGTCGAAACGATGTCGGAATGCGGCACCGGACTGGGGTGGACGCCAGCGGCCACCAGGCCGGCAATGTGGGCCATGTCGGTGAACACCTTGGCGCCGATGCGAGAGGCGGTCTCGCGGATGCGCGCGAACTCGATGACTCGCGGATAGGCGCTGGCGCCAACGACGATCATCTTCGGCCGCTCCGCGTCGGCCAGCCGATCGAGCTCGTCGTAGTCAATCCGCTCGTCTTCCTTTCGCACACCGTAGGGAACGATGGTGTACAGCTGGCCGGAGAAATTGAGGGGATGGCCGTGTGTCAGGTGGCCGCCATGCGCCAGGTTCATGCCGAGGACTTTGTCGCCCGGCTTGAGCAGCGTCAGGTACACCGCCATGTTGGCCTGCGCTCCCGAGTGCGGCTGGACGTTGGCGTGATCGGCCGAGAAGAGCGCTTTCGCCCGATCGATGGCCGCCCGTTCCGCGACGTCGACGAACTCGCAGCCGCCGTAGTAGCGGCGGCCCGGATACCCTTCTGCATACTTGTTGGTCATCACCGATCCGGCTGCTTCGAGCACGGCGCGGCTGACGAAGTTCTCCGACGCGATGAGCTCGAGGCCGGAATTCTGACGAATCCGCTCGTTGGTGATGGACGCGGCAATTTCCGGATCCGCTTCGGCGAGCGAGCGCCAGATCGGAAGATTGGTGGTGTCGATGGCCATGGAAAACCCTCTGTTGCCGGCGCTACACGCGGACCTTGTCGGCCTCGGCAATCTGGTCGAGGCGCCGCTGGTGGCGCCCGCCTTCGAATGGCGTGCTCAACCAGAGCGTCAGGATCTCGTCCGCGAGCCCGAAGGCGACGATCCGACCGCCCATGGCGAGAACGTTGGCATCGTTGTGCTCGCGAGACAAACGCGCCGTGAAGAGATCGTTGCACAGGGCGGCGCGAACACCGGGCACTTTATTGGCCGCGATCTGCTCGCCCTGTCCGCTGCCGCCGAGCACGATGCCGCGGTCAGCCCGGTGCTCGGCCACCGCGCGTCCGACGGCGAAACAGATTGGCGGGTAATCGGTTGAAGCCTCGCTGTTCGTACCGTGATCGTCGACGGTGTGGCCGAGGCGGACCAGCGTTCCCTTGAGATGCTCCTTCAAGGCAAACCCCGCATGATCGGCGCCAATTGCCACGCGCATGAGGGGCAATTGTACTATGTGGCTCCGGGCTTCGGGCTCTTGGCTTCAGGGTCAGGCCACAATGTACCCGCAGAACCCAGAACCACGGAACCTCGAACCCAGAACCAAGAACCGCAGAACCCGGAACCGACATCGTCAGAACCTTATGCTTTCAGTCGTGATATCGCCGCGAGGCGAGGAGCGTCTTCAGACCGGCCACCCGTGGATCTATCGCGGCGATGT
Source organism: Acidobacteriota bacterium (assembly GCA_046734915.1). Classification (GTDB taxonomy): domain Bacteria; phylum Acidobacteriota; class Vicinamibacteria; order Vicinamibacterales; family CAVVIG01; genus VFZL01. The sequence continues at coordinate 3,368 of JBKPSC010000192.1, read as the reverse complement.
CCTCGAAGTCACAGCCTCGGGCGGCGATCGCGTCGCGGTGCGAAACCGGCGCGGACGGACGCTCGGGCACGCGTTCTACAGCGATCGATCGCAGATCGCCTTGCGGATGCTCACGCGCGGCGACACGGAGGCCGACGACGCGTTGATTGAGCGTCGGCTCGCGACGGCCATCTCCTTCCGGGCGGCGCTGCAGCTCGACGCCACCGCCTTTCGGCTGGTGCACGGCGAAGCCGATCTTCTGCCCTCGCTCATCGTCGATCGTTACGACGAATTCCTCGTCGTGCAGGCCTTGTCGCAGGGCGCCGATCGCATGCTGCCGCTGGTGATTCGCATCCTCCGCGAGCACCTGTCACCGCTCGGGATTCTCGCGCGCAACGATCCGCGATCCCGTCTGCTCGAAGGTCTCGAGCGGAAGGTCGAAGTGCTGGCCGGAGAGGTCCCCGACAGCGTTCGCGTCCGCGAGCTGGGCGTCGAGTACGAGGTCGACCTCCGCCACGGACAGAAGACGGGGCTGTTTCTCGACCAGCGCGACAATCGCGCTGCCGCGGCGCAGTACGCGCACGGCCGTCTGCTGGATTGCTTCACCTACCACGGCGGTTTTGCGCTGGCGCTGGCCAGGCATTGTGACGAGGTCATCGCGTTCGACATCTCCGAGGATGCGGTCGCACGGGTTCGGGCCAACGCCGCCCGGAACGGTCTGTCAATCGACGCGCGAGTGGGCAACGTGTTCGACGAGTTGCGAGGATTGGAGCGATTGCGCGAACGATTCGACACGATTGTGCTGGATCCGCCGGCCTTCGCGAAGAGCAAGGCGGCGGTCGAAAAAGCCAGTGCCGGCTACAAAGAGATCAATTTGCGCGCGCTGAAGCTGCTCGCGCCCGGTGGCACCCTCGTCACATGCAGCTGTTCGTACAACGTGAACGAATCCGCGTTCGCCGAAATCATCTACGAAGCCGCGGTGGACGCCGGTGTCCACGTGAGCGTCGTGGAGAAGCGAATGCAGGGCCGGGACCATCCAGTGCTTCTCGGCGTTCCTGAAACCTACTACCTGAAGTGCTTCATCCTGCGGAGGCTCGTGTAGGGCAGGCGGGGCAGGGAAGGCAGGGAGGGCAGGGAAGGCGGGGGCGCACGGCATGTCATCGAATCCGGTCCTTGCGGCTCGGAAAGCCCGTCGCGATTTGAAGGACCTGATGCGCCCGGCCACCGACTTCGACGCCAGCCGTTACTTCCGCGGCGATCAACACCTGCGGTTCTTCAATATCGGCTCAGCTCGTGTTTCGAAGATGGCGAGAGCGATCGTCAAGGCCCATGCAGACACCTGGTCTGTAGACGATGCGATGGTGTTTGCGGATGAGTTGATCGCCGATCGGGTACTCGAGGTGAAGGGTCTGGCGGTCGAGGTCGTCGCCCGCTACCGCCGGTCGTTCCATCCCGGGCTGCTCACTGCCTGGAAGCGCTGGCTGTCGCTCGACTACGCGAGCAATTGGGCCACGACGGACGCCATCTGCGGATTGCTCATCGGCCCTCTGTTGCTCGATCGGCCCCAGCTCGCGGCGACTATGCGTGGCTGGTCGAAGCACCGCAACATGTAGGTCCGTCGGGCATCAGCCGTGGGGCTGATCCCATCGCTTCGGCGGGGGCGCCACCTCGACCTCGGATACGAAATTGCCAGCGATCTTCACGCCGATCGCCACGATCTGACTCAAAAGGCCACCGGCTGGATGCTCCGAGAAGCGGGGAAAGCCGACGTGCGCCGACTCGAGCGTCATCTCCGCGTCAACGGCCACAAGATTCCGAGGATCACCGTCCGTTACGCTATCGAGCGGCTCGCGCCATCAAAGCGGAGGCAGCTGCTCGCCCTGACGAAGAAGTCGGCGAATCCCACCGAACCCTGAAGCTCGAAGCCCGCAACCCATTCCGAGTTATAGTGCACTTTGCCGCCAGGGGTATCCCGTGGCTGCCCCGCGATCTTGAGTGGGGCGCTTCGAGCCGCTAAGGCCGGGATTGAGATCAGACCCTTGGAACCTGCCCGTGTCGCAGCGCGCGACGCGGTCCGTCGACGCGGCATGCGTCAACGGATCCGGTTAACACCGGCGAAGGGAGTGCGGTTCCCGCCTTCCTTCTCCATTCCGGAGCGACCCGCTAGGTACAGAGGAGAAGGAAGATGTCCGAGTTCGCCAACGCCTACCCCAACTCGCGGAAGGTATTCGTCGAGGGCGCTCGAGGCGTGCGCGTGCCGATGCGTGAGATTGCGCTGTCGGGCGGGGAGCCGCCGCTGCGCGTGTACGACACCAGCGGGCCGCAAGGTGTCGACGTCAAGGAGGGGCTGCCGCGCCTGCGCGAGCCGTGGGTGTCCGGCCGGCGGACTCGCGCCTCGGCCGGTGAGCCGGTGACGCAGCTGTATTATGCGCGCCGCGGCGAGGTGACGCCGGAGATGGAGTTCATCGCAGTACGTGAAGGACTTCCCGCTGAATTCATCCGCGACGAGGTCGCGCGCGGCCGCGCCATCATTCCCGCCAACGTCAAGCACCTGGAGCTCGAGCCGATGATCATCGGCCGGCATTTCCTGGTGAAGATCAACGCCAACATCGGCAACTCGGCCGTCTCTTCGTCCATCGAGGAAGAAGTGCAGAAGCTTCAGTGGGCGACTCTCTGGGGCGCCGACACGGTGATGGATCTGTCGACGGGCAAGAACATCCACGAGACGCGTGAGTGGATCATCCGCAACTCGCCGGTTCCAATCGGAACCGTGCCCATCTACCAGGCGCTCGAAAAGGTCGGCGGACGGCCCGAAGACCTCACGTGGGAGATCTACCGCGACACGCTCATCGAGCAGTGCGAACAGGGCGTGGACTACTTCACGGTCCACGCCGGCGTCCTCCTTCGCTACGTCCCGATGACGGCGCGGCGGGTCACCGGCATCGTCTCCCGCGGCGGCTCGATCATGGCGAAATGGTGCCTGGCACACCACCAGGAGAACTTCACCTACACGCACTTCCGCGAAATCTGCGAGATCATGCGGGCCTACGACGTGTCGTTCTCGCTCGGCGACGGCCTCCGCCCAGGCTCGATCGCCGACGCCAACGACGAGGCCCAGTTCGCCGAGCTGAAAACGCAAGGCGAGCTGACGAAGATCGCCTGGGACCACGACGTCCAGGTGATGAACGAAGGCCCGGGTCACATTCCCATGCATCTCATCAAAGAGAACATGGAGAATCAGTTGGCCTGGTGCGACGAGGCTCCGTTCTACACGCTCGGTCCGCTCACGACCGATATCGCCCCTGGCTACGACCACATCACCTCGGCGATTGGCGCGGCGATGATCGGATGGTATGGCACGGCCATGCTCTGCTACGTCACCCCGAAGG
>JBKPSC010000191.1:0-5161 GCA_046734915.1 Acidobacteriota bacterium | reverse complement strand
CGGTGAGCGTGTTGGCGTGCCCGCCACTGGTCAGATAGAGCGTACGGGTCGGTCCGGCGCCGGCGTGCGGAACGGCGTCGAAATCGACCCAGCGGTTCACGCCAGCCATGAAGACCGTAAACGGATGCGTGGGCACAGGGGCGCTGGAGTCACCTTTCAGCCAGCGGTTGAGCCAAGCCATCAGCCGTCGTTCAGCATCGAAGCGCGTGTCACCAAGTGGGCGCTGCCCGATCAGTTGATTCGCGTTCCCGCCGTCGAACCGGCAGTGGCGGCCGTTCGTGATGAGCATGGCCTGCTGACCGGCTGGATTCTCCGCGCGGGTCCTGTCGAAAAATGCGACCGTCGAGCGCGCCGAGATGTCATAGAGGGCCTCGGCCCACAGGCCCGGCACGCGAATGCGATCGGCGTTCGTGACGCGGTCGGCGGTCCACGCCGGACCGGACGCCGGCCCCCGCGCCAGGTACTCCTCGAAGTCGGTCCTGAGCGCACCCGCCGCTCTCGCCATCTCCATCATCGGCAAGTGCATGCGGACCTTGTCGTAGAAATCATCCGGCTTTGGCCCCTCGCCCGGATTGTCGACGGAGAACGCGGCGGCGGCGCGCTGACGTTCCTGGTCGGTCAGGCCCGCCGGCAGTTGCGGCCAGTCCTTCTGCGTCTCCTCTACGAAGTAATCGAACCAACCCTGCTGCCAGACCCCGCCGCGCCAGAAGTTTCCCTGCTCGCGGAAGGGGCCCGCTTCCGCAACGCCGACGCCGGCCGAATAGGCAATCATCGCCTTGTGCGCCGGATGGTTCAGGGCGGCGAGCTTCAGCTGATTCTCGGCCGACGACGAACACCCGAGCGTGGCCACTTTCCCGTCGGACCACTCCTGCGCCGCAATCCAGTCCAGCGTGTCCCAGCCGTCAGGTGCGGCGTAAGACAGCATCGCGACCTTTCCTTCCGACAGATAGCGCCCGCGCTCGTGCTGCATCACGACGGCATAGCCTTCGCTGAGCAACCGCTGAAAGAACGTTGAACGGTTGTCCAGCTCGCTGCGGTAGGGCGTGCGAATCAGTACGGTCGGAAAGCGCCCGGCAGATCTCGATGGCGTGTAAACCGTCGTGTCGAGGCGGATCCCGTCGCGCATGCGGACTTGCACGTGGGCATTGGCTCGAACTTCCGGCGGAGGCGTGAACCGGCGGACAGGCGCGGGAACGGTTGCCGCGCAGGACCACAGGCACAGAGCCCACGCGATCGACAGCCCGCACCCGATCCGGCTCGTGGCCGAAGCCGGCATGAGACGTCGGCTCGAGACGTCAACCAATCGCGACGAGATGTCCAAGCGTGCGGATGAAGAGAAGGCCGCCGGAGACCGCCGGCGAGGCCATGATCACTTCGCTCATGGTATTCGTGGCGAGGAGCTCGAACGTCGGTCCCGCCTTGACGACGAAGACTTCGCCGTCTTCGCTGGCGAAGTAGAGGCGGCCGTCGGCAGCGACGGGAGAGCTGCTGAAGCCCGAGCCGCCATGCTGAATGCGCTGGAGATACTGCCGTTCTCCCGTTTTGGCGTCGTAGCAGCCGAGGATGCCGCTGACGTTCATCGAATAGAGGTAGCCGCCGTAGACGATGGGCGTCGGCGTGAACGAGCCGCCGCGCGTCGAGCTCCACGCGACGAAGTCGTTCGTCTCCTGTCCGGGTTTCGGGGTGATGTCGCCGACGGCCGTCGGCCGGACGGCAAAGATCGGCTGATAGCCCGAGTTGCCGCTCATCACGTAGATGAGATCGGGCGACGCCACCGGCGACGGCGTCACGATGTCGGACGGTGCAGCAATCGACCAGAGCTCCTTGCCGGTGAGCGGATCGTAGGCCCGCACGCGCGTGCCGCCGTTGGTGACTACCTGGACCCGCCCGCCGCTCTCATGAACGATCGGCGAGCCGAACGACGCCCGGGCATCCTCGTCGCGAGGCACACGCCAGCGCTCGCGGCCGTCGGCCAGATCAAATGCGGCGATGAAGCTGGCCGGCGACGCGGACCTGGCGTCCCGATTGGTGTCTGCCTGCACGATGACCATGCCCTGGAAGATGATCGGCGAACTGCCAAACCCGTAACTGATGTGCCCGACCTCGCCCAGGTCCTTCCTCCAGAGCAGAGTGCCGTTCATGTCGTAGCAGTACAAACCTTCGGAGCCGAACATCGCGACCACGCGCGACCCATCGGTCGCGGGTGTGGCGGTCGCGAAGCTGCTCTTCAAGTGCCGGTTGCCGCGCGGCACGCCGCGATGGGCAGTCCGCTGCCACCGCAGCTTCCCAGTCGGCTTCTCGAAGGCCAGCAGCTGCCACTCCTGCTCGGTGCGATCGGAAGAGAGGTTGTCGCCGCGGAGCCCGCCCGGCCGGAACTCAGGACGCGGCTGCGAGCTGATCGCCGTGGTCACGAAGACCGTGTCGCCCCAAACGATCGGCGAGGAGTGTCCGAGGCCTGGGACCGGCACTCGCCAACGGATGTTGATGGATCGCTCTTCGTCCCACGAGATGGGCGGCGCCTGGCCATCGGCGACGCCCGAGGCGTTCGGCCCCCGAAACGACGGCCAGTGCATCGGCGCAGCGGTCGGCCGCGTGGCCGCGACCTCTCGTTCGAGTATGGGCGACACTTCGGGCCGGATGCCGGCTTTGCGGAAGAGCGTGGGGGTTCCACCGAGGCGTCCCGGACCGCCCTCGCGAATCTCGAACGCCAGCACGCGGCCCTCGCCGACCGTGAAGTCGAGCCAGCTGGCGCCGCGATCGCGGAATTGCTCCTGGAGCCCGGTCTTGTCGGTCGCCGCCACCGGCTCGATGAACCGGTCGAACATCGCGCGATCCTGTGCCGTCTGCGTGCGGCCGGCCGCCGGCGTGGGCTGCTCGCGCGGAAGGCGCTGCACGAAGGCCTTACCCAGCACGTGCTGAAAGACGAGCGTCGCGCCGTCGGGCGATCTCAACTCCAACCCGCCGGCAGCGGACCGCACGACGTACTCACGCCCGTCGTGCGTCCGATAGGTGCCGGCCGCGTCGCGATCGACGATGGCCTGCATCAGCGACGCGACCTCGGGCATGCGCAGCACGGAGTTGACCACTTCCCAGTCGCGGAGCGGCGTCAGCTCTTGTGGCGAGGCCGGGACGAGATTGTGGTTGCGGACGAAATAGCGCGGATACCCCGCGCCGCGTTCGAGCAGCAACCTCGCGACGTCGGCATGCCAGCCGATGCCGGCGGCGCCGAGCGCGCTGACGCGATACGTGCGATCGCCGATGCGCAGCTCTCCCATCACGTTCGCGTCCGCGCCGGCTCGCAGCAGCCGATCGACTTCATCGAGATCGCCGCGCTCAGCGGCCACGAACACCGGACTCGGCTGCGTCTGCGCCAGCACCGACGAGACGAGCGCGGTGCCGAGCACGGCGAGGGCGGACCACGATCGAGTCATCATCGCGCTGACGATAAGCCCGAACGGTGAGCCGCGCAAGGTCAGACGCGGAATCAGGCCTGGACGGCGACGACACGAAAGCCGATGTGGTCGTAGCGCCGCTCGGGCTCGAATCGCAGTCTGAACGCCGACCGGCACGGCCAGCCGTCATCAGCCCAGCAGCCGCCGCGGCGGACGCGGGAGATATCGCCGTGTTCGCTTCGGGTGGCCGAGCGCTCCGCGTCGCGGAGGTCCGGATCGATACCGCCCGGCAAACGTCTGTGGTACCAGTCGCGGCACCACTCGTAGGTGTTGCCGTGCATGTCGTGCAGGCCCCACGCGTTGCCAGGATAGCTGCCGACTCGTGCCGCGCGATTGAGCGACGGACCCGGCGCGCCGCCGTTGTAGGCCTTCCCTTTGAAATTCGCCTGCGTGCTACTCAGGCTGCCGCCGAACGCTGTGGCCGTCGTAGTGCCGGCCCGGCACGAATATTCCCATTGCGCTTCCGTCGGCAGCCGGAACTCCCAGCCGCTCGGAAGCCCACCTGAGTCCCGGGCACGGATCGTGAGCTGCCGGCAGAACGTCTCGGCCTCGGGAAAGTTCACGTTTCCGACGGGCAAGTCGTCTCCAGCTGGCAACTCGGTGGTGAGATCGCCCGGCAACTCTCCCATGACCCGCCGCCAGAGACCCTGGGTGGTCTCGAACTTGGCCATCCAGAATCCCTTGGTCAGGATCACCTGGACCTGATCCTCTCCGGGCCGCCTTTCGGGCTCGCTCCGCGGGCTGCCCATGACGAAGCGTCCGGCCGGACACCAGCAGAGCCTGACCGCGTCCACGTCGCGCTCGTCACCGGCTTTCGTGCCCATCAAGGCTTGCGAGACAGGCTGCGCGAACAGCGATCGGCCGGCTGTCGCCACACTCGACACGACGCCGAGGAGCACGGTCCGCCGTTTCACATCCATGACAGTCAGAACCGCGGCCGGTGAGACCGGGCGCGCTTATCGTTTCGCGCTCACCTTGAAGAGATCGAGGTCGACGGCGTCCGCCATCGCCTTGTAGCCGGCGTCATTGGGATGCAGATGATCGCAGGAGTCGTACTCCGCCAGGAACTTCTTCGAATCATTCGGATCCCGTGTCGCCTTGTCGAAATCGATCACGCCATCGTAGGCGCCGCTCGAGCGTATCCAGTTGTTCACCGCCTGCCGCTTCGCCTCCCCGGCGTCGGTGTAATACGCCGCACCCCAGAAGGGCGTCAGCGTGGCGCCGTAGATCTTCAGCCCGCGGGCGTGCGCACGTTCGATGAGCTGTTTGTGGCCGGCGATGAGGTCCTCGGCCGTCGGCGTGGGATTCTGCCGCGCATTGCCGATGTCGTTGATGCCCTCCAGCACGACGATGTGCGTGACGCCGGGCTGGCTCAACGCATCGACGTCGAATCGGGCCAGTGCATTGACGCCCTGCGTGTAGGGTCCCTCGCTCAGGATGCGGTTGCCGCCGATGCCAGCGTTCAGGATGCCCATCTTCACTGGCGTCGGCGCCGTGAGCAGCCGTTTCGCGAACACGTCCGGCCAGCGATTGTTCGCATCGGGCGTCGAGGCCGTCCCATCGGTGATCGAGTCGCCGAACGTCACGACGACACCCGCCGCATCTCGCGTCTCCACTTCGACCCGCGACAGCAGGAACCAGTTCCGGATCGTCGCGACCATCGGCAGCTTCGCGTGGCCAGCGTGATTACCGGTCTCCGAGATGTAGTT
>JBKPSC010000190.1:0-4533 GCA_046734915.1 Acidobacteriota bacterium | reverse complement strand
CCAATACCGATTCGACTCCGTTCATGAACGTCGTTCCGGCCATCAGCGTCCGCGAGAACGAGCGAGGCGTACACGTTGGCGCCGGCTGGGATCCGCAGTGGCACCAGCCAACCGATCTGTATACGACCTACTCCGACAAGGATTTCCGCCTCGGGCTGAACGCGGCTCAGACCACGCTGGGCGCCGTCGGCGAGCTCGTGGGCGCGTCGATCAAGCCCTGACGCTGGCCTGACAGACGGTCGGCCGGCGGCTCTGCGGTGCTATAGTTCGCCGCCATGAAGCCACTTTCGAGCGCAATTTGCCGGCGAGCCTTGGTGGCGCTGGCCGTCTGCGCGGTGCTTGGGCCGGCCTCGTTCGCCCACGCTGACGTCGAGCGCGTCGAGATCAAGTCGCGGCGCGACGTCCTGAACGGCCAGCCGCAGGGGAGCGCCGGCGTTTACGAAGCGGTGTCAGGCACGGTCTACATCCTCAGTGACCCGGCCAATCCGCGCAACCGCATCATTCCAGATCTCGATCGCGCGCCGAAGGATGAGCGGGGCCGCGTGCACGCCTCGGCCGACTTCTATCTGTTGAAGCCGAAGGACGCGAGCAAGGGGAATCACGTGCTACTCCTCGACATCGCCAACCGCGGCAATAGGATTGCGCTTCGCAATCTCGATCGGCTCGAAGGCCGATCGGGCGGCCCCGATGCCGAACTCGGCGATGCATTCCTCCTGCGGCAGGGTTTCACCGTCCTCTGGGTGGGGTGGCAACCTGACCTGGCCGCCGCTCCAAATGTAATGCGGGCGGAGCTGCCGCGTGCGCTCGGCCTCGAGGGCTTCATAAGGGGCGACTTCACCCTGTCACGTGACGCCGGGCAAGCGGAAGTGGCCGGCGCGGAGTTCAATCCACCGCTCGACCGGCAAGGTTCGTCAGACGTCCTCACCGTCAGAGACGATCCCTACTCGCCGGCGCAGACCGTCGCCCGCAATCGCTGGCGCTTTACCGAGGATCGGAGCCAGATCGTCGTCGACGACGGGTTCAAGGCCGGAAAGGTGTACGACCTGACCTACCGAACGAAGGACCCGTTCGTGGCCGGGCTCGGCTTCGCCGCGGTTCGCGACGCGGTCGCGGCCGCGCGTGCCGGCCGGTTCGCGGACATCAGCGTGACGCACACCATTGCCTTCGGCGTCTCTCAGAGCGGCCGGATGCTGCGCGACTTCCTCTATCAGGGGTTCAACGCCGACGAGCGGGGCAACCGTGTGTTCGACGGCTTCATGATTCACATAGCGGGCGGCGCGCGCGGCAGCTTCACGCAGCGGTTTGCCGCCTCGGGCGGCGACACCTATTACTATCCCGTGCGCTTCCCGTTCACACCCGAAGAGCAGACAGACCCGGGCACCGGCGAGCGCGATGGTCTGCTGGCCCGCGCCAAAGCCGATCGCGTCGTTCCCAAGATCTTCTTCACGAATTCAGCGGTCGAGTACTGGGGCGGACGAGGGGCATCGCTGACGCACACGACGGTAGACGGCCGCATCGACGTGCCGCCACCCGATTACGCGCGCATTTATTTCCTGGCCGGGCAGCAGCACGGGCCTGCGGCCTTTCCGCCGAAGCGATCAACGCAAGAGCCGACGCAGCAGCTGCCCAATCCGCTCGACGCAACGTGGGTGCTCCGCCGTCTGCTGCTCGGGATGAAGGATTGGATCGTCAGTGACACGACTCCGCCCAAGAGCCGATATCCGCGTATCGAAGACGGAACCCTGGTGGCGGTCGCGAAGGTGCAGTTCCCAAAGGCAGTTGGTCAGTCACCGAGCCGGCAACCCGGGGTCTACCGTCTCGAATTCGGTCCCGACTTCAAATCGAAAGGCGTCGCGTCGCTGCCGGCGTCGTTTGGCGCGCCGTACGCCCCGCTCGTCCCTGCCGTGGACGCGGACGGCAACGAGCTTGCCGGCGTGCGCATGCCTGAGCTCGCTGTGCCGCTCGCCACGCACACCGGGTGGAACTTCCGCGATCCGTCGGTGGGCAGTCCGCAAAGCTTCGTGCGGCTCGTGGGGTCGTATGTGCCATTCGCGCTCACGCGCCAGCAGCGTGACAGCAAGGGCGATAGCCGTCTGTCCGTTCAGGAGCGGTACAAGGATCGCGACGACTACCTCGCGCGAATCCGGATGGCCGCGCAGGCTCTCGTCACCGACGGGTTTCTCGTCGCGGACGATATGAATGCGCTCGTCGAGCACGCCTCGGCCCACTGGGCCTGGCTCCATACGGTGAGCCCACAGACCGCATCCCGTCAGTGAACACTGACGATGCGAGGGCAGAAGGCAGAGTTCAGAATGCAGAATGGATAGACATGCAGAATTCTGAATGCATGCTGAATTCTGAACTCTCATGGAACGAATAGGGAGCGATCGATGAAACTGACGCGCAAGCAATTCCTCGGTGTGGTCGCGGCATCTGGAGCCGGCTCGATCGTCGGCGCCGGCGTGGAGCGCGTGTCAGCTGCTCCGAAGAAGCTGGAGAAGGCGGCGATCAAAGGCTCGACCAGCGCGGTTACCCGCTTCATCCGGCAGACGACGCTCAAAGACGCCCCATCCGACGCGGTCGCACAGGCCAAGCGCTGCCTGATCGACGGTTTCGGCGTGATTCTCGCCGGGTCGACGGTGCAAGGAAGCGCCATCGTACGCGAGTACGTCAAGGCCGGAACCGAGAAGCGCGAGGCCACGGTGCTCGGATCGGGCGGTCTCACGACGTCGGTCGCCTACGCCGCGCTGGCCAACGGCGCGAGCGGCCACGCGATGGATTTCGACGACACGCAACTGTCGACGACGCCCGACCGGACCTATGGCCTCCTCACGCATCCGACGTTGCCGGCGCTTTGTGCGGCGCTGGCGGTCGGCGAGCGAAAGGGCGTATCGGGCGCGACGTTTCTCGAAGCGTTCCTCGTCGGCTTCGAGGTCGAGTGCAAAATCGCCGAGGCGATCGATCCGGCGCACTACACGAACGGCTTTCACTCTTCCGGCACCATTGGGACGTTCGGCGCCGCCGCGGCGGCGGCGAAGCTGATGAACCTCGACGAGCGCCAGCTGGCGCACATGCTGGCCATCACCTCGAGTGTCGCCGCAGGCATCAGGGTCAACTTCGGATCGATGACCAAGCCCCTGCACGTCGGGCGAGCGGCAGAGAACGGCGTGTTCGCCGCCGATCTCGCCGGCCGTGGATTTACCGGTGGAGACGATGGGCTGGATGGCGAGTGGGGGTTTTTCCAGGTCCTTGGCGGCGGGGCGGATCTCGATCGTCTGAACGGGATTCTCGGACGGCCGTGGTCGATCGTGAACCCGGGCGTCTCGGTCAAGCCTTACCCATGCGGCGTGCTGAGCCACCCCAGCATGGACGCCATGTTGAAGGTTGTGACGGAACGGGATCTCAAGCCGGAGCAGGTGCGCGCCATTCGACTGCGCGCCGGCTCGAACATTCTGCAGCCGCTGCGTTACCGCATCGCCAAGACCGAGCTCGAAGCGAAGTTCTGCATTCCGTTCCTGCTGTCGGCCATTCTGCTCCGCCGCCGCGCCGGCGTCCGCGAGTTCACGGACGAATTCGTCGCCAGCGCGCCGGTCCAGGAGATGATGACGCGCGTGACGCCGGTCTTCGACCAGCAGATCGAGGCGCAGGGCTTCGACAAGATCCGCAGCATCGTCGAGGTAGACCTGGTGAACGGCCAGACGATCGTCCAGCCGTCGGATGACGCCTACCGCGGCGGCCCCGACAAGCCGTTTACGCGCGCCGACCTGCACGCCAAGTTCAGCGACTGCGCGCAGCTGACGATGAAGCCCGAACAGATGACGCGGGCCCTGGCGGCGATCGAAGGTGTCCAGGCAATGGCCAACGTACGCGAGCTGGTTCAGGCGCTCGCCTAGCCGCTATTGAGGATGCTGAAGGCAGATTCAGAATTCGCCCCATTCTGCATTCTGAATTCCGCATTCTGAATTTGCTCTTTTCGGATTACTATCGTCCCCCACAGGAGAGTCTATGAAACGACTTGTTGTGCTTGGCGTGCTCGCGGCGACCGGAGCGCTCACGATGAGGCTGGCCGCGTTTCAGCAGCCGGCTGCGCCCATGGTCGTGGAGGTTGAAAAGCTGAAGGACAACCTCTACGTGATGAAGGGCGGCGGCGGCAACAGCGCAGTCTTCATCGGCACCGACGGGGTCACCGTCGTCGACACCAAGAATCCCGGCTGGGGCAAGCCCCTGCTCGAGAAGATTCAATCGGTCACGCAGAAGCCGGTCGTGCGCATCATCAACACGCACACGCACGGCGATCATGTCAGCGGCAACGTCGATTTCCCGGCGACCGTCGACGTCGTCGTCCAGGAGAACACCAAGGCCGGCATGGAGAACATGAAGCCGGTGACCGGTCTCCAGGCACCGCCGCCCGGGCCGAGCATCTTCCAGCAGAACAACGGCCGCGGCCTGCCGAAGACCACGTTCAAGGACACGATGACCCTCGGCAAGGGACCCGATGAGATCAACCTGTTCTACTTCGGCCGCGCGCACACC
>JBKPSC010000189.1:0-6392 GCA_046734915.1 Acidobacteriota bacterium | reverse complement strand
ACGAGCAAAAGCAGATCGTCGATGCGCTGCTGCTGGCGCTCCACGACGAGCGCGCGCTGGAGCGCAAGAGCGTCTCCGTACGGGACGCGGCCGAGCCGACGAATCTCGAGTGGGCGCATGTCCGGCAGGGCCACGTTCTCCGTCCAGGTCCTACCTTTGATTGTATCGGCTGAACCGGCGCAGACGTCTACGCAGAAGCGTGCATTCAGGCGCTGGTTTCGTCCCAGTTCTCGAGCGTTCGCTTGAGGTGTGACATGAACTCGTCGGCCACAGCGCCATCGATGATCCGGTGGTCGTAGCCGAGCGCCAGATACGCCATCGGCCGAATCGCGATCGCGTCGTCTACGACGACCGGGCGCTTTTCAACGGCACCAACGCCAAGGATCCCGACCTGTGGCTGATTGATGATCGGCATCCCGAAAAGCGCGCCGAAGACGCCCGGGTTGGTGATCGTGAACGTGCCCCCGGACACCTCGTCTGGTTTCAGCTGCTTGGACCGGGCGCGCGCGGCGAGATCCGCGACGGCGCGGCTGATACCCAAAAGGTTCTTTTCGTCCGCCTTCTTGATCACCGGAACAATCAAACCCCAGTCGAGCGCGACCGCAACCCCGACGTTGACGTCGCTGTGGTAGGCGATGTTGTCGCCGTCGACCGACGCGTTCACGACCGGTACGGCGCGCAGCGCGTCGACTGCCGCTTTGATGATGAACGAAAGATACGTCAGCTTGCCGCCGGCGCGCTCGTACTCGTCCTTTTTTTTCTCACGCACCTTCGCGACGCGGCTGAAGTTCACTTCGAAGACGGAGTGAACGTGCGCCGACGTCTTCTTGCTGAGGATCATGTGCTCGGCGATCTTCTTGCGCATGACCGACATCGGCACGGTGGTCCCAGGCGTCGGACCGGCTTTGGCGGCCGGTGTCGGCCGGTCAGTCGCGGGCGGAGTGGCGGCACCTGGTCCGGCTGGGGGCATTGGCCGCGGCGTCTCGTGTCCGACGAACGCCAGGATGTCGTTCTTGGTGACGCGTCCCGAGATGCCGGTCCCTTGGAGTTGGGATATGTCGACGTTGTATTCCTTCGCGATCTTGCGGACCACCGGCGACGAACGCAGGCGGGCCTCGTCCTGCTCTCCCGTCGTGCGCGGTGCGGCCGTTGCCGTTGAATGCGCAGCCGAGGAAGCGGAGACAACCGGAGCAGCCGGCGCCGGCGGCGGAGCCGCCGGTGTGGCCTCTGCTGGTTTGGCTGCCGCGGCGGGCGCAGGAGCAGGCGCCGGGGCCTTGGCCGTTGCCGCCCCGGCGGCATCGATGATCGCGACCACGCTGTTGACCGGAACAGTCTCGCCTTCCTTCGCCCTGATCTCAGTGACGACGCCGGCCGCTGGTGCTGGAATCTCGGCGTCGACCTTGTCGGTGGAGATCTCGAAGAGCGGCTCGTCTCTCTCGACGCGATCGCCGACCTTCTTGATCCACCGGACGATCGTGCCCTCGGCGATCGACTCGCCCATCTGCGGCATTACGACATCGGTAGCCATGGGATCCTCAAAAGGTGTCAAAAGCCTCGTCGGTTCGGCGGTTCTGCGGTTCTGGGTTCTCGCTTTTTGATTCTTGGTTTGCCCGTTCTGTTCACTCGAATGGAACCTCCGTCAAGAACTCGGAACCCAGGACCAAGAACTGCAGAACCGCGGAACCGACAAAGCTCTTTACAGTTCGTGCCTAGATGTGAATCGCGGCGCCATGCGCGGCGTGCGCGGCTTCGCCTACGGCTTCGGCCATCGTCGGATGGGCGTGAATCGTTCTTATGAGCTCTTCGACAGTTGACTCGAGCCGCAGCGCCAGCGTGGCTTCGGCGACGAGCTCGGTCGATCGCGGTCCGATCATGTGGACGCCGAGCACCTCGTCGTAGCGCTTGTCGGACACGATCTTGACGAAGCCCTCCGTCTCGTTCGCGATCTTCGCGCGGCCGAGGACGCCGAACGGGAAGCTCCCCACGCGAACCTCGAAGCCGCGTTCCTTGGCTTTCTGTTCTGTCAGGCCGACGCTGCCAATCTCCGGATCGCAGTAGGTGCAGCCAGGCACGTGATCGTAGTTGATGGCGGGAGGCTGCTGCCCCGCAATCCGCTCGGCGGCAACGATGCCCTCCGCGGACGAGACGTGGGCGAGCTGCGGGTGAGGATCCGTGCCGAGCGTGATGACGTCGCCAATCGCAGAGATGCCCGGGACAGACGTCCGATAATGGCTGTCCACGTGGATATAGCCGCGATCGAGACGCACACCGAGCCGTTCGACGTCGAGCCCCGCGGTGACCGGGCCCCGTCCGGTAGCCACCAATAGATAGTCGACCTTCATCGAAATCGTCCGGCCGTCGGCCAGTTGCGCCTGAACGCTCACGCCGTCGTCG
This sequence comes from Acidobacteriota bacterium, assembly GCA_046734915.1. Lineage (GTDB taxonomy): Bacteria > Acidobacteriota > Vicinamibacteria > Vicinamibacterales > CAVVIG01 > VFZL01. Next base: position 3,998 of record JBKPSC010000189.1, on the reverse strand, counting down.
GCCGCGATCGCGCTCGTTACACGGGCTCCGGTGTGGGACGTAATGCCCTGCTTCCGGAACGACTTCTGGAGCTCGGCAGAAACCTGCTCGTCCTCGACCGGAACGAGCCGTGGCAGCAGCTCGAAGATCGTGACCTCGCTGCCGAAGCGCCGGAAAATCGACGCGAACTCGACGCCGACCGCCCCGGAGCCGAGGACAGCCAGCGACTTCGGCACTGCGCGAAGGCCGATGGCTTCGTCGCTCGTGATGATTCGTTTATGATCGATGGCCACGCCTGGGACGCTTCGAGGGCTCGATCCCGTCGCGACGATGATTTCGCGCGACGCCTTGAGGGTCTGCTTATCTCCCTCAAAGACGTCCACGCCGCCGTTCCCGGTCAGCCGAGCGGTGCCTTTGATCCAATCAATCTTGTTCTTCTTGAACAGGAATTCGACGCCCTTGGTAAGGCCGGTGACGACCTTGTCCTTCCGGGCCTGAACCTGATTCATGTCGAGACCGACCGCCGCCTCGCCGATAGTGACACCCCATTCCTTTGCCTGCTGGACCACTTTGAGGGCATGGGCATGCTCGAGGAGGGCCTTGGTCGGAATGCAGCCCCAAATGAGGCACGTGCCACCGAGCGCCTTCTGCTTCTCGACGACAGCGACTTTCAACCCGAGCTGAGCGGCGCGAATGGCGGCGACGTACCCGCCCGTGCCCGCGCCGATGACGACCACGTCGTATGCGTTGGCCACGTCGCTACCTGATTATCGCTTCACGGATGAGAGGGGAACGAATGAGGTGTCTCCACGCGCCCCGACCTGGTGATCAGGGGCGGCGCCGCGGTCTGGAGCGCTCTGGGTCTCCAGGCGACCCAGCCGCGAGGCTAGCTGGCCGTGCTCGTACCGCAGCTCCCAGTAAGACTCGGCGAGGCGCTCGAAGCGCTTCGCGGTCAGCCACGCCTTCATCAGCGCAGCGCCGGCAATCAGGCACGCGAGGCCCGCGACGAACCAGAGGAAGGTCAACAAAATCCACCTTATCGAACGGCTTGCAACAGTGTCAACCGCCTGCCACAATACGACGCCTCCCAAGATGAGCCAGAAAACCAAGTCTGTTCTCATCGTCGACGACGACGAGGGGATGCGAGACACGCTGACGGCCATCCTGAAGCGCGAGTACAGAGTTCTCAAGGTCGGCAGCGGCGAAGCGGCTCTCCCGCTGATGAATCGGGAAGACGTCGATCTCGTGCTGCTCGACGTGCGTCTGCCGGGCATCAGTGGCTTTGAAGTCCTGAGAATCGTCAAAGAGAACTACAGCCTCGTCGAAGTCATCATGATTTCGGCGATCGCCGAAATCGAAACCGCCGTGCAGGCCATGAAGCATGGCGCCTACCACTACGTCACCAAAGACTTTGATTACGACCAGTTGCGAGGACTCGTCCGCAACGCCAGTGACCGCCAGGACCTGAATCGGCAGGTCATGGCGCTTTCGGCTCAGGTCGCGGATCAGTCCGAACGGGAGTTCATTGTCGGACCCAGCCAGGCTGGACGCGCCATCGTCGATCTCGTCGCAAAGATTGCCAAGCTACCAGCCACGGTCCTGATCCTCGGCGAAAGCGGAACCGGTAAAGAGCTGCTGGCGAGGCTGATTCACCGGGAGGCCGGAGAGCCCGACTCGCCGTTCATCGCCGTCAATCTGGCGGCAATTCCTCGAGATCTGGCGGAAAGCACGTTATTCGGCCATGAACGGGGATCGTTTACCGGCGCTCATCGGCAGCAGCTGGGCAAGTTCGAGCTGGCCTCGGGCGGAACGCTGTTTCTCGACGAGATTGGCGACTTGCGGGTCGACCTGCAGTCGAAGCTCCTGCGCGCCATTCAGGAAGGCGAAATCGAGCGCGTTGGCGGGACAAAGCCCATTAAGACGGATTTTCGCCTGATCGCCGCGACGAACATCGACCTCGAAAAGGCGGTCAAGGAAGGACGCTTTCGCGAGGACCTCTTCTATCGGATCAACGTCATCCCCTTCAAGCTCGCCCCGCTGCGGGAGCGTTCCGAGGACATCCCGCAGCTCGCCGAGTTCTTCCTGCGGAGGTACAACCGCAGATTTCGCAAGCAGATCCAGGGGATCACCGAGCCGACCATGATTCTGCTGAGGAAGTACTGGTGGCCGGGAAACATCCGCGAGCTGGAGAACCTGATCGAGCGGCTGGTGGCGGTGAGCGACAAGGACTTCATCTCGGAAGAGGACTTGCCGCTGGAGTTTCACTTCGCCCAACTCGAGCCGCAGGGGCGGAGGACCGACAGTTTGTTCGAGGACGCGACTAACACGTTCGAGCGGAACTTCATCCTCCGGGCCCTCGAGCGCTGCGGCGGAAACGTCACAGGGACGGCGGAGTACCTTGGAATTCCATTGAGCACGTTGAAATACAAGATGGACAAGCTCGAAGTTCGCCAGTTCGCTCGGAGGCTTCGAGGCGCCTGAGGCCTGCGCGCCGTCCCACTAAAGACTGGCACGCCAGCATCCGATGTTATTCATTGGAACCGGCCTCGCTTCCAACCTCCCCGTCCGCCAATCCGCCGATAGAAAACTAGCCAGATCGGCCAAAGTACTGGCCACCACAGCAATTGCCTGTACCACGGCCATTAACACTCCACTAGCTGAGCCGGCAGCCCCCGTCCGCGGTCAATTGATTAACCAGCGGGCGATCTCGCGGCCCGGCCGATTCATCCGCTCGTCGCGCGTTACCTCAACAAATTCATCGATTGCCGGTCGAGCTGTCCCTGGAATGGGGGTTGCTCTTTAGGGGCTCAGCGCGCGGTCACGCCGCGAGACCTCTCTGTTGAATCCTGAGCCGCAGCGAGTTCGAAAGCGCGTCAGCACTGTGGAGCCCTGATGCAGTCGTCGATGTTCAACCTGCGTGTCCCTCTCGAGAGCGGACCGGACGTGTTTCTGATGAACACGATGACTGACGCCCAGTTGGTGGTGTCCGCCGACGTCGCGGCCCTGCTCGATCGGTTCGAGGGCGGCGTCGACAACGCCTCGCTGCACCTGTCGCGAGAAGAGCTCGAAGCCGTGAACCTCCTCGAAGAGAACGGCTTCCTCGTCAGCAATCGCGCCGACGAACGTCGCTCGCTCGACGAGTTCTTCCGCGTCACGAAGAGCAGCACCGAGGAACTGCACGTCACCGTCCTGACCACGCTTCAGTGCAACTTCGCCTGCGACTACTGCTTCCAGGGCGACCACGGCGACTACAACAAGTTCGCCGAAAAGATGTCGCTCGAAACCGCACAGCAGGTCGGCGACTGGATCGAGCGTGAGCTGGACCGCGTTCGCCCGGGCAAGCTGACCTTGATGTTCTTCGGCGGGGAGCCGCTCCTGAACCTGCCGGTGATGTATGCGATTTCGAAGCGGATGGCCGAGGCGACGCGCAGCCGCGGGCTCAGCCAGACGATCAGCATCATCACCAACGGGTTGCTGCTGACGCCCGAGATCGTCGATGAAATGCGGCCGTACGGCCTCACGGGAGTGAAGATCACGCTCGACGGCGACCGCGACACGCACAATCGGATGCGTCCGCTGCGCGGCGGCCAGGGCACGTTCGACCGGATCATCGAGAACATCAAGCGCGTCGCCGGGCAGGTCCGCATCGCCATCGGCGGCAATTACGACGAAACCTCGGTCGACAGCTACCCGGCCCTGCTCCAGTTCCTCCGTGAGCAGGATTTCGCCGAGAAGCTGGTCAAGGTCAACTTCAAGCCCATCGTCCGCGAGAAGGCACCGGCTCTGAAAGGCATGCTGCCGCTGATACCGGTGGGCGTCGACGGCAAGCCGCTCGGCGGAACCTGCATGACATCGGCCGGCGCCGGGCACAGCGCATGTGACTCGTGCGGCTTCGCCGAGGAGAGCATGGCGTTTCTGCGACGGGAGACGAAGCGTCAGGGATTCCCCACTCCTGACGGTGTACACGGCGGCCCCTGCCATGTGCACATGCAGCACGCGCACACCATTGGCCCCGATGG
>JBKPSC010000188.1:0-7370 GCA_046734915.1 Acidobacteriota bacterium | reverse complement strand
CTTTCGAGCCCCGATGTGTGAGTCATCAGGTCACGAATCGTGATGGCCCGCGCGGCCGGGACGGTGTAGATCTCAGGGGCTTCCGATCGACTGCCAGGCGCGTCAGCTGATGCCGAGCCGTTCTTCAGCATCGCCACTTTCGTGTCCTTGAATTCGGGGATGAAGCGCGACACCGGATCGGTCAGCCGCAGCTTGCCGTCCTCAGCCAACATCAGAATGGCGACGCCGATGACGGGTTTGGTCATCGACGCCATGCGGAAGACGCCGTCCTTCCGCATCGGCGCTTTCGATTCGGCGTCCATGAAGCCCGTCGCCTCGAAGTGGGCGGTGCGCCCTTTCCGGGTTACGACTGTGACGGCGCCGGTGATCTGGCTGTCGTCGATGTAGCGCTGCACGAGCTGCGCGATCCGCTGAAGACGTTCGGTGGAAAGGCCGAGGTCCTCGGCGCGCGAGGCTGGCACGGCGGCGATGCCCACGGCCACCATCGCGGCCAAGAGCAGAGGTCTGGCGGGAGTCCACATACGACACCTCCAACGGTCTGAATAGTATTCAGAGATGGAACCCGAGAGAAGAGGTTCTCGTCGGCGACCTCTTCCGGTCTCGGTTGCGGGCAGATCGTCAGACGTGCTCGAGGGGCTGCCGCGCCAGTAGATGATCAAGCCACTGGTTCGCGAGCTTTTCCTGGGCGGTATTCTGCCGGAGCCGTGCCGCGAGGTTCGGAAAGTCCACACGATCCATCTCCTGATCCTGGTTGAAGCAGGAAAAGATGATGGTCTCCTTGCCGGTCTTCGGATCGACGTGCTTCTGTAAGCACTGAGCGCAGACTTCCTTCATCATGCACTGCATCGGCGAGTTGATGCTGGCGATGCCGACGTGGTCTTCCTTCAGATGGGGTGCCAGCACCCCATGCCTCGCCGCCTTGACGGCGGCCATCATCCGGTCCGAGCCGATGGCGATGATGCGGTCGACGCTCTCGAGCGGTACGAGCGGCGTGCCAAGTTGTCCGGCCTGATACGCCAACATCGCCTGCACGATGTTGCCGCGGAAGTGGACGTCCTGCGGCCGGCCCGGTGCGATCTCGGCGCCGATATCGGTGCTCCACACGATCTGATCGGTTGCCGCTTCGATCTCCTCGCGTTTGAAGAGGTCCTCGCCCCTCCTGTAGCCGGCGAAGTAGATTACGCGGTTGCCGTTGTCGCGCATCGCCTTGGCGATCGAAAACAGCACGGCGTTGCCCAGGCCGCCACCGAGGAGTAGAACGTTCTGTCCGTGCGGAATGTCCGTCGGCGCGCCAGTCGGTCCCATGACGACCACCGGCTCCCCTTTGCGCAGGTACGCGACCAGGCGGCTCGACACGCCAAGCTCGAGGGCGATGAGCGACAGCAGACCCTTGTCTTTGTCCACCCATGCCCCGGTGAGCGCAATGCCTTCCATGAGCAGCGGCACCGGCCGTCCGTTGGCCTGGACGACTCGCGCCAGCGACTCGAAATTCTGCAGCCGGTAGAACTGACCTGGGTGAAAGTGCCGTGCGGCAGCCGGCGCCTTCACGATGACCTCGACAATGGTCGGCGTGAGGCGAACCACGTCTTCGACCGTCGCGTTGAGTTCGGCGTTCAGGCGACTGGTCAGTTCGTCCCACGCGGCATCGCGTTGGCCCTGCTTCCGCGGATCGAGCGAGGCCAGCTCGCGCGCGAAGAGACCGGCCACAATCGGATAGCCATCTTTCGCCGACGCCATCGCCTTCACCACGTTTCCCGCGTAACGCGGATGGTTGTCGCCATAGTACGTGACGAATCTGCCGTTGTGGTCGTACGAGGTGAAGAATCCGTTCGGATCCGGCGTCAGCTGCCAGCGCCCGCTGTCGTCGCGCGCGACGCTGTGCGGCTGGAAGAACTTCTTCTTGGCGTCGAGGGCAAATGTTCCCGGTGCTTCTTTTTCACACGTGATGTTCGGCGACGTGCCGGCCGCTACGAGAACAGTGCGAGCCGGCAGTGTGACGGTGTCGTCGCCTCCCTGCCCACCTTGCCCTTCCCGCCCACCCTGCCCTCCCTGCCGCTCCTGCCTTCCCTGCCCTTCCCGCGTGAACACCATCGCCGTCACGGCGCCGCGCGTGTCGGGAACCGCTTCGACGGGGCTGAGATTCTCGGCGAAGCCGATGCCCTCCTCGAGCGCTTTAATCACCTCTTCGTGGTTCAACCGGTACGCCGGTGAGTCCGCCAGGCGTTTGCGATAGGCGATCGTGACGCCACCCCAGGAGCGGACCAGAGGCACGAAGTTGGGCGGCTCGGCGGCCGCTTCAGCGCGTGCGCGTTCGGCGCGGATCGCCATCCCGTGCGTCCGGAACTCGTCGACGAGTTCCAGTTCCTCGGCGTCGTAAACGCTCCGTAGAGCCGTCTCCCCCATCGAGCCGGCGAGACGCTCGTACTGCTCGAGCATCTTCTCGACCTGCACCGGGTAGTACGCCATGAGCTCAGTCGCCGTATCGATCGCCGTGAGGCCGCCGCCGATGACGATGGCCGGCAGCCGGGCCTGCAGGTTGGGCAGCGCGGCCCGCTTGAACGCGCCCGTCAGCTGCAGCGCCATCAGGAAGTCGCTGGCCTTCCTGATGCCGCGAATCAGGTTGTTCTTGATGTCGATGACCGTCGGCCGTCCGGCGCCAGTGGCGATCGCCACATGGTCGAACCCGTATTGCCAGACGTCGGCGATCGGCAACGTGCCGCCGAAGCGCACGCCACCGTACATACGCAGTCCGCGCCGGCGGGCCAGGGTCAGGTGAAGCAGCGTCAGGAAATTCTTGTCCCACCGGACGGTGATGCCGTACTCCGACACACCGCCGAAGCCCTCGAGCACGCGATCGTCCAACTGCCGATAAATCTCGTCCCAGTCGCGAATCGGACGCGGACCCACCGAGTCGTTGCCGACGAGCGCCTCGGGCAGCGGCTCAACCTTCAGACCGTCGATACCGACGACGCCGAAGCCTTCGTTCACCAGGTAATGGGCGAGTGTGTAGCCAGCCGGACCGAGGCCGACGACGAGGATGTTCTTGCCGTTGTAGGGCAGGGCATATGGCCGCCGGACGTTGAGCGGGTTCCACCGCGTGAGCAGGCCGTAGATCTCGACGCCGTACGCCATCTCGAGGACATCGGTGAGCACGCCGGTTTCGATCTGAGGGATGTTCACCGGCTCCTGCTTCTGGTAGATGCACGCCTTCATGCAGTCGTTGCAGATGCGATGGCCGGTGCCCGGACACATCGGATTGTCGACGACCACAATCGCCAGCGCGCCGATGGCGTCGCCGTCCTTCCGCAGCAGGTGCATCTCGGAGATCTTCTCGTCGAGCGGACACCCGTCCAGCTCGATGCCAAGCGGATTGACCGCAATCGGCGCCGGCGTCGCTGCTGTCGACGGCGAGCCTTTCGCCGGGCTCTCGCGAAGACCTTTCGAACACGAGTCCTTGTCGCGCTCGTGGCACAGGACGCAGTAATGAATCTCGCTCAGCACTTCGCGCGGATTCATGCGGACGTCGGTCAGCTTGAACCCGTCGCGGCGCCTGAGCCGGCGGTCGGGTCCGAACATCAGCTCGTCCAGGTGCGGCTCCGGACGGGAGACGTCGACGAGATGCCAGTAGTCGAGCGTCTCGGGAAAGCGGAACACGACCCACGAGCGGTACGCCTGGTCGTGAACGCGCGCGGCACACCACCGTTTGAGCGCGTCGAGCTGAGCGGCCGTGCCGACCTTGTCGGCCTTCTCGCGATCCAGAAGCGCGCATCCAGCGCGGGCGACGAGCAGCTCGAGCTCGTCCGTAGTCACTCGATCGGCGGGAAAAGCCAGCTGCTCTTCAACCAGGGATCGGACCACCGCGTCGTCCTCATGCGTGGATTCGACAGGCCGGTCGTTTTTCAGAATCGGCAGCGCCCGGCGGCGAACGAAGTCGATCTTGAAGCGAAACAAGTCGTCCTGTGCGCGCGTGGCGGCTGACAGATCGGCCGATTCTCGCTCCACTCGAAACAATCGCGTGACGAAGCGGCTGACATGCGGCGCCATCGAAGTGATGAGGTTGGACAAGGCGACGGGCGACGAGACGGCGTCGGGCGCCTGACGATATGCAGCCCAGTCTCTCCAGAGCGATGGGTGATCGGCTTGGACCTGCTCGCAGAAACGTTCGTAAAGGGAAGCAAGGCGTTCGGGCTCGTGGAGATCGGCGAAGGTGTAACCGGGAATGCCCAGTGGTGCATCAGGTGTCAGTACAGCCATCGTTTGGAATGAGTCCATGAAAGATGAGGCGGCTCGACAAGGTACGTCGGATCGCAGAGGCCGTCAAACCAGTCCCCTTCCTCTTCTCGGAATGAGTCCCTTACCTATTGTGGCATCGCTCGTTGAAAAGACTTTAAGATAGGGCCATGCGGGTCGCGGTCTCAGCGACGTTGTCACTCGCGGTGGTCATCTCGACGGCGGCGCTCTCGGCTCAGCGCGCCGTGCCGCGTAATCAAACCGCGGTACCGCGCAAGGACACGGCCGTCCCGTTCAAGGTCGGCGAGACGCTGACATTCGACGTGTCGTGGTCGTCGTTTGTCGTGGCCGGCACAGCCGTCGCGACGGTCAGGGAGCGGCGCCCGACGGCAGCCAACCCATCGGCTTATTACATCGTCGCCGAGGGACGTCCGCTGCCGCTCATCGCCAAGCTCTATTCGCTCTACTACAAGATGGATACGCTCCTCGACACGGCGACGTTGCTGCCGCAGCAGATGACGCTCTACAGCGAAGAGGGACGACGCCAGCGGCTCGGGACGACACGCTTCGACCGGGCGGCACGTCGTGCGTTTTTCGAGCTCTCTGGCGACAGCGCAGTCGCCACCACACGGTCTGACCTGAACGTGCCGGCTCAGGTCCAGGATGGCCTTTCGGCGTTGTACGCCGTTCGCGCCAGCAGTATCTCGGCGGGAACGAAGCTGTCGTATCCCATCATCGACGAGGGATCGCTGTACAACGTGTCGATGCAGGCATCGAACAGCGAGCGAATCCGGGTGCCGCTCGGTGAGATCCCGACCTGGAAGCTGGGCGTCCGCATCGTCGACGCGCAAGGACAGCCGGTCGGAGACAACATCGCCGTCTGGATATCGAGCGACGCACGCCGTCTGCCGGTCAAGATGCAGGCCGACCTGCCGGTCGGTAACTTCGTGCTGTCGCTGCGCGAGGCCAAGTAGACCCACCGGCGCCCGCCGCCTCCGCCGATTCCGATAAGATTGCGGAACGTGACGATTCTTCTGAACGGCGATCCGTATGAGGTTGCCGGGCCGCTGACTGTTTCCGCGCTGCTCGCCCACCTCGAGATCGACGCGCGGCGCGTCGCCGTCGAGCACAACCTCGTCGTCCTGAAGCGGGCCGCGTTCGACACCGCCGAAGTACAGGAGGGCGACGCGGTCGAGATCGTGAACTTCGTTGGAGGCGGGAGCTGGCCTGAGGCTGAAGTCCGTAGCCCGAAGCCTGGAGCCCGAAGCCTGACTATGGATTCGCTCACAATCGCCGGCAAATCGTTCGCGTCGCGCCTCATCGTCGGCACTGGCAAGTACTCGTCAGCGGCGGTCATGCAGCAGGCCCACGCCGCCTCGGGCGCTGACATGGTCACGGTCGCCGTGCGGCGCGTGAACATCTCGGACCGGTCAAAGGAATCGCTGCTCGACCACATCGATCCCGAGCGGTATTTCCTGCTGCCGAATACGGCCGGCTGCTATTCCGCCGACGAGGCCATTCGAACCGCCAGACTCGGCCGCGAAGCGGGCCTGTCGAACTGGGTCAAGCTCGAAGTCATCGGCGATGAGCGCACGCTCTTTCCCGATAACGAACAGCTGATCGCCGCAACCAAGACGCTGGTAAAGGAAGGCTTCGTCGTTCTGCCCTACACGAGCGACGATCCAATCGTGTGCCGGAAGCTCGAAGATGCGGGCGCCGCGGCGGTCATGCCGCTCGGCGCGCCAATCGGCTCCGGCCTCGGCATTCAGAACGTCAACAACATTCGCATCATCCGTGAGTTCGCGCGTGTGCCGCTCATCGTCGACGCGGGAGTCGGCACGGCGTCAGATGCCGCGCTCGCGATGGAGCTCGGCGCCGACGGCGTGTTGATGAACACGGCGATCGCCGGCGCTCAGAATCCGGTCGCGATGGCGGAGGCGATGAAGCTGGCGGTGCAGGCAGGTCGGCTGGCGTACACCTCCGGGCGCATTCCCCGGAAGATGTATGCGACGGCGAGTAGCCCCGTGGAGGGGCTGGTCGGACGCTAGCGTTCGGCCGGGCCAAGCGAACCCAGCCGAACGCCACCTGGGGCCTACTGTAAATACCCGAAGTTGCTCCAGACCATTCGAGGCGCAAAGGGCGCATCGAATGACAAGCCGGTCATCGTTCCAAGCACGGTCGTATTCGCGGTGATGGATGCCGGCGGTCCCGCAAAGGTTATCGAGACAGAGCCTGAGCCGTCACCGGTGTACGTTCCAAGAGCAACGAGCGTGTTGCCGTTGGGCTGAATTGTCGGCGAGGTCGTACCAGCGATCGCGCCAGTCGAGTTGTATGCACGAATGGTGACAGTAATCGACTCGGAGGTATTGTTTCGAATCTCCGTGAACGCCTGATAACCCGCACTGCTCGCCACGAACCACCACGGCGAGAAGAGCGTGCTCTCGATAACCATCACGTTGGTTGATTGGACACCACCGGAGGCGTTCGTCACGCGGACGTAGTAGTCACCCGATGTGCTCGGCAGCATCGAGTCGCCGTCGCCGCCGAAGATGGTGAAATTACCGTCGAAGGGCTCGATTTCGGCCGTCGTCCCGACTGATGTGTCCCCACTGTTGCGCCAGTCGACGTTGCAGTCGGTGGCCTGATCGGTCGCAAACACGTTCCAGCACACTGCATAGTACGAACGATTCGCCGTCAGCCTGTACCTGAGGTACTGCTGGCTGGTGGTGGCAATGCTCAGCAGACGCCCCTGCCCGAGTACTCCGGGATACGCCGTTGCGAGCGTTGTCTGTGCGCCCGCCGCCGACGGCCACAATGCCGCTCCAAGAATGACACCGAGGATAACTCGTCTCATCAACGGACTCCTCCATCGGGCGCCGTATGTCGTGGTCGGGCTGGGGGCATAACCGCAACAGGTATCCGGCCCGGATTCTGGCCGTACACGCTTATCGGTTGTGCCGATTGCCAGAACGTGAACGAGGAGAAGGTTTTTACGAAACGGCGACGAGCTCGTCGAGTGTGTAGTGCAGGCGCGCCAAGGTGACGTTATGGTCCGTGCAGAGTTGCTTCAGCGCTTCGAGCCGCTCCACGTCGATGAGATGCGTGCTGACGATGACGGTGTCCACGCGGCTGTCCTGAAC
>JBKPSC010000187.1:0-8421 GCA_046734915.1 Acidobacteriota bacterium | reverse complement strand
GGTCTCAGCTTCAACGCGATCAGCGACAAGGCGTTGAACGCCTCGCATTCCTCGCGTTTGCCCAAGTCCTACTTCGAATGGGAGCCGATGCTCGGCTCGAACGCGGCGGGCTTCTTTCCCTTCACGCCCGCGACGAACTTGCTCTACGGTTTGCGGGAAGCGCTGCAGATGCTTGCCGAGGAAGGACTCGATCGCGTTTATGCGCGGCACGAGCGGCTGGCGGCCGCCGCGCGTGCGGCCGTCCGCGCGTGGAATCTGTCGATTCTCTGCACGCGCGAGGACGAGCAGAGTCCGGTTCTGACCGCCGTGCTCCTGCCCGATGGACACGATGCCGACGCGCTGCGCGCCGTGGCCCTCGACCGGTTCAACCTGTCGCTTGGCGCGGGGCTCGGGCGCGTGAAGGGGCGGGTGTTCCGCATCGGCCACCTCGGCGACTTGAACGACCTCATGCTGGCGGGAACGCTCTGTGGAGTCGAGATGGCGCTGTCGATTGCCGGGGTACCGTTCAAGCGCGGGGGAGTCGATGCCGCGATGGACACGCTCGCGGCGGATCAGGCTTCAGGCTCCGGGCTTCGGACTTCAGGAGAGCCACTTACCGGAGCCAGAACCCAGAACCCCGAGGCCTGAAGCCTGGAGCCCGAGGCCCCTGGAGTCTGAAGCCAGAAGCCTGGAGCCCGTTAACGTCCCGCGAAGTGCGGCGGCCGCTTCGCGAGAAAGGCCGCGACGCCTTCCATGAAGTCGGCGCTGCCGTAGCACATCGAAATCAGGTCGTCGATGAGCGAGGCTTCGACGCGGCGATGGGCCTGAATGCGCCGGACGGCTTCCTTCGTGGCGCGGATGGTGAGCGGCGCGTTGGCCGCCAGTGCCGTCGCCAGCGATCGGACGACGGTGTCGAGCTCGTTCATGGGCGCGAGGCGCGTCACCAGCCCGAGCGCTTCGGCTTCGGCGGCCTCGATCAGCCGGCCAGTGAACAGGATGTCCTTGGTCCGCGCCGGACCGATGAGATCGATGAGCCGGGCGTAATTGGCCGCTGACAGGCAGTTTCCCAGCGTCCGGGCGATCGGAACTCCGAACCGAGCTTCGGGGCTGCAGACGCGCATGTCGCACGCCAGCGCGATCGCACAGCCGCCGCCCGCGGCCACCCCCTGCACCTGGGCGATCGTGGGCACCCGCACACGCTCGAGGCGATCGATGACATGATCGATGCGACGCTCATAATCGATAGGCGCTTCCGCCGTCTGGAACTGCGTAAACTGACTGATATCCGTGCCAGAGATGAACGCCTTGTCGCCGGTCGATCGCAGCACGACGACGCGCAGATCGTCGTGCAGGTCGACGCGCTCACAGGCCTCGACCAGGCCTTCGTACATGTCCCAGGTCATGGCGTTGCGGGCATCTGGACGATTGATGGTCACGACCGCGATAGGGCCGTCGATATGGAACAGGACGTGAGGTGTCGGCACGTGGAGCTCCTCGGGTGTCAGACAGGACTGAAGACGAGATGACCGCTCAGGCCGGTACGCCGGCACCCGGCCGTGCGCTCGCCGGCCTTCGCGTGCTCGACGTCACGCAGGTGATGGCGGGACCGTTCTGCGCGATGCAACTATGCGACATGGGCGCGGACGTGATCAAGGTCGAGCCGCCCGGCGGCGATTCGACCCGCCGCATGGCCGGCGCCGTCGGCAACGACAGTCCCAGTTTCAACGCCGTCAACCGCGGCAAGCGTGGCATCGTCCTCGACCTGAAGACGCCGGCGGCGCAGACGGCGTTCCGCCGGCTGGCGCGCCGAAGCGACGTCCTCATCGAGAACTACCGTCCGGGCGTGATGCAGACCTTCGGCCTCGACTACCCGACACTGTCGGCGGACAATCCGGGTCTCATTTATGCGTCGATTTCGGGTTACGGCGGCTCGGGCCCCGACGCCGCTCGCGGTGGATTCGATCTCGTCGCACAGGGTGTCGCGGGCATCATGTCCGTGACCGGCGAACCGGGCGGCGCGCCTATGAAGGCCGGGCTGCCGTTGACCGACCTCGGCGCCGGGTTGTTTGCTCTGTCGGCCATACTCGCGGCGCTGCACTACCGGACCCGGACCGGCCACGGTCAGCACGTCGATACGTCGCTGCTGGAGGCGGGCGTGGCGCTTTCGGTGTGGGAAGCCACTGAATACTTTGCCACCGGCCGCGTACCAGAGCCGATGGGGTCGGCGCATCGCATGAGCGCGCCTTACCAGGCGGTTCGCTGTGCCGATGGCTACATCACGCTGGCCGCGGCGAACGATCGGCTGTTCGTCCGGCTATGTGGCATCCTGGGCCATCCGGAGTGGGCGACCGACCCGGCCTACGCCAACGACACGGGACGGGTGCGAAACCGCGAGGTTCTTGCTCGAACGATCGAATCGGTGACGATCGGCCACAGCCGTCAGCACTGGCTCGATCTGCTCGAGGCCAACGAGATACCTTGCGGCCCGATCAACCGGTACGACGAGGTGTTTAGAGATCGCCAGGTGCTCGCGCGGTCGATGGTGGTCGAAACCGATCATCCGCGCCTGGGCCGGATCAGGACGCTGGGCTCGCCGGTGAAGATGTCGGAGACGCCGCCGGTCGTCGGACGGCGCTCTCCGCTTCTCGGCGAGCACACGGAAGAAGTGCTGCGCGAGGCGGGTTGCGACGAGCAGGTGATCGCTGCACTGCTCGAGGGCTGATAGGCGTAGGGCAGGTAGGGCGGGAGGTCGGGGCAGGGGAGGCAGGGAGGGGCGCCTGCGGCCACACTCGAGCGAGGACATGAAGATCCGAGCGAGAGTGTCAGCGTTAGTTCGCGCTGGGGGTGGGGCCCCAGCGCCAGTGAGAGAAAGACGGGCAGGGAGGAGCGCCTGCGGCCATGCCGAGCTGAGGACAAGGAGATCCGAAGTGAGGCATCGGCGTTAGTTCGCGCTGGGGGTGGGGCCCCAGCGTCAGTGAATATTGATCGGCAGGTCGACATGCACAGCACACATGCGGCACGCATCGTCATCACGACCTCGATCGTGATCGGAGCGGTGGACCTCGGACGCGCGCAGTCGCGCACGCCAGCGAGCACGCCGACGTTCCGCTACCGCGAGGCATCGGGCTGCGCAGGGCTCTTTCTTTACGCCTGGAACGACGATCGGTCCGAGGTATTGACCATCAAGGCCGATCGCGACCAGTTCAAGTTTCCCGACGGTGAAACCTCCATCGATATCGCCAAGGCCGGTCCCGGCATCACGGTCCGCGTCGAACAGACCCAGAATCCGCGAGGCAGCCTGCCGTTCTGCTCCGACGAAAGCGCCGGCGGCGGCGAGCAGCCCAAAGTGTGGGTCGCGACCTCAGGCAAAGTGAAAGTGATGCTCAAGCGCCGAGCCGGCGCCGCGTTCCAACCGGTGAGCGTGCAGGTCGACGATCTGACGGTGCGGTCGCCCGAGGGCACTCAGGCCAGGCAGCGACGTGACATCCAGTTCACGGCTGCGATCGCGGATTTCGACAAATGAGCTTCTCGCGCCCGCGCCGGTTCGCTGTAGCCCTGGCGGCGCTGATTTCGATCCGACAGATGTCTGCCCACGCGCAGGAGGCAGATCCACACGCCGCGCAGCCCGAGAGGCCCACGGTCTCGACGCATGCCGGCACGGTGGCGCCCGGGTGGGTCGAAGCGGAAGCGGGCTTCGAGGCAGATGGCTACGCTGATCGTTCGCACGGCGATCTCGGCCCTATTGCGCTGAAAATCGGACTCGCGCAAAAGGTCCAGCTCACCATCCAAGACTCGATCGTGCGTGCCCCTGGCGCCGGTACGACGGGCTTCGGCGATGTCGCCATCGGCATCAAGTGGCGGCTCGTCGAGCAGGCACCACTCGTTGGCAACTTCGCGATTCTTCCCGCGATCAAGATGCCCTCCGGTTCGGTCGCAGACGGTGACGGAACCGGAACGACCGACGTTTCGCTGCTGCTCATTTCCAGCCATGACTTCGGGGGCCTGTCGCTCGATGTCAATGCCGGATACACCGCACGCAGCGGCAACGGTTCCATCGCGCCCAGGTCTGCGGCGGTCTGGGCCGTAGCGTTCGCCGGTCCCATTACCAACCGGCTCGGATGGACCTCCGAGGTGTTCGGATACCCGGGCACCAGTGGAGAGGCGGGCACACGGCCCATCGTCGGGATCATCGAAGGCGCCAGCTTTCAACTCCGCAAGTGGCTGGTGGTGGACGCGGGATTCGCCGCCCCGGTTACCGGTCCCCAGCCGCACGCAGCGTTCGTCGGGGTCGTCTACAACGTCGGTCAGCTGCGAAAGCGAATCTGACCGGCTAGCTCAGGAGGTTGCATGCGAGTGCTGTTTGCGGCGTTGACATCTGTCGCGCTTGCGACGCTGGCGGTCTCGGCTCAGTCACCAGCCGAGCCAGATTGGGCGCGCATCCAGGACGAAACCATGCAGCACTATCAGGCGCTGCTGCGGATGGACACCAGCGATCCGCCCGGCCGCGAGGAGCCCGCAACGACATACCTGAAGGAGGTGCTCGAGAAGAACGGCATCCCGGCTCAGGTCTTCGCGCTCGAGGCCCATCGGCCGAACGTCGTGGCGCGGCTGAAAGGCAACGGCACCAGGCGGCCGTTGCTGATCATGGGACATACCGACGTCGTGAACGTCGACCCGGCAAAGTGGACGCATCCGCCGTTCTCGGCGACGCGAGAGGGCGGCTACGTCTATGGGCGGGGAACTGTCGACGACAAGGACAATCTGACGGCCGCGTTGATGACGATGCTGCTGCTGAAGCGGCAGAACGTGCGACTCGATCGTGACGTGATCTTTCTGGCGGAGGCGGGCGAGGAAGGGACGACGCGCGTCGGCATCCAGTTCATGGCCGACCAGCACTATCAGGACATCGAAGCCGAGTACTGCCTCGCTGAAGGCGGCGGCGTCAGCCGCATCGCGGGCCAGGTGAAGTACGCCACGGTTCAGACCATCGAGAAGATTCCGAGAGCGATAGAGATCACCGCCGGAGGTACATCAGGGCATGGTTCCGTCCCGCTGAAAGACAACGCCATCGTCCGATTGTCCGCGGCCGTCGCGGCGGTCGGTCGTTGGCGGCCGCCGGTGAAACTCAACGAGACGACCGGCGCGTACTTCAAGCGGCTGGCGGACCTCTCGAGTCCGGAAGACGCGGCCCGGTATCGCGCGCTTCTCAGCCTGGATCCGAAGGTCGTCGCCGCCGCTGACGACTACATGTTCGAGCATGAGCCGCGGCACTCTTCAATGTTGCGAAGCTCCGCATCACCGAACATGTTTACCGCCGGTTATCGGGTCAACGTCATCCCGTCGGAGGCCAAGGCGACAATCGACGTGCGTTTGCTGCCCGACGACGATCCGGTGAAGTTCATCGATGCCGTCCGCAACGTTGTCGACGACGTCACCCTCGACGTCCACTGGGCGCAGCGCGACGTCCGGCCGGGCGCTGACACCGGGAACCTCGCGTCCGAGGCTTTCAAGGCTATCGAGGCAGCAACCAAGCGCATTTACGAGACGGTGACCCTGCCGACGATGAGCACGGGTGCGACCGACATGGCGTATCTGCGCGCCAAAGGCATGCAGTGTTACGGCATCGGGCCAGCCACCGACGTCGAAGACGGCCCGAAGGGATTTGGTGCACACAGCGATCAGGAGCGCCTGCTCGAGAGCGAGCTGCATCGGTTCGTTCGATTCAATTGGGACGTGGTAACCGCTCTCGCGAAAGCGAACTGAGCGAGCTATGCACCTGTGAACCCGTGAACCTCTATTTCGCCTCCACTATCCGCCGCAATATCTGGTGCATTTGCCGAACACCATCTGTGAGCGCCGCCGGGCCCGGCTGCAGGATGGTGGACGAGGGGATCTCGTAGATGTGAGCTCTCGCGACAGCGGTAATGCTGTCCCACTCCGGCCGGCCGATGATGGTGGCCTTCCGCATTTTCTTGCCGCACCACGAGGCGAAGATGACGTCCGGATTGCGTTCGCGTACGACATCTGCCGACACAATACGGTCCTTCGCGAGCGAAGCGGTGCCGAGCTCCGGAAAGATCGGCGTGCCACCGGCGATAGCGACCAGCTCTTCCACCCACCTGATGCCCGAGATGATCGGCTCGTCCCACTCCTCGAAGAAGACGCGCGGGCGGACGGCGAAGCGCGAGGCCGCCTCGCGCACGTCGTCGAGATCACGTTCCAATCGAGCGGCCAGCGCCTCGGCTTCTTCTTGGCAGCCCACCATCCCGCCGAGCATCCGGATCATCGTCAGAATCTCGGCAACGGACCGCTGGTTGAAGGCGACGACGGAGATGCCGCGCCTGATGAGTTCTGCGGCTAGATCGGCCTGAAGGTCCGAAAACGCCAGCACGAGGTCGGGATTGAGCGCCTGGATCTTGTCGAACTTGGCGCTGATGAAAGCCGACACGCGCGGTTTCTGACGCGCTTCGGGCGGGCGCACGGCATAGCCCGAGACGCCGACGATGCGATGGCCCTGGCCGAGCAAGTACAACGTCTCGGTCGTCTCTTCGGTCAGGCAGACGATGCGTTGAGGATATGCGGTGGAGGGCATCGGCGATTGGACATCTGGTGGCCGGCTCGTGCCAGCCACCAGATTATCCAACAGCCGATCGATGTGGTTAGTTCGTCGACGTTCCCGTGTAGCGATGCTCGGTTCCGACGAGCTTCGCCGGATCGGCGCCGGGCTTCGGACGGAACTTCTGCACGCGTCCGTTGAACACCTCGGCCAGGTACAGGTTGCCGTCCTGATCGACGGTGATCGAGTGCGGCCCCTGGAACTGTCCGGGCTGCCCGCCCGGACCGCCCCAACCATACAAGTACTTTCCGTTCAGGTCGTACTTGACGATGCGGTTTGTTCCTCCGTCAGAGATCCACAGGTTCTGATCCGTCGTGATGATGTGGGCGTAGGGCTGCGAGCGGATGCCGGTGGTCCACATGTCGAGGAACTTGCCGTTCTGATCGAAGACCTGGATACGACGATGTCCGCGATCGACGACGAAGAGACGCCCGTCGCGGCTGATCTGAATGCTGTGGACCGTGTTGAACTCGTTCGGCCCGGGGTTCTTGGGATCCTTCGGCGGCGTGCCCCAATCCATCAGGAACTTGCCGTCCTTGTCGAACTTGGCCACGCGCGTGCCGCCGTAGCCGTCGCTGATGAAGAAGGTGCCGTCGGGCAGCCAGTCGATGTCGGTTGGCCGATCGAAGAGCTTGCCGGCATCGCGGCCACGCTTGCCCACGGTGCCGAGCGTCATCACGAGCTTGCCTTCCTTCGTGAACTTCCAGATGACGTGCTGCTGGTCGTCGATGATCCAGACGTGCTTCTCGGCGTCGTAGGGATTCATCTTGATCTTGTGCGGCCCGCGTCCGCACCGATCCTGGCTGGAGAGCTTGTTCAGGTGCGGCCACTCCGAAACCATCTTCCCGGTGCGGTCGACGATGAAGACGGTGTGGTGCCACCGCCGCTCCCAGCCCCGCTTCTCCGTCGGCTCGCACGTCGCGCTGAGGCCATCGGTGTTACCCGTGGCGTTGCCGCGGGAGGGCGACAGCATGGAGTACGGCGTCCACGGTTTTGCGCCTGGCGGCAGCGGGAGCTCGCCCCGCTGGGCAATCCAGATCCGGTCGGGGGTTTCGGCGTAAACCGCGCCGACCGATCCCCACGTCCATCCGTCGTGCTTCACGCCGTCGGTGCCATCGGGCAGCGGCTGCGGCCAGTTGTCGACGAGCTCATAGGGTCCGTATTCTTCCTGGCCGCCTTTCTCGGCAGCGGCGGCAGCAGGTGCTGAGGCTTGAGGTGTCGATGCAGGTGCGGCGGGCTCGGCGCCCGGTGACTCGCAAGCTGCGAGCGTGAGCGTGGCGATGAGTGCGGTCGCTAGTGGAATCAATCGGCACCAGCGTGCGACGCGCATGCGGTCCTCCTTGTGCGATTCGACGGCAACAAAGTTCTGTAAAAGGTCGGTGGGCGGACCATACCACCGTTGATGTCGAGCGGCAACGGGAAGCGGCTCACAACCTCCGGTATCCCTGGAACCGGGGAGGTCAGACTCATTGCACTCACCGCGCGATCCCAATTGATGGACGTCCAGTCATTTCCGGTCACAGCCTGACCAGTCTTGGCTTGACAGCACGTTTACGCGGCTCTAGTGTCCGCATGCAATAGATCAATTTGGTGGTTAGACCAATTGATTGGATGAGCGGAAGCCGTTAGCTGTCAGCTGCCACATCAGATTCGAGGAGGGGTCTCATGGCTCTGGTTCGGCGTGTGTCTGTAAGCCGCGTTGCGCTTGTTGCTGTTCTCCTCACGCTGGCGTTCAGTTCGGCCGCGTTCGCCCAGGGCGGGCGCTCCGAGCTCAACGGCACGGTCCTGGATCCTGACAAGGCCGTGTTGCCAGGCGTGACGATCAC
>JBKPSC010000186.1:0-7020 GCA_046734915.1 Acidobacteriota bacterium | reverse complement strand
ATCGGACCGTGTGCGCCGAAGAGTTGCTCCGACTCGAAGGGCTCGTTCCTCCCCTTCACCACGATTGGCTCATTGACGACGGTCAGGTCACGCCAGCCGCCAGGAGTCGCGACCTGATGTGGGTTATCCGGATTCAGGCGCTCGATGAAGACTTCCTGTGTGGTGCGCCGGCTGGGGACAAAGCTCCAGGCAATCTTTTCGTTGTGGCCCATCCCGACGGCCGGGCGCCAGGGCGCGGTGGCGCCAATCACATTCCATCCAGGGGCCTTGAGATGCACCAGGTATCGAGCGGCCGGACTTTCGAGATCGCCGCTCCACGAACCGGCCAGCACCGGCACAGCTGAGGCCTCCCGCGCGCCGCGCACGGCAAAGGCAAATCCGGCGGCAATCGGCGGTGCGAGCGCCAACGTCGGCGGTGCCGCGGGCGATTCGGGCTGTAACCGCCCGGGTACCGACGCATTGAGTCCGGTGAAGAACGGCCGCGTTCCGACCCGCCGCAACATGTTGGACACGGCGTCGTTGACGAGTGACAAATCCAGCTCCGGTCTGGCGGCCATCGGGCACAGACGTGATGCCGGACTTTGTGAATCAGACCCGCGCTCGTGAATCAGCTGAGCGCACAGCAGCGACTCCGAGGCTCCGGTACTGGCACTGAACGCCTCGGTGCGGTTGAGGAGATCCTCGGGCGCCCATTCTTCGGGCGACCATCCGGCAAGTGCGAATTCCTCCGGTAGCTGATTTCGTGCGACGGCAATCCAGGCGTTGATCCCGCGTGTGAATGCCATCGCAATCGCTCGGGTGTCGGTCCCATAGGCCGCCCACTCGTCGTCGAGACGGCCGCGATACTGAATCCGCCGGGTCATGGCGTCGCGCTCGATGAAATTCGCCCCCAGTACTGCAGACAGCCGGCCCTGCACGGAACGCCGCCAGAGGTCCATCTGAAACAGCCGATCCTGGGCCTGGACGAATCCTTGCGCAAAGAAGAGATCATCCTGATTGGACGCCGTGATGTGTGGAATGCCCGATCGATCGCGGACGACCGTGACGCGCGCCAAGAGCCCATCGACAGCCATCGACCCGGCAACTTGAGGGGGTGCCGGCGCCGGAAGCAGCGGGAGCTCGGCGGGAGGTGCCTGTCGGCACGCAATCGAAACGGCCAGCGCCGCTGAGAGCGCGTGGAACCTATCCAAGATGCGAGAGCTGCCCCGACTCTCCGACGGCCCCGACGTGACCTACCTGCCCCACCTGCCCCAGGCGTCCCACCTGCCCTATAGGGGCCGGCTCGCGGCCATCGAGGATCGCCCGCGCGCGTTCGAGGTCGAGGGCGCCATCCCATCGGGCGACGACCATGGTGGCGACGGCGTTGCCGATCAGATTCGTGATGGCGCGGGCCTCGGACATGAACCGATCGACGCCGAGCAGGAGCGCCAGACCCGCCACGGGAATGGTCGGGAACGCCGCGAGCGTCGCCGCGAGCGTGACGAATCCGCTGCCGGTGACCGCGGCCGCACCCTTCGACGTCAGCAGGAGTACGCCGAGGATGCCCAGCTCTTGTCCCAGCGAGAGATGGACGTCGCTTGCCTGCGCCACGAACACTGCCGCCATCGTCATGTAGATAGACGTCCCGTCCAGGTTGAATGAATACCCGGTCGGCACGACCAGACCGACAACCGGCTTGGCGCACCCGAGATGTTCCAGCTTGGCCATGATGCGCGGCAGCGCCGATTCGGACGAAGACGTGCCCAGGACGATGAGGATTTCCTCAGCGATGTAGCGCAAGAACTTCACGATGCTGAAACCGGTCATTGCGGCGATCGTCCCGAGGACGACGAAGACGAAAAAGAAACACGTCGCGTAGACGCCGATCATCAGCTTGCCGAGTGACACGAGCGACGCGACGCCATACCGTCCGACGGTGAACGCCATGGCGCCGAACGCGCCGATGGGCGCCAGCCGCATGACCATGCCGACGACGGCGAAGAGGCCGTCGGAGGTCATCTGAATCAGATGCACGAGGGGCGTCGTCCGATGACCGAGCTGAAGAAGCGCCAGGCCAAAGAGCACGGCAAACAACAGCACCAGCAGCACCTCGCCCCTCGCGAACGCGCCGACGATCGTGTCGGGAATGACATTCAGCAGAAAGTCGACGGTGCTGAGATGTTGGGACGCGTTCGTGTAGGAGGACACGGCGGAGACATCCGCTGTCGCGGGGTCGAATCCCACGCCGACGCCCGGCTTCAGCAGCGTCACGACCACGAGACCGATTGCCAGAGCCACGGTGGACACGACCTCGAAGTACACGAGCGCGCGCAAGCCGATGCGTCCGACGTGCTTCATCTCGCCCATGTGTGCGATGCCGACGACCACGGTGGTGAACACGATGGGCGCGATGAGCATCTTCACGAGCTTGATGAAGCCGTCGCCCAGCGGGCGCATCGCGGCAGCGCGCTCGGGTGCGACGAACCCGAAGATCACACCGAGGGCGATGCCGGCGAGCACCTGGATGTACAAGTTCTTGTACAGGGGCCGTGTCATGCGGAGCCCATATTACCGGGTACCGGCGTCTATAATCGATGTGGTGCCCGCGGCCATCGCTCCCTCGCCCATCGCTCGGCAGATTCTGCCTTTCATCGCCCGCCCGTCATTGCGCGGCGGACATCGGATGACGGTCTATGGCTGGGGCAACCCACGTTACTTTCCCCGTCTGCCCCAACCGACACCGCGTTACTTCGACGTCGAGCCCGGCGCCCGGGTGCTGGCGCAATGCCACTGGCAGCCCAGGCCCTGGGAGCACCCGACGATCATCGCGCTGCATGGCCTCAATGGATCGAGTGACGCGCACTACATGTGCGGAATCGCCGCCAAAGCTTTCGCCCGCGGCATGAACGTGATCCGTCTCAATCAGCGAAACTGCGGCGGCACCGAGCGTCTGTCACAAGGCTTGTTTCATTCGGGTCTGACCGCTGACGCCCGGCACCTGATTGACGAGCTCGTAGCCGTTGACGGTCTGGCCGCCATAGCCGTCGCGGGGTACTCGCTTGGAGGCAATCTGGCTCTCAAGCTCGCCGGAGAATACGGAGACAGGCCGCCGTCAGCGCTCGTGGCTGTTGCCGCCGTCTCACCGATTCTCGAGATCTCGAACTGCGTCCACGCGCTGGAACGGCCGGGCAACTGGCTGTATCAGTGGAATTTCGTCCGCGACCTGAAGGCGCGCATGCGGCGCAAGGATCGGTACTGGCCCGGCCGCTTCGATCTGTCGAAGCTCGGGTCGATCAAAACGGTGCGGCAGTTCGACGACGTGTACACAGCGCCGCACTTCGGCTTCGCCGACGCCGAGGACTATTATCATCGGGCCAGCGCGATGCGGGTCATCGACCGCGTCCGCGTCCCGGCGCTCGTCATCACCGCGGAAGACGATCCGTTCGTCCCGGCCGAGCCCTTCCGCGATTCGCGCGTGACGCAAAATCCGTTCATCTCCCTGGCCATCTGCGCGCACGGCGGGCACTGTGGATTCGTGGCATCGCCTGCCGCTGAAGACGACGGCTATTGGGCGGAGCAGCAGATCGTCGCGTTCGTCGACGCCTACGCCTCGGCCTGAGGCGCGGCGCTTCGCGTCGCCAGGTGCGAGCGCAGCAGAGCCCCCAATTCGGGACCCTTCCCCTGTTCTTCATGCTTGAAATACACGAACACGTCGCGACAGTCCGCGGTAGCGCCGGTGATGGTGTCGGCCCAACGAGCGATGTCGTCCGGTGTGTAGCCTTCGTCGCGAAGGCGGAAGTAGGCGTAGTCGGCGGTGATCTTGACCGGCGTGGACATCTTCTCGCTGTCCGCGATGCAGAGAGCCAGACCTCGGCGCGCGAGACGGTCGAACACTTCTTCGTCGAGCCACGAGGCGTTGCGGAACTCGAACGCACCGCAGACCCTTGGCGGCAGATCCTCGAGGAACGCATCGAACACCGTCAGGTCCTTCTTCAGATTCGGCGGCAACTGGAAGAGCAGGGCACCGAGCTTGTCACCGAGGGTCCCGGCCGTCTGGCAGAATCCGCGGACCAGGTCGCCGCAGTTCTTCAGCCGGCTGTCATGCGTGATTCGGCGCGGCGCCTTGAGGGTCAGCTTGTAAGGTGTCGGCGTCTGCGCCGCCCAACCCGACAGCAGCTTTTCGTTGGGCATGCGATAGAAGGTGTAGTTGATCTCGACGGTGGGAAACCGCTCCGCGTAGTACGGCAGCATCTTGGCAGTCGGCAGATCCGACGGATAGAAGCTGCCCTTCCACTCGGGGTAGTTGTAGCCTGACGTCCCGATCCAGATCATGGCGCTTGGGTTAACTGTAGACTACTTGCATGCACTTCCGCATTGCCCCCCTGGCCGCTGTCGTCGCGGCCGCGACGATGATCGTCTCGTGTGGCCCGGCAGCGACTGAACGTACCTACACTCTGCAGGGACAAATTCTCAGTGTCGCAGCCGATCGCCTCGAGGCCACCATCAAGCACGAAACGATCCCTGGGTTCATGCAGGCGATGACGATGCCGTACAAGGTTCGCGAGGCAAAGGAATTCGAGAGTCTGAAGCCCGGCGATCTCATCACGTCGACGCTCGTCGTCACCGGCAATGAGGCCTACCTGAAGGACGTGAAGAAGGTCGGCGAAGCGCCACTCGAGGCGCCGCAGGCTGGCCTCGCTGCT
Source organism: Acidobacteriota bacterium (assembly GCA_046734915.1). Lineage (GTDB taxonomy): Bacteria > Acidobacteriota > Vicinamibacteria > Vicinamibacterales > CAVVIG01 > VFZL01. The sequence continues at coordinate 2,338 of JBKPSC010000186.1, read as the reverse complement.
CCTGCATCTTCCGGTTTCGAGTTGTTGAAACCTGGCGAGTCGGTGCCTGATGCGACCTTTGTCGATCAGGACGGCAAGACCAGGCCGTTCTCGTCATTCCGAGGCTCGACCGTCGCCCTGACCTTCATCTACACGAAGTGCCCGCTGCCGACCTTCTGCCCGCTGATGGACCGGCACTTTGCGACGATACAGTCGAGGATGAAGGACAATCCGTCACTGAAGAACGTTCACCTGCTGAGTGTGAGCTTCGATCCGATCACCGACAGGCCACCCGTGCTGAAAAGGCACGCCGCTTCGCTCGGCGCCGACCCGTCGCGGTGGACGTTCCTGACCGGTGACCGCGACGAGATCGACCGCTTCGCCGCGCGCTTCGGCGTGGCCGTCACGCGCGAGCTGGCCGATCCAACCGACATCACCCACAACCTGCGGACGGCGATCGTCGACGCGAAGGGTGCCTTCGTGAAGGCCTACACCGGCAACGAGTGGACGCCCGACCAGGTGCTGACCGATCTCTCGTCGACCGTTGGCCAGGCAAACTGAGCGGCTGCGCGCGGGAACGGTCGAGGCGCCGCCGCGTTCGGCATTCCTGCCGGCGGAACGGCGGCTCATCGATCGATTGCGCCGGCCGTCCGACGTGCAGCGGTATCTGAACCGGCTGCCCTACAACACGGAGCCACCGCCCGAGGGCGCGACGCTGCGAAGCCTCCGCGGCGTCGTCCGCCACGGATCGGCGCATTGCCTCGAGGCTGCGCTCTTCGCTGCAGTGGTACTCGAACAGCATGGCTATCCGCCGCTTGTTCTGAGCTTCGAGTCGATCGACCAACTGGACCACGTCATCTTCCTGTATCGCCAGCGCGGACGGTGGGGCTCGGTGGCGAGGTCCCGAGATCCTGGTCTCCACGGCCGGCGCGCGGTGTTCGCCACGCCGCGAGCACTCGCGCTGAGCTACGTGGATCCGTACGTCGACTTCACCGGACGCGTAACCGGCTACGCCGTGGTCGATGTGCGGCGAATGGGCACCTATGATTGGCGCCTGGCGCCCACGAACATCTGGAAGGTCGAACGGATGCTGCTCGACTATCCGCACCGTTCGATCGTGTCGTCCGACGCGCGCATCAATCGCCTTCGCGCGTGGTATCGCGCGTACCGCACGGCTCACGGCCGCAAGCCAGTCGAGTATGCTGGCCGTGAACGTTGGAGTGAGTTGCCGGGTGAATTCTTATAGGGGCGGGGAAGGCAGGGCGGGCGGGGTAGGCGGGGACGTGAGAAAGCGTCAAAAAGCCGTTGGAACGTTCTGATGTAATCCGCCCTGCCTTCCCTGCCCTCCCCGCCGTCCGTGCCTAATCAAGATCGAAATCACGCGTCGGCTTCGTGATTGGCTCCTGGCGCGCCTGCTTCAGGGCTTCTTCGAAACGCCGCGACAGGGCATCGCCACGTGTCTTCTCCGATTCGACGGACTGCTGGAAGATCGCCTCGCGTCGCCGCGCCTCCTCGGCGAGGATTCGTTGCGCGTCAGACAGCTCTGGCTTGTCGGCCCGCTCGGGCTCGACGTGCGACACCACTCGACCGAGATTGAGATCGACGATCAGCTTCGACTGACAGCAGGGACACTCGACTTCGAGCTCAGACTTCAGTCTAGACATTGTTCGCTCCCGAGGCCCCGACCCCTGTCCTCTAAGCAGGCGACAAACTCGCGGCTATGATAGCGCAGTGAGTCCGGGTCAGTGACGCTGCGCGTCGTCACCTACAACATCCATCGCTGCCGCGGCATGGATCGACGGACGCGCCCGGATCGAGCCGCCGCGGTGCTCCGCGACATCGACGCCGATGTCGTCGCGCTCCAGGAGGTGGTCGGCGCCGGTCCGAATGGCTCGAGCCACATCGAGGAGATCGGCGCCGCGCTGGGGATGGGCTGGGTCATGGCGCCCGCGCGACGCCTGCGCGGACATCTTTTCGGCAACGCGGTCCTCAGCCGCCTGCCGATCGTTCACCACATCGAACATGATCTCTCCTGGAAGACCTGCGAGCCGCGCTGCCTCCAGCGCGCCGACATCGACGTCCATGGCCAGACGCTGCACGTCTACAACGTTCACCTCGGAACCGCCATTCTCGAGCGTCGCCATCAGGCGCAGCGCCTGGCCGAGATCGTGTCTGATCGACACGTCGGCGGCGCCAAGATCGTGCTCGGTGATTTCAATGAATGGATGAAGGGGTTGACGACGATGCTTCTCAGCCGGCGGATGAAGAGCGTCGACCTGCGCAGCTATCTCAAGCGGCGGCGAACCTACCCAGGCATCTTCCCCATCCTGCACCTCGATCACATCTATTACGCCGGACG
>JBKPSC010000185.1:0-6184 GCA_046734915.1 Acidobacteriota bacterium | reverse complement strand
GTGTTGGTCTGAACGGTCGACTGAGGAAGATCAATGGTCTCGCGCGTCTTGATTGTGAGGTCGCGGACGTCTGGAACGACGAACTTGGGAGAATCTCCGTCCGCTCCCGCGTGCATGCTGGCGGCGGCTAAGACAAAAACGACGAAGGACGGCATCCACGCGCGTGGCATTGGTCCTACCGTGAATTGCAGGGGGTTAGCCTACTACGTTCCGCGGGAACGCTCGGAATCCAAGAAGCCGAAGTAGTTCAGCCTCGCCCGTCGGCATCGATCTCCAGAAAACATTCTGGTGGTGTATTCTCCAACGGTTGAGGTTATCGTAGCGCCACCAGTAGCTGAGCTCATGAGCCACCGCCCGCCATTGCCTCGCGGCCTGATCCCGGTGCTCGGGCTGGCGGTGATACTCAACTACGTGGATCGCGCCAATCTGGCTACGGCCGCCCCGCTCGTGCAGAGCGAGCTCGCGCTTTCGCCCGCTCAGATCGGCCTGCTGCTGTCCTCGTTCTTCTGGGTGTACGCCCCTGCGCAGGTCCTCGCGGGCTGGCTGGTGCACCGCTTCGACATCCGAATCGTTCTGGCCGCCGGGCTCGCGCTCTGGGCGCTGGCGACGCTCATGACCGGTCTAGCAGCCGGATTCGCCTCGATTCTCCTGCTGCGTCTAATCCTCGGCCTCGGCGAGAGTGTGATGTTCCCCGGCTGGCAGTTGATCCTCTCGCGGCACACCGAGGAGCACGAACGCGGGCGGGCGAACGGCTTGATCGGCTGCGGTCAGGGGATTGGTCCCATGCTCGGCACGCTTTTCGGCGGCCTGGCGATGGCGCAGTTCGGCTGGCGCGTCATGTTCGTCGGACTCGGCGTGATCACGTTCCTGTGGCTCTGGCCCTGGTTTGTCGTGACCCGACGCTTTGCTTTCAGTACTCCGGCAGAGCAGGCCGCACCATCGGTGCCCTATGCGGCGATCCTTCGGCGCCGCGAGTTCTGGGGCACCGCACTCGGGCATTTCTCCATCAACTACGCGTTCTACTTCGTCATGACCTGGCTGCCAACGTTCCTCGTGAAGGCCGGCGGATTCACCGTCGCGCAGATGGCCGGGATTGGTGCGGCGATTTACGGCATCTATGCCGTGTCGACGGCCGTTGCCGGTGCCGTCTCCGATCGTTGGATCCGTCGAGGTGCTTCGACGACGCGCGTGCGCAAGGCCTTCGCGCTGACGAGTGCCGCGGGCGCGTCCTTGACGATCGCAATTAGTGCGGTGGTCGATCCGCGCGCCGCGGTCTGGCTGATCGGCGGCGCGGGCATATTCTTCGGTCTCTCCACGCCTACGATGTTTGCCATGACTGGGACGCTCGCTGGTCCTCGCGCGGCTGGCCGGTGGGCCGGCGCGCAGAACGTCGCGGGCCAGCTGGCGGGAGTCATCGCACCCCTTGTCACAGGACTCATCGTCGATCGCACGGGCGGGTTCTCAAACGCATTTGCGATCTCGGCGGCGGTGGCCGTGCTCGCAGTGGTGGCGTGGGGGTTCATCATCCGGAACGTGGAAACCGTGGAATGGCCAGAGGAAGCGGCGCTCGTTCCGGTGCCGGTTGCGGGCACGGTGTGAAACCCCAATTCGCCCGTCTACTTCGTGATCCAGGGTGTCGGGTAACCCTCGTGCTGGAGGCGCTCGGCGACGTCCTCGGCAAGGCGTCTCGTCTTCAGCGGGCCGACGCGAACGCGGTACAACGACACCTGACCGACCGTTGTGGGTAACAGGAAGGCGGGATACCCGGCCCCGGTGAGCTGAGCGATGGCGCGGCGAGCTTCCTGGAGATCCGGCACTGCCGCGATCTGGACCGCAAAGCCACTCAATCGACTCGTATCAACTTCGTCGCCTGTGATTTCCTGTGCGACGGGAGCCGGCTGGTTCTGAACGGGAACCGGCGGCTTCTGGTCGATGTCACGTTCCGGGCTCTGATCGACTTGAGAAGCGGGTTGTGTGGGGGGTACCGGCGTTGATGCCGGGGGTGAAACGGCCGGCGCCACGTTCGGGACCGACGCCGCCACGTTCGGGGCGGCCGATGCGCTCCGTGTGGTCCACCGAGTCACGAGGAAGGCGCACGGCGCGCCGATGGTCACGACGACTGCGGCGGCGAACGAGACCGCCGTTGCCCGGCGTACGATCTGTTCCCGCCTGCGGCGGTCTCTGACTTTTGCCGGCGTGAGACCGCGGTACTTCGCCTTCCAGCGGTAGTACATCTCGACGGGAATATCCGCCGCCGCGCACACGTCTTCCACCTTGAGACCGGCTTCTCCGGCCGACAGGATCGTCAGGATCTCATCGGCCGTGAAGCGGCTCCCGGCGTCCTGCACGCGCGCTCGGATGCGCGCGGTCCAGGTCGGCTTCCATGCGAACACGACGTCCTGTAGTGTCCGGCGCATCGGCGTGTTCCGGCCACGGCCCCGCACGCGGTCAGTTCACCAGCCGGTCCCAGTCGCTCTCTCGGGCGTCTCTGGCGAGGGCCAGACCGCCGTCAGAACCGACGAACACCGGCGCTTCGATGACCTTGATGGAGCCGCCGCCGACTTTCTCGAGCGCGCGCTCGAGCGTCGGACCGAGGTTGCGAATGAGACCGCCGCCGCCAGCCAGGACGATGTTCTTCCGCACCCGCTCCTGAAACTCGGGCTCGACGCGTGGAAGCAGGTCGAGCATGGTTTCGACGATGGGCGGCACGATGGATTCGCAGGCGGCCTTCATCTCGTCCGTGATGTCGATGCGCGTCGGCACTCCCTTCACTGGCGCCGAGACGATCACCGGCTCGGGCGCCTCGCCGACGAAGCTGTGTTGCTCCTTCCATTCGCGAACCATGAAGATGGTGAAGTTGGCGTCCGGATACCGGACCTGAATCAGCTTCTGCAGCTGGGCGTCGATTGAGTCTCCGGCGATCGTCAGCGTTCGCTGATCCTCGTCGGTCGGATACCGTCCCTTCATGACGCAGAAGTCAGTGGTGCCGGCGCCGATGTCGATGATCATCGTATGCAGGAGCGCGTTGAGACCGTAGGCGACGGCAAACGGCTCGGACACAATCATCAGGCTGTCGACCACCCCTTTGAGCGCGTTGCGCAAGTACTGCTTGTTCGTCCGCATGGCTGCGGCGGGCACCCCCACGACGGCGCGGACAGGCTGGCCCTTGCCGTTCTTCGGGTTGACCAGCGACAGCAGATGGCGGAGCAGTTCGCGGGCCGCCTCGACGTCCTTCTCCGAGCCCTCTTTGAGCAGACCGCGCTCGAGCGGGCGGTGCAGGTCGAGCATGGTCCGGTTCTCCAGGGCATCGCGGCCGATGAGCAGGTCGCGCTGGAGCACCTTCCGCGCCACGAGATCGGCCGGCCAGCCGACAAAACTGTCGACGACGAACTGCTCGCCGTTCGACGCGGAGATCGCGCTGCGCGAAGTGCCGAGGTCGATGCCCACGCTGAGCATGCCGCTATTGGAGGTCTTATCAGCTGCCACTGGTTCCGGTCCTTTCTGTTTCACTGCGGTCCTGCTCGCGTGCGAACGCCTCGATGCCCGCCGCGAGCGCCTCTGCGAGCGTCTGTCGATACGCGACCGTCCTCAGTCGCTCGGCCTCATCGGGATTCGAGAGGCACGATACCTCGGCCAGAATCGCCGGCATGTCGGTGGCGACCAGCACGACGAAGGGCGCCATCTTCACGCCGCGGTCGGTGATGGACGCATCGGTCCGTCGAACCGCTTGCACCAGCGCCCGCTGGACCGATTCAGCCAGCCGACGCGACTCGTTGCGCCGGACGTCTGTATAGATCCTTTCGAGCATTACCCGCATGTCCGACAGAGAGTAGCCAGAGTGCTGGTTCTCCGCCGAGACGGCATCCGGTTCAGGTCCCTCGCTCGGACCGAGGTAGTACGTCTCAATCCCTCGAGCGCTCGCCGGCCGCAGCGAGTTGACGTGAATTGAGATGAAGACGTCACCTCTGCGCCCATTCGCGACCTCTGCCCGCTGCTGCAGCGACAGCGTCTCGTCCGTCGAGCGCGTCATGACCGCGTCGAAACCGCGGGTCGTCACGAGGACCCGAACCCGTTCAGCGAGGTCGAGTGTCAGATCTTTTTCCAGCAGTCCCTTCGCGCTGGCCGTGCCCGTGTTGTCCCCACCATGGCCCGCGTCGAGAATCACCCGGTGCACCGCGAGCGACAGGACGTCGGGTCGGATGGGCTTCGAGAGCACCGATTCACTCGGCACCTCCGGAAGCGGAATCGAAGTGGCTCGCCGCCCGGAGGACAGTGCCACGGCCGGCGCCAACGTCGGTACTGGGACTGGCTTGGACCCTCCCGCCAGCGCGGCTCCCGCCATCACGATGACGACGGGCAATGCCATCCATCCTGTTCCCCGTGCCCAGAGCTGCACGCGCCGTCTCACCGGTCGCAGTGTCTTCGGCAGCCGGTCGTGCATCGCGTCGAGATTGTCTTCGACGGCGCCGTCCAGCATCTGCGCTTTGAGACGGTTCTCTGGTTCGGGTGACCTCACATGCCTGTGCGCAATCCGACCGATCGTCCGAGGTCGGTAACCCGTGTATCGGGTCGGGATGTTGTGGCGATAGTGGTGACCTGACAGACAGTCCGGCACGGCGCGCGCCCGGTGCGGCGCGGACGCGAGCGCACACGTGGACGAGCGCTGATGCTGTGCGATGGTGTGCAGCGAACGAACGCCGGCTAATGCTGTGGCTGTGGGTCTCGCATCGCGACAACCGCCAATTGATCGGAGTCGAAGACGGGACAGCCGCTGATTGGCGGGTCGCTCGCCAGAACGCGACCAGGCGGGAAGGGCGGCGAACGGGGCCTCTTTCGTAGGACTTGCCCGTTCCTCTGTGCCGCCTGCTGAGCCGCAAGTCACTGGGCGAATGCTGCGAGCCTCACAAGGTTGGCCGAGATATGCTGGTCTGCTCACTTCCCGGTAGACGGACCTGTTTACCAAACTGGCGCCAATGAGCAGCTTTCTCGGAGGATCGGACATGGTCAGAGCTCCATTCATCGGGGTACTCGTGCTGTTCCTTGTCGCGTTTCACATCGTGCCTGTCGGCCACCTGTGGGCTCAGGCGCCCGGCACCGCCGGACACGAGCACCTGACCGAAGTGGCCTGCGTAGACGTGCCGCCGGGCGAGAAGCGACCGGAGTTTGGCTGCTTCAACATCGCCGTGGTGACGGGACTTCATTTCAGTCAAGCAGCCGTCTACTGGCATCTGCGCGCGTTTCCAAGCAGGAAGGCGGCGGAGGCAGCCAAGAGTGCGACCGGAATTGTGGTGGAGGAAGACGGGCGAGTGTGGCTCTCCGAATTCGGGCCCAGAAACACCGCTCCGCGGGGAGGTGAAGCTATCACCGTTGTCGGACCACTGGAGCTTCCCTCAGCAAAAAGCTACGCTGCGGTTCTTTCTTACGCTGTCATGCGGCCCGGCGACGATTCGAGGGTGCATACACACCCAGGCCCCGAGGGCTGGTACGTGCTGGCGGGAGAACAGTGTCTGGAGACTCCGGCTGGCGCCAACAGGGCTCGGGCCGGAGGCACCATGACGGTGCGATCGAATACTCCAATGGAACTGAACGTCACTGGAACGACGCTCCGACGTGCGTTCGCCCTGGTCATCCATGATGCGGATCAGGAGAGGGGCATACCTTCTGACTGGAAACCGTCCGGAGCCTGTAGTCGCTAACGACCACCCCGCCGAATGGGACAATGCGGCTGATAACTGGCGTCGATCCGCTCACTGCGAGCGGCTGATTCCCGAAGAGGAAACGCAATGACTTCGACGGCAAACGTGACGACCGTGCGTGTTGCCGTCGTGCAAGCGGGAGCGGTACCGTTCGAGACGGAAGCCTGTGTCGACAAAGCCGTGCGTCTCATCGGGGAGGCCGCGGGCACCGGCGCGAAAGTGATCGTCTTCCCCGAGGCCTTCATCCCCGGATATCCGAAAGGACTCAACTACGGGCTTGCGGTGGGCGCGCGCGACGCAGCTGGCCGCGAGGAATTCCGGCTCTACCTTGATGCCGCGATTGACGTGCCAGGCTCGCAAACACGGAACCTCGGTGAAGCCGCGGCGGCCAACGACGCCTACGTCGTGATTGGCGTGATCGAGCGCGAACACGGCACCTGTTACTGTACGGTGCTGTTCTTCGGACCGGACGGTCGCCTGCTCGGGAA
>JBKPSC010000184.1:0-20150 GCA_046734915.1 Acidobacteriota bacterium | reverse complement strand
GGGCGGGCGGTGGCGGCGGAGGCGGCGGCGCCACGCTGCCGAGCGGCACAATCGCGACGCCAGGGGACACTCGCACCGAGAGCGGCGGCACGACGAGAATTTCGGCGCGCTTTTCACCGCTGAAAATGCTGCCTTCGTACCGGTGCTGCACCGGCTGACCGTAGAACACTTCTTCCGTGTCGGCGCCGAACGCCAACGTGATCTGGACGTAGAACGGCGTCGGCCGGTACGGCAGTCCGAAGGGTGCGTCGTCGTCGAAGCGGTAGCGGCCGGACTCGCCGTCCCGATGCCAGTAAGGTTCGGTTGGTGGCTCGTTGCCGCCGATGCTCAGGGTCGGCTCACAGTGGCTGACCTGATCTTTCTTCAGCGCTGAAACCGCTGGTCCGGGCGGGGGCGCCTGGCCGCCACGGAAGAATCCGGCGGCGGCCGTGACGGCCGTCAGCGTGCACGCGGCGTCGCCGCCGAACCCATCGAACTTCACCTGCCTCACGGCGACGTCGGTCGCCCCCCGGTTCGCCACGGTGAGCGACACGCGGACCGGCTGACCCGGTGTGACGATCCCATCATCGGCGAGGACGTCGACCTGAACGCTGTTGGCCAGCACGACGGCCTGCTGGAACTCGCGCTCTTTCTGACGAAGACGGAAATCGATCTCGAACCGGGCGCTCTCGTCAATCTGCATCTGACGGAGCTGGGCCCGCAGCTGACGGACTGCACGCAAGCCGAGAAGCAACGGCTGGACTGTTTGCGCGTCGCCAGCGGTCTGAAAGGCCTTCTGCGCGTTCTGGACCGCCGTCGTGATGGCGGCCAGACCTTGCGTCAGCTCGCGCGGCGGTCGCGCGCCAGCAAACCGCACGAGGCCGGCGATCGAGTAATCGATGCCGTCAAAGAGCGACTGCTCGTCCTTGTCCATCTGACCAGCAATCGTTGATTCGACGAGTTGGAACGTGGCAGGCACGGCCCCCGGAAGCGCGAGGAGCTGGCCCATGCCCTGGCACTTGTGCATGCTGCGCGCTTCGGTGCCGATCTCCGCGTACGTTCGGCCGAGCAGCGGATCGTACTGAGCCAGGTTGATGGACAGCGTGCGACCAGACATCGCCGCCCTCGGCGCACCGCCGCCGAGCGAACCCGAGAAGTAGTACTTCTTTGGCTGCCAGGGCCGGATGCCGCCTTTGAGCTGCTCCGGATACTTCGTCGCGTCGCCCGCCAGCTTGAACGCATCCCGCGAGATGACCGTGGCCGCCTGGTGATGCTGACCGCCGCCGTCGCCGTCGGGCCTGAGGCCGAGAATCACGTCGGGGCGAATCATGCGGATGAGACGCACGTAGTCCGCGGTGATCTCGTCGCGGCCCCACTTCTCGAACGTCTCCTCGATCGAGAACGAGAACCCGAAGTCGACGGCACGCGTGAAGTACTGCTCGGCGCCGTCGAATCGGTGCATCGCCGCGAGCTCCTCGGTCCGCAGCACCCCGAGCGCCTCGAAAATCTCCGGTCCGATTTCGTTCTGCCCGCCGTTGCCGCGCGTGGCGGTGGCCAGCGCGGTCCTAAAGCCGAGGCCGCGGTTCAGCATCACCAGCAGCCCGTTGTTCTCATCGTCGGGATGAGCCGTGGCGTGCATGAAGATGCCCGTGTTGTTCAGGTGGCGCAGCGCGAGCCCAAGGGCCGTATGCCCCTGCGCGTCGTCGAGCGGCGAGACCCGCATCTGCCCGCTCGGATAGCTCGACGAGACAGTCAGAATGACGCTCGAGACGACGCCCAATCGAACGAGAAAGCGCTTCATATCGCTACACGGCAATGTAAGAACGCGTTCAGCCTCAGAATCTGAGCTTGAAGCCCAACTGGAACTTCCGTTGTTCGAACGATGCGCTCGAAGGATTCACGAACTGATATGGGTCGTCGGGAATCGCGACCGACGGGTTGCCCGCGCCATCCGTCACGAACGTCGTCGTCACGGTCTGGAGCTGACGAATATTGAACACGTTCTTCATTTCGGCGATGACCTCGGCGCGCACCGACCCGCGGATCGGAATCCACCGCGTATACCTGAGGTCGACGTTCCTCCGGACCGGCATGTAGAGCGAGTTGCGCCCGACGAACAGGGGCCGATCGCCGTTGACCCCATCGCCGTTGAGATCCTGATTGCTCAGGATGTTCGCCGGAAGGCCGCTGTTGAACGCAAAGAGTACGCCGATCTGGTTGCCCGACAGCAACTCGCGGATCAGGGCATTGTCCGAGTGATTCTCGGACAGATACACGACACTGCCGGTCAGATTGTGACGCATGTCGAGCGGGTTCGGGCCGTCGTCGCGATCGAGATTGCTCGGATCCGACCGACCGGCCTCCGACTGGACGGTGAGCTGCGTCAAGAGCGGCGTGTTGTCGGTGCCCTTGCCGAGGGCGTACTGCGCGTTGAAGGTCAGCCCCTGGCCGAACCGCTTGGTGACCTGGAGCGTCATCGACTTGAATGTCGACTCGCCGATGGACTGCACTTCGGAAATATGGTTGAACCGCGGATCGACGCGCGTCGCGGCGCTCACAGCGGTCGCATACACCGGACGACCATCGGTCAGCGTTCGAACGGGGTTGATGAGGTTGATGTCGGTGACGACCGGGAGTTGCGTTCCCTTCGCGTACATCACACCGATGGCTGCGGTCAGATCGTTGCCGAATGCCCGCTCGTACTGCGCGTTGCTTTGCCACGTGTGCGCGACTTGGAAATCCGGATCGACTGCCCACGGCGATTGCTGCGACAGCGATCCTGTCGGCGTGCCATTAGGGAAAGCCGGTGCGCCCGGCGTCTGGCCGGCGGCCGCGGCCGCGCCGTTGAACGTGTAGATCGGTGCACGCGGTGAACCCGAGAGCTGCAGCGCCTGCTCGTACCCGCCGAGGATTGGCTGATCGAACATCACGCCGGTACTCGCGCGCAGAACGGCGTTCGAGCCCAGCGTCCAGGCGACACCGAGCCGCGGCCCGAAGTTGTTCTTGTCGACGTTGAAGTCGCGCGTCTGCTCCAGCGGCGCGTCGGTCAGGCCCGCCGGATACTTATACAGGTCGTAGCGCAGGCCATACAGCACCTTCACCGCGGCCGCGATCTGCCAGTCGTCTTGAACGAACGCACTGAACACGTTCGTGCTCATGTTGAAGCCGAGATCGCCCGTGATCTGCGTGACCGTCGTGTAGCCGAACGGCGCCGTGCCACTCTTCGCAGCGTTGTACGCGTTCACCGACGGAAACGTGTAGAGGAATTGCGGCGCGAGAATACGTTCGTCGTAGATGTGCTGCCAGTCGACGCCGTACTTATAGGAGTGCGCGCCGCGCACGTGGGTGAAGTTGTCGACGATCTGCGTGATGTTCTGCTTGAAGTCCCAGTCGGCGCTGGCCTGCCCAGTGCCTGAATAGGGGCCACCGAAGCCGACGGCTGGCGTGCTGATCTGAACCGCGGGGCCCGTTCCCGAGTCGGCGTTCGCCGCCGACCTCTGGTGCCGGTGCGCGTACTGGACGCGGAGCTCGTTCAAGCGGCTGGACCCGAACGCCGTGACGAGCTGCCCTGACACCGAATCCATCGCATCGAGAAAGTCGGTCTGGCGCTCGAGCGTTGCGCCATTGGCAGTTCCGGCGTTATAGGGGGCGTCGTTGGCGAAGCGAATCCAGCGGCCTGTCAAGCGGTTGGCCGCGTTGACCTGGTAGTCGACTTTGCCGATGGCGAACTTCGCCGTCTGGACGTTCGGCGCCGCGGCTGGCTGCGGCTTGAGACCAATCTGGGCGACGATCTCCGGGGAGACGGTGATCAGGCTCCCGGATGTCTGGTCGCGCCGCGTCTGCTCCCATCCGCCATAGAAGAACAGTTTGTTCTTCATGATCGGTCCACCGACCGCGGCGGTCCCGGTGTCGACCTTGGTCGCCGGCTTCACTGCATTGTCAGCCACCGGCGGGCAGTCGGCGGCCGGTGTCGTGCTGCCGCATCCGAAGAAGAACGGAAAGGCGCTGAATCCGTTTCGTCGAAACAGATAACTGCCTTCCCCGCGAAACGCGTTCGTGCCCGAGGGCGTGACGGCGTTGTAGACCATGCCCATGGCCTGTCCGAACTCAGGCGCGAAGCCCGTCGTCACCACCTTGACTTCCTGAATCATCACTTCCGACATCGGCAGGAGGCGCAGGCCGGCGCGGTCTTTCTCGGTGTTCGTGTTGCCGTCGATCTGGTAGTTGATGCGCATCGCCGCTCCGTTGGCGGCGAGCCGCGGGACGCCGAACTCGACGTTCTCGTAGCCGGTCACGCCCGGCTGCACCAGCGCGAAGTTGTAGGGATTGCGCGCCACGAGTGGAAGGTTGTGGACCTCGAGGTCGGTCATGGTGTGTCCGATGTCGATGCGCGCGACGTTCAACGCCGACACCGCGGCACTGACCGTGACGGTCTCGTTCACCTCGCCGACCGAAAGCGTCGGATTGACGACGACGGTCTCGCCGACGGACAGATTGAGGGCGGTCTGCTCGAACCGCCTGAAGCCTTGCAATTCGGCGACGACCCGGTAGTGGCCTAGCGGCAGCAGCAACGCACGATACAGCCCGTCGGCATTCGTGGTGACGCTGCGCTCTGTGCCGTTGTCGGTGTTGGTGATCGTGACGGTGACGCCAGGTAGCACCGCCCCAGACGAATCGCTCACCGTACCCTCAATGGAACCGTTCGCGGCTTGCGACTGTGCGGCGGCCGGACTGACCGCCAGCAGCAATCCGAGAATCGCCACGCCTGCTGCTCGGATCATGCGAGTGCCTCTCCCCTCGTTGAAAAATCAGACCGGAGTATACCCCTGCGGCTCACCGCGAAGGATTGCCTCATAGAAGCGCTCATAAAGAGGCACGATCCGTTGGTCACTGAAGCGGTGGCTCGCGGTGTGGTGCGCTTTGGACGCCATCTGCCGCCGAAGAGGTTCGTCGGTCAGCACCCGCACCGCCGAATCGGCCATCCCGTCGAGGTCACTGGGCTCGTGAAGGAATCCACTCACGCCATCGTCGATGACCTCTGGCAGCCCGCCGATCCGAGATGCGACGACCGGCACCTCGCAGGCCATGGCTTCGAGCGCGGCCAGGCCGAAGCTTTCCTGGACGGACGGCAGCAGGAATACATCGGCAACCGACAGCAGCGGGACGACCTGCTCCTGGACCCCGAGAAAGTGGACGTCGTCGTCCACGCCCAGCGCCTGCGCCAATCGCTGAGCGGCGACGCATTCTGGACCATCCCCCACCATCAGCAGGATGGCTGGTACGCGAGCCCTGACCTTGGCGAAGATCCTGACCGCGGCTTCGGGCCGCTTGACTGGACGAAAGTTTGAGACGTGGATTAGCACGCGCCGGCCGCCACAGGCCAGGCGGTCTCGCAAGCCAGGCACGTCGCGCCGCTGATACTGCGTCGGATCCAGGAAGTTGGGAATCACCTGGATGTCCCGCGTGACGCCGAGCTCGCGATAGGTGTCCGCCTTCAAGCTCTCCGAGACGGCGGTGACGGCGTCTGATTGCTCGATGCAGAACGCGACTGTCTCGCGGTACGACGGGTCGCCGCCAAGCAGAGTGATATCTGTCCCGTGAAGGGTCGTGACGACGCGCGGGACTCCCCCCGAGCCGGAGGACGCGAGGATCTGCTTCGCGAGGTAGGCCGCCGTCGCGTGTGGAATGGCGTAGTGTGCGTGGACGATGTCGAGGTGCTCGTGCCGCGAGACCTGGACGATCTTGTTCGCCAGCGACAGCAGGTACTGCGGCTCGCGAAACAGCGGATAGCTCGGCGTCTCGACGCGGTGAAACGAGAGACCGGGCTGATAGTCAGGCATCCGCACCGGAGGATCGGCGCTGAGGATGTGCACCTGATGGCCACGCGCGGCCAGCACTTTGCCGAGCTCGGTGGCGATGATGCCGCTGCCCCCCACCGAGGCGTAGCAGACGATGCCGATGTTCACGGGCGGCCCCGCATCAGGCTCGCTCGAGGCGGCATCTCGCGAACCACAAAGCCTTCGGCCCAGCGGCAGCCAGCCAGCGCCCCGAACTGGGCGTCGCGGCTTTCGATGAGTTGACGGAAGAGCGGCGTGTTCAGCCGGGTCGCGGCCGTGCTGTCGTCAGGCGGCCGGAACTGACTGGCGTGGCAATCCAGAGCTTCACGCTTGCGGTCGTACTGTGCCGAGACGTCGATGACGAACGACGGAGGCACGCTGTCGTTGATGAAGTAATAGCAGATCCACTCGGGCTTCCACGCCTCGCCGGCACCGGGATAGCGCCGCAGCGCGGCGTTGAACGCCGCCTCGGTCAGGACCTCGCTCGCCGCGACATGATCGGGATGCCGATCGCTCCAGTACGGAACGGCAACTGTTCGCGGTCGATGCCGCCGGATGAAGGCGACCGCTTCGTCCAGGTGTCCGGGGTCTTTGCCGATGCGCCGATCGCGCCACGCCAGATTCTCGCGAAATACCGCGCCCAGCGTTCTTGCCGCTGCGGCGGCCTCCTCTCGTCGAACCTCGGGCGTGCCGTTGCTGCCCATCTCCCCGGCCGTCAGGTCGCATAACCCGACCGACAGCCCCATCGACCCGTGCAGGGCGATGGTGCCACCCATGCCGATTTCGAGATCGTCCGGGTGCGGACCGAAAGCGAGAAGGTCGACGCTCATTTAAAGGCGATTGGTCGTGAATCCGAATACCTCGTCGCCCGCCTCGACTTCATCCTGATGGTGGCGCAGCAGGATGCGGCTCGCGAGATACGCATCGGTCACGGCGTGGCTGCCGCAGCCAAACGCAAACAGGTGCCGGGGGAAGTTCCGGTGCGGCCCGATGTACGGCAAGCCGTCTCCCGTTCGCCCGTACCCGGCGTCCCAACCGTACGACGGCGCGAGACCGGAAATATCCGGGTGCAGCACGGACAGTTCGTACATCAGCTGTCCGGTCCGCTGCACGATCGTCTTGTCTCGCAGCCGATCCGCGACCGATGGTCCGTCCGCGCCCGCCACCAACAACCGATCCTCGTCCACCCAACGGACGTGATGAGCGGGATCCGTCGAATCCAGAAGGACCCGGGACGATGCACCCAGTGTCTGGCGGATCTTCGCGGGAATCGGTTCTGTCAGCGCGAAATAGGTACTGCGAAACCAGAAGTGGCGGACGAGCGCCTTGAAAAGCGGCGTCGGGCGACCGGTCGCAATGACCACGCGCCCTCCGCGAATGGTTCCGCCGGCGGTCACGACATCCACGAACCTGGCGCTGAACGTGACCTTCTTCGCCGGCGACCGCTCGAAGAGGAGGGCGCCTCGCGCGGCCGCCGCAGCCGCGAGACCGAGGGCGGCGCGGTAGGGATCAATCGTGGCGCCGTCGCGGGTGCGAATCGCGGCCATCGCGTCGGTGCCGCTCTCTCGGCGCGCCTGGCTGGACGTAATCAACGCGACATCGACGCCGGCCTCACGCCGGGTCTTGATTTCACGCCGGAGTTGTTGCGCCTCTTCGGCGGTGCGCGCGACGCGCAGCGTGCTCTTCGTCTCGAGGTCGCACTTGACGTTCAAGCGGCGGAGCAGCGCGGCAAAATCCAGCGCGCCGCGCCGCCAGGTCTTCCACGCGCGGCGCGCGGCCTTGAGTCCCACGGCCTGTTCGACCCGCTGAAAGCTCGGTCCGGGAGCGTCGCCGATCCAGCCGAACGATGCGCCACTGCTGCCGCGTCCGATGCGATCCGCTTCAACGAGCACGACCTTGAACCCGGCGGTGGCAAACGCGTACGCGGTCGCGCATCCGGTCAGCCCTCCGCCGACGATGATGACGTCGGTCGAGAGCGGGCCACGCTGCCGTTCGTGGTCTGGCAGGCGCGATTTGGGAAATCCGTCAATCCAGGGGGATCGTCCGTACCTGGTCATGGACGGAAATCATAGCTCGCTTCGCTCGCATGCCTCTCGAGGGCTCATGGCTCAGGGCTCACGGCTCATGGATTGACTCATTCCCTGACGTCGCATTCCCTCAATCCCTCATTCCCTCATTCCTCAATTCGTGAGAGTAGGATTGTCGGATGCGAGTTGCGATTCTGGGCAGCGGCGGCGTGGGAGGATATTTCGGCGGCCGGCTGGCCGCCCGCGGCACCGCGGACGTGACGTTCATCGCGCGAGGGGCGCACCTGGCGGCCATGCGCGACCGGGGACTGCGCATCGAGAGCCCGGACGGCGACGTCAGCCTGGCTTCGGTCGCCGCCACCGATCAGCCCTCGACTGTGGGACCGGTCGACGTGGTGCTTTTCGCGGTGAAGCTCTATGACACCGAATCGGCGCTCGCGATGCTGCCGCCGATGCTGGCGCCTCACACGATGGTCGTGCCGCTGCAGAACGGCGTGGAGAGCGTCGACATGCTCTCAAAGGCGATCGGACGCCCGCACGTGGCCGGCGGCACCTGCTACGTGTCGGCCGTGATCTCGGAGCCCGGCGTCATCAAGCACACGGCGATGGGACGACTCATCTTCGGTCCGCTTGACGGATCGCCTCCGGGGTCGCTCACCGATCTCTATGCGGCCTGTCAGGGCGCCGGATTCGAAGCCGTGCTGAGCGATCGAGTGGTGGTTGAGATCTGGGCCAAGTTCGCCCGGCTCTCCGTGTTCAGCGGCATGACGGCCGTCACGCGCAGCCCGATCGGCGTGGTCATGGACGATCCCGACCTGACGGCCATGGCGAGTGAGGCGCTGTACGAATCGTTCGCTGTCGCCAAGGCCAGCGGTATTCCGCTGGACGACGCGGTGATTCCGTCCATCATCAAAGCTCACCGCGCCATGCCTTACGGCACGAAGTCGTCGATGCTCGAGGATCTCGAACGGGGCCGACGC
Organism: Acidobacteriota bacterium; assembly: GCA_046734915.1. Taxonomy (GTDB): domain Bacteria; phylum Acidobacteriota; class Vicinamibacteria; order Vicinamibacterales; family CAVVIG01; genus VFZL01. The sequence continues at coordinate 11,327 of JBKPSC010000184.1, read as the reverse complement.
CTCGAACTGCCGTTCCTGAGCGGCACGGTGGCGCGGCGCGGCCAGGAACTGGGCGTTTCGACCCCCGTCCACTCGTTCATCACGGCCGTCCTCAACCCACACGTTGACGGGTCGCCAGCGCCGGTTAGCCACGAAGGCACGAAGACACGGGGACCCTCCTAGTCGGCCAAGAAGCGCGAGCCTTCGTGACCTCGTGTCTTCGTGGCTATTGCGCGGGCGGATCGCCCTTTTTCAGACGCTCGCGCGCTTTGTCGACGTCACGGTGAAACACGAAGAGCCGGTCTGGGTTGCCATCGGGATCGGTGAAGTCGTACCGCTTGCCTTGCTTCGTCTTGAGACGCAGGTTCTTCTCGAGGTAGTCGACCTCGAACGTCTCCAGGTCGAGCAGCGCGCTCTGAAATTGATCGCCCTTGTCTGTCGTGTCGTAGCGGATACCCTGGGGTGTCGCGATGAGCTGTCCCGAGCATGAACCCATGCGGTGCTTGTGGACGACGGCGAGCGTCGCCGCCAGCTTGACTTCACGGAGCTTGACCACGACGTCGCGTGAGCCTGGTGCGAGCTCGAGGCTCTCGGCCACGCCCTCGTAGCCCGGCGCCGAGACGTTCAGCCGGTGTGCGCCTGGCTTTACGGCGGTCGTGACGAGGGGCGTCTGGCCGAGAAAGTTCCGGTCGACGAAGACCTGGGCTCCGGCGACGTCGCTATCGACGCGGAGCGTCACGAGATCGGGATCCGGCAGACCCGTACCCGCTGTTGCCACTGGCGCTTCCGAGGCGGCCGCTCGCCTGCGCGGCTCCGCCGGACGGGCAGGAGTCGGCGTCGTGGCAGAAGGCGATGATGCGGTCGTTGCCGGAGGCGCTGGCGTTGGATTGGTCGCCGGAGGCGCCTCGGCTACGTCCCTGTTCACGCTCTCAACCGGGGTTGCCGGACGTCCAAGCATCAAGACGGCCCATAGCGAACCCAGCATCACGACGCCGGCCAGGAAAACGATGAGCACACGTCGCGTCACGAACAGCTCCTCGCGTTATAGACCCCCGGCTGAGCCGACGGCCTTGTGCGTCATTCGATCCTAGCGTGATTCAGTTGGCGATCGATTGCTGGACGAGCGTCTTGAACTGACGACGAAGCCCGTCCGGGTCGGCGGGCGAGCTCTGCGTCATGAGGACGGTGACGAGCTGGAGCGAGGGATCGACCCAGAAAATTGTTCCGGCACTACCGTCCCATCCGTACTCGCCCTTGTTCGCGGGATATGGCAGGCCGGCCGGATCGAGGACGACGTTCACGTTGCCGATGCCCCATCCCATCGGTCCGCCGCGGGCCCTCATGACAGGCTCGGGGAGCCCGTTGGTGACGATGCGATCGACCGTCTCGGGCTTCAGCAGGCGCACGCCGTCGAGTTGCCCGCGGTTGAGCAGCATCTGACTGAAGCGGATGTAGTCGGGAACGGTCGACAGGAGACCCACGGCACCCTCGAGAAGCGGCGGGCGTTCGGTGAACGGCACGTCTTCGAGCTCCACAGGCTTCAAGCCGCCTCCGCCCTCTGGCGCATAAACCGTGGTCAGCAATCCACGTTGATCGGGGCGAGTCCAGAAGCCCGTATCGGTCATCGACAGCGGCTTGAAGATCCGCTCCGCGAGAAACGCATCGAAGGGTTGCCCTGACCAGATCTCGACGAGGCGCCCCAACACCGTGCTCGACTCGCTGTAGCGATACCGCGTGCCCGGATCTTCCATGAGCGGAACGCGGGTGACGTTGCCCACGAATTCGTTGAGCGTCATCTTCCGCGATCGCACCGCGGCTGTCCGGTATTCAGCCGAGGTCCGATGGTTCAGGCCAGACGTGTGGATGAGCAGATCTTCGACCGTGATCGGACGTGCTGGCGGCCGCGTGCCGCCACCCGCGTCGGCGACGCGAACGGCGGCAAACTCCGGTAGGTACTTCGAGACCGGGTCGCTCAGCGAGAAGCGGCCCTGTTCGAAGAGCATCATGACGGCGACGGCCGTCACGCTCTTCGTCATCGAGTAGATGCGGAAGAGCGAGCGTTCGGTCATCGGCGCCCGCGTGGCCAGATCCTGCACGCCCGCGGCCTGCAGGTAGGCAAGCTTGCCGTGCCGGGCGACGCCTGCAACGGCACCGGCAATTTTCTGCTCTTTGACGTATCGACCGAGCAGCGCCGTCGCTTCATCGAGCTTCGCCTGTGACAGGCCCAGATCCCGAGCCGTTGCGCGCGGCAGCGGATCCGCCGCTACCGCGATGACCGTTGCCATTGACACGATCACCACGAAGGCATGAAGACACGAAGTTCTAAGGGCGAAGATCCTCGGGAGCGCTTCGTGACTTCGTGTCTTCGTGGTTGATCGCACGTTTTTTCTCTTTCTCGAAGCAAAGTTCGTAGCCCAGCTGAAGCATCCCTTCGGATTTCCCGTTCACCGTCCCCTGCTGCAGCCACTCGAGCGAGGCCTGGAACATCAGCCGGTGATTGCGCTCCCACATGGCGTTGTGCGACGAGCACGCGAGGTCGATGAAGACTTTCTGCTTCGAGCCCAGATCTTCGTACAACTGGCGCACGCGCTCGGGTGGCACCTGCTTGTCGTGGACGCCGGCCACCATCAGCGTCGGCGTCATCGTCTTGGCGACCATCGCCTGATTCCAGCCCCAGGTCGTCGTCTGCGGCGCGCGCCGCACGCCCGTTCCCCACGTGCGGCCGACGCTGTCCGAGGCCACCATCTCCGACCAGACGACGTCGCTCACCGCGGGGTCGTATTGATCGGCACAGCCGACTTGACGATCCCAGTTCGCCACGAATTCGGCGCGTGACTGGGTGTTCATCGGAACGCCCTCGGCAGGCAGCTTCGGCGGCGCCGCCGGAGCGGTGCGGTTGTAGGCCGGCGCCAGGAGCACGAGTTTCTGCACCTTCTCCGGGTGTTGCGCCGTGTAGCCCGCCGAACGCGGACCGCCGAGCGACCACGCGACGAGGCTGACGCGATCGACGCGGCGCAACGCCCGGATGTAGTCGATGACCGCGTTGATGTCGTCCCAGTCGGACTGAATGGTCGTCAGCTGATGCGGATAGCTCGGCGCGCAGGGCGCGGTGAGCAGGATGGGGATGAACGACGCCTGCTGAGCGGGCGCCAGGTTGCACGGGTCGGCCATCGGCGCCGGACGCGTCGAGCGCCCATATCCAGTCGTGTCCATGGAAAAGACGTCGTACCCCGCACGCGCGAGGTACGCCATCCAGCTGTAGTCCTGCGTCGGGACGTCGAAGGCCACTTCGGCCGGAGTGCCGGCGCCGTGAATGAAGAGTACGACACGATCCGTCAGGTTGGCCGCTCGCAGCACCGTTCCAGCCGCCGCCCGCTCGCGGACGTAGACCTGCGCGGGCTGACCGGCCATCGCCGGCACGGTCGACTTCGTGCGGACGTAATGGTCGATTGCCACGAGATGGTCGCTGTCGTCGGCCCGAACGGGCCGGACCATCACGGCGCCAATCGCAACGGCGGCGGCGACGCTGGCGGCGAGAGCCGGGAGGATACGACGGCGGGCGCGGATGCGGAACATGGTCGAGCCAGTCCTTTCACCGGCGCGAATGCGCGGCCGCCGCGTAGTGTATTACGGACGGCGGTGGCTGCGCATGGCCCGGAGAGTTTAAGCCTGAGCCCGCCACGCAGGGGTCAGGGTTCGCGTCGAATGCGATCGGCCGGTCCCGGCGAAATCGGGGCGTGGCGTTGCGCGTAGCTGCTCAACGCGTCGATATCGATGATCGCAGGCGCGACGTCGGTCCCTTCCATCGCGACGCTGAACCGATCGCCGCCGGACCACACGAAGTCGGGCATCACGACACGGTAGCGATTCCGCAAATCGATCCGCGCGCCGTTCAGGCGCATCGAACCCGGGTCGACCCGTTGTCCGGCCGGCCGCGAACGGCGGTAGGTGTAGCTGAAATTGGCGGAGACCTGGAGGATCGTGTCGGATCCTGGAGTGGGATTGTCGAACTGCTGCTCGAGGAGACGCCGAATGGCATCGCCGCTCAGCGTCTGTACGAGCAGCTGGTTGCCGAACGGTAGAACGCGATACAAGTCGGCGTAGGTCACAGGGCCGGCAGGCTCGCCCGATTCGGCTCCCCGCACCAGGTCGGTGCGAATGCCGCCCGGGTTCATGAGCGCGAAATCCGCGCCGCCTTTGTGTGACTCGTTCGAGGCCCACAGCATCCCGTCGGCGACCACGTCGCCAAGCGGCGATTCGCCCGCGGCATTCCGAACTCGCGAGATCGGCCCGACGATCGATCCCACGACCCGGGCTGCTTCCTTGTCGACGAACGGGGCATAGTGGGTAAGGATTGACGAGACGCGTTCGTCGCGGCTGACATCGCGCGTGACGAGAACGTTTGACGCCGACTTGGCGACAACGCGGCCGGTTCGGCGGTCGAGGCGGAGGTCGATGTCGGTGATGAGGCGGCCGAACGCATCCGCGCTCGTCACCAGCGTCCGGCCAAGCATACACACGTAGGCGCGATGCGTGTGGCCCGACACGACAACGTCGATGTCAGGAGAGAAGCGTCGAAGGATCTCTGGAAGGGCCCCGGACATCGACCGGCACATGTCAGTGGTCTGACTCGCCGTCCGGCCACCCTCATGGATCAGCACGACAATCGCCCGCACGCCCTGGCGACGGAGTGCCGCGGCGGCGACATTCCCGGCTCGAGCCTCGTCGGCAAACGACAGCCCGGCGATGCCGGGTGCCGAGACGATGTCCGGCACGGTGTGAAGCGTCAGGCCGATGAAGCCAATCTTCACGCCGTCGAACTCGCGCACGGCGTACGGGGCGAACGGCTGGGGAGGCACGGCCCGCGCCGGGTCGACCTCGATGTTGGCCGCCAGAAACCGGAAGGCCGCGCCGCCGAACGGTGTCCCGTCCTGACAGCCATCCCGGGGATGACAGCCGCCGTTCTGCATCCGGGCGAGCTCGGACCAGCCCTCGTCGAGCTCGTGATTCCCGACTGCCGAGAGCTCGAGCCCGGCGGCGTTCAGCGCTTCAATCGTCGGCTCATCGTGAAACAGCCCCGACATGAACGGCGACGCACCGATGTTGTCGCCGGCCGACACGGTGATCGTGTACGGATGGCCGGCTCGAAGGCGTGCAAGATGCGCCGCGAGATACTCGACGCCGCCGACTTCCGTGGAGCCGATCCTTCCCGCCCCCCCGGCTGGGGTCTGCAGCGTGCCGTGCAGATCGTTGATGGCGAGCACCTGCACGTCGATAGTTCCGCTCTGCGACAAGAGCGTCACCGACCCTGCCAGCAGCACCAGAACGAGGACGTAGTGTGACGCGCGCCGGGGGCTCATACTCGAAGCGTATACGGCTGAACCCGCCGGGCCGAACCTTCGACGAATTCGCAGTACTCGCGAAACCCGAGGCGCTCGTAGACCCGGCGGGCACTTTCGTTCGATTGCCGGACATTGAGCACGACGGTCGTCGCCCCACGGCGGAGGGTTTGACCCACGACCGCGGCGGTCACGCGGGCGGCAAGCCCTCTTCCTCGCGAATCCTGACGGGTATAGACGTTGCCGATCGCGCACACCCCGAGTGCTGGGGCCATGATGTGGGTTCCCGCGACGGCGACCAGGCGGCCCTCCTCGCGGATGCCGCGGAACGTCCCTTGTTCGAGCATGCCGGCAAAGAAGAAATCCGGCGCCTCGTTCCGCGCCAGGCCGTCCTGATACAGACCAGCGATCTCCTCGAGGTCGTCAGTCGTGAGGACGTCAACGGAGCGGTCGTCGGGAACCTCGAATCGCTCACGGTCGAGAAGCATGCGCCACATGGGCTTCACAGTCGTCGGCGCATAGGCCGGCGGCAGCGCGCTGAGGGTCGACACCTTGAGGTGGAGGGAAAGCTGCGAGGCATCAACCTCGTCGAGCAGGCTCGAGATCGCAACATCGGATCCCATCGCGAACGCGACTGGTGGATCGAACCCGCGGTAGGCGAGGACGAGAGCTTCGTCGCCGTCGGCCAGCCGCCACTCGCATTGTGGCGCGAACGCCGGGCTCAGATCGCCGAGGGCGTACGCCGCCCACGGCCGGTCGCGCTCGAGCACCGACCGAACCCGGGCGAGATCAGTTACGCGAGGCACCGCGTGGTTTGCCGGCGTCTCATCGGCCCGCCCCCAGAGCGCCGTACTTCTTGAGAATATCCACGGTCCGATCGATCGGCAGAGCCTCGCCGCGGTTGCCATCCCGTCCGACGATGGTCGTGGCCTTCAAGATGGAATTGTAAATGGCTTCTTCGGTGGCTTCGATCGCCGCCAGAAACAGCGGCGACATGGCCTCGTTGCCGAGCACGGTCACTTGTCGTGGGCCGTCGATCGACCGAATCCGGTTGGCGGTTGCCGTGCTGAAGGCGATGGCATAGTCGCCGCTGCCGTTGCTCGAGGCGCCGCCCGTTCGCGCCATGCCGAGCATCGCGCGCGCCGCGAGCCGCTCGAGATTTCGCGCGTCGACCGGCGCGTCGGTCGCGACGATCATCATGATCGAACCGTCCGCGCGGTCGGCCGCATTCGTCGCCGCTGCGCCACGCCGTGGCGCCAGCTGATCGCGGAGGTAGTACTGGCCGAGCTCACGCCCGACGGGTGCCCCGTTGATCGTGAGGACGCCGCCGAAGTTGGCCTGGACCAGCACGCCTACCGTGTAGCCGCCCAGGTTCGATGGCAGCACGCGCGACGAGGTACCGATGCCGCCCTTGAAACCGAACGCGATCGTGCCCGTCCCCGCGCCGACGGAACCCTCGTCGACTGGTCCGCCGCGCGCGCTCTCGAGAGCGGCGAACACGTCGGCCTTCCCGAGATGCCGGCCGCGGATGTCGTTCAACGTTCCGTCGTTGGTCTCGCCGACGACCGGATTGATCGATCGCACCTGCTCGTTGCCGGGCAGACCAAGCATCCAGTCGATCAGGCCATCGGCGACACGCGGGACATTCAGAGTTCCGGTCAGCAGAATTGGTGTTTCGATCTCGCCGAGCTCGTTCACCTGCGTCGATCCCATCAGCTTGCCGAAACCGTTGCCGACGAAGACGGCCGCGGGCACCTTCTCCTGAAACAGGTTGCCGCCATGAGGCACGATTGCCGTCACACCGGTCCTGACGGCCTCGCGACCCTGTCCCTCGACTCGCGTCCGGTGGCCCACCCGAACGTCGGCGACGTCGGTGATCGCGTTGAGGGGTCCGGCAGGCATGACGCCGACGACGATGCCGAGATCGCGGGCCCGGGGCCGGCTGCCAGGATTTTCCTGCGCGCTGGCGAGTGTGGCCGCCAGCACCGCGACCGACAGGCCCACTGCCCTCATTTCACGCACGGGGAGGCCTCGGCGACAGGTCGGCCGCCAACGGCGCTTCGACCGAAACGAGCTGGGCGAGCAAGGCATCAGCGGAGTCCGTGACGATGAGCACCCGCGCCGATTCGCGCAGGACGAATCCCTCGTCGGTCGAGTGCGCGATGAGAGACAGGAACGGGTCGAAATAGCCCTCGATGTTCAGGATGCCGACCGGTTTGGCATGCAGGCCGAGCTGTCCCCAGGTCAGGATCTCGAACAGCTCGTCAAACGTCCCCCAGCCGCCCGGCAGCGCCACGAACGCGTCGGCCAGGTCCGCCATCACCGCCTTCCGCGCGTGCATCGAATCGACAATGCGGAGATCGTCGAGCCCGGGGTGGGCGATCTCGCGTGCCACGAGATCTTCGGGGATGACGCCTGTCACGCGGCCGCCCCCGGCCAGTACCGCATCGGCCAGCACGCCCATCAGCCCCACGCGCGCGCCGCCGTAGACGAGCTCGAGGTTGCGCGCCAAGATGGCGCGCCCGAGCGCTTCGGCCGACGAGCGGTACGCCGGCCGCGCGCCGAACCTCGAGCCGGCGAACACGCAGATGCGGGTCATGCGCGGACTGGAATGCCGTAGCGCTCGGAGTAGACGTGTGCGTGATGGCGGACGTGTCCGGCCATGATGAACGCCACTGCGCGCGCCGAGGTCGGATGCTGGTTGACGGTGCCGATCCGCCGCCACGCGCCGTCATCGAGATGCCTGAAGAGCAGCACGTGGCTGCGTCGCAGCGTCGCAAATTCCTCGGCCAGCTCGTCGACTGGTGCGCGATCGTGACCGGCGGCCGCCACATAGTCGTCCTGCTCGAAGGATGGCAGCGAGAACGTCTCGCCGCGGGCGATCGACAGCGCACGGTAGCCAAACACCCGCTCGGTGTCGATGAGGTGACCGAGCGCCTCGCGCACCGTCCACTTCCCGGAGGCATAGCGATAGCCCGCCCGCTCGTCGCTCAACCCACTGAGCGCGCCATGGACGCTGGCTGCCTGCGCGTTCATCAGCGCCAGCACGTCGTCTTCGGTCACGAGCGAGACATAGCGGTCGAAGTAAGGAAGGTACTCGTCAGTCGTGGGACGCATCGGTGGCCTCTCGGGTCTTAAGTCTTAGGTCTTAGGTCTTAGGTCTTAGGTCTTAAGTCTTAGGTCTTGGTCCTAGACACAAGTGAAACCCGAACTACGGTAACCCTAGGCCATAAGACTTAAGACGTAAGACCTATTGTCTCCTCAGAAGCGGAACAAGCGATTGACCTTCACGACGAACGCCCGGTTTCGCAACAGCGGGTAGCCATGATTCGTCGTGTCCCGCTCGTCGGTATAGACGACGAAGAGCTCGCTGCCCGGCCGGTATTCCCAGCGATAGCGGAAATTGCTGCTGAAGAGCCGATCGGTCGAGTTGTACTGCACGAGCGCGCTCGCGAACATGCGCGACGAGAACCCGTAGTCGGTGCGCGCGCGATAGACCTTCTGGGTGAACGTGCCAGCCGGCAGGTCGACGTGGTTGACCGAAAAGCTCGGCTCCACCGACCACTGCTTCAACACGGCCACACGGCCCGAGCTGTAGGTCACGGCCGTGATGTCACCATCGTAGAACTGGCCGACCTGAACCGCCAGATTGCCAGACATCCGCCGCTGCTGTCCGAATCCGTAGGTCGTCGTCACGTCGCTGAAGCCGTAGCTGCCAGTGGGGATGACGATGCCGGGTGAAACGGCGAACGGACGTATCAGCAGCTCGTAGCTGTTGTTGAAATCGACGGTGAACGTGTCGCTGTTCTGGAACTCGGTGTTGAACCGCGCACCGCGCGCCCGCGATTCGAGCTGATCGGCGCCGTTCACCAGATATTCGAAGGTGGCCTCGGTGGTGTACTTGCGAACGAGCTTGCTGCCTCTGGGGCGGGGGCTGTAGCGGGCCGACCCGTACGACCGGCGGAAGTTGTCGCGCCGGGTGAAGCCGACTTCGGGATCGTAATTGTCGCCGACCTTCAGGTAGTCGATGCGGACGCCCCAGGCATCGGGGGCGTAGTCGAAGCGGCCCTGATAGCTTTTGCTATCGCTGTAGCGGCCCTCGGTCTGCGACTGCGCCCAATACCCGCCCATCGACAGGTCTTCGAAGAACGAGAAATTACCGTCGACGCCGTACGCCAGATTCGAGGCGCCGGGCACCACGTTGGATTCCGATCGATTGGTCGCCATCACGCCGACGCTGCTGCGGCGCAGGATGTCGCGCTTCACGCGGACGACCGTGAAGTTCGTCGACGGCGTGCGCGACACCGGCTCGTCAGCCGCCTGCAGATTCAGCATGCCGATGCTGAACTTGCCGACCTTCCCGGTCAGCCGGCCGCCGACGTCGATGGGGATGACGCGGCCGGCGTTGAGCCCGATGCGGCGGGTGTAGAAGAGCGTCGGCGCGCCGTTGACAGGACTCGAATTGCCACCGCCGCCGCCACCACCGCCGCCGCCGCCACCGCCGCCGCCGCCGGTCCGGGCGAAGTCGAAGATCCCACGGCCCTCGAGGAAGAAGTCGCGCTTCTCGGGAAACACCAGCGGGAATCGCGTGAGGTTCACCTGCTGCTCGTCCACCTCGACCTGCGCGAAATCGGTGTTGACCGTCAAGTCGGCGGTCAGGTTCGCCGTGACGCCGTACTTCGCGTCGAGACCGACGTCGCCATCAGGATCATTCGAGAGCGCCGGCGTCCGAAGGTGATCGGTCGTCACTCTGGAGATGCCATACGGCTTCAGCTCCACGTTCTTGCTGGCCGGCGGTAAGTCCAGACCGACGAGCGTCGCCGCGCGCGAGACGCGAAAGATGCTCGATGAACCAGCGTTGGACGGCGGCAGCGCGGTGAGGTGCGTCCACTCGTTCTTGCGCCGGATCGCCCGCCGCAGCTGGACGCCCCACGTCTGATTCGTGCCCGAGGTGTAGCGGATCGACTTGAATGGAATCGCGAGCTCCGCGGTCCACCCGCCTTCGAACCGTCCCGTGCGCACCTGCCACACGGGATTCCAGTCGACGTTGGGATTACCCTCGTCGGTAATCACCTGGTCGGCGAAGCCGCCGAGCGGATTCGTGTAGAAGTTGTAGCCGTTCCGGCGGTCGTAAAACGTGTCGAGCATCACGCCGAACATGTCGTTCTGCCGCAACTGGTTCGTGTCGCGACGAAGCTCGTTGGCCGTCCATTTCTCTGGTGGCTCCGAGTCGTAGCAGCGGCCCGACACGTAGATGTACTCTTTGTCGAACATGATCCACGCTTCGGTGCGCTCGGTGGCGGGCTGACCCGATGCCGGCACAGCCTGGATGAAGTCTCCGATTGGCCGTTCGTTCTGATAGACGGCCTCGTCGAGCCGTCCGTCAACGCGGAGCGGCTCCGTCAAGCGGATGGCCCGAACCACCACTCGCCCGTCCTCGGCACGCGTGATCACTTCGGGGGGGACGGGTGCGGGGAGGTCCGCCGCCGGGCCACCGGCACCGTTCGCTCGAGGCGACTGACCAGCGGCGACAACCGGGAGGAACACCACGGCGAGAGCAACCACGGAGAGGCGATGGGTCATCAAGACGGCTCTCTATTCTTTCCTCTCTGGCTGATGCAGGCAACGCCCGTCTTGCGAAACGGCTGCAGACTGCAGCCCGGCGGTGCGCCAATTCGCAGTACGCTAACGCGGTGCAAGCCGTCGATCTCTCGCCGGTCAGCGAAGACAGCCAGACGCAGCGGCCGTTCGACCTTTTCCTGATCTTTGCCGGCGCCAACATCGTCGCCACGACGCTGCAGGTCGGCGCCAGCCTGCCGCCAGGCCTCGGAATCGGCAACTCGCTGGCGATCATCGGCGCCGGCGCAATGGCCGGCGCGGCGTTGGTCGCCGCTCTTGCACCGATCGGAACGCGACTGCGTGTGCCGTCAATCGTCGCCGCGCGCGCCGTGCTCGGTTTCTCGGGCGCACAAACGCTCGCGCTCCTGCTGTTCCTGACCAACTTCGCGT
>JBKPSC010000183.1:0-10469 GCA_046734915.1 Acidobacteriota bacterium | reverse complement strand
GCGACGACAGGATCGACGCGAGTGGCGCGACGCGCAGGCACGTACGAAGCGATGATGGCGACTCCCGCCAGGATCACACCCACGGAAACCATTGTCAGGGGATCGCGCGCGCCGACGCCGAAGAGAAGCGTCGCCATCAGGCGCGTCAACGCGATTGCGCCGCCCGTGCCGATGGCGAGTCCGACCAGCGTCAGGCGGACGCCACGATCGAGAATCAGTCTCAGCAGGCTTCGTTCCGTTGCTCCAAGTGCGGCGCGGATACCCATTTCGCGAGTCCGCTGCGCGACGTTGTACGAGATCACGCCGTAGATCCCGAGGCCGGCGAGGACGAGAGCGACGGTCGCGAACGTTCCGAGCAACACGGACACAAGACGGCGACCACCCATCGATTGATCCCTGATTTGATCCACGCTCCGGATGTCGCTGATCGCCTGGTCCTTGTTCACGCTTCGAATCGCGGCCGTGATTGGCTGCTGGAGTGTCAGCGGGTTCACGCTGGCGCGGATGTTGAGGACCATCCCGTAGACCGGGGTTTGCTCGTTGGAGACGTAGACGCCGGCGGATTGAACGTCCTCGGGCCCGCCGATCTTCTCGTCGCCAATCACGCCGACGACTTCCCACGCGATGTCGTCGCCGAGCTCCGTCTTCCCGGGGACGATCTTCTGGATCAGGATGCGTTGCCCGATCGGATCCTCCTTGGGGAAGTAGCGATTGGCGAGGCGCTCGTTCATGACCAGCACCGGTGGTGAATTGCTCGTATCGGTGTCGGCAAGCAACCGCCCTTTGATCGGCTTGATCCCCAGCGCGGAGAAGTACGAGGGACTCACCACTTTGTAGAAGCCGCCGTCTCGGTTCGCGACATCGACGCGCGGCTTGCTCGCCACCTGCATCGGCATGCCGTAACACGTCCCTTGCATCGGTGCCGCGCAGCTGTACGCCGTCTCGCGCACACCGGGCACGGCCTCCACCGCCGTACGCACTTCGCGCAGGTATCGATTCATCTGCTCGGGTTCTGGGAACTGCTCGATCGTCACCGGCAGCCGCATCGTGAGGAGGTTGTTCGAGTCGAAGCCCGCATCGATGTTGAGGAGCCCGAGGAAGCTCCGCATCATGAGGCCTGACACGACCAGCAGCATGAACGCGAGCGCGATTTCCGCGACGATCAGCGAATCGCGCAGCCGACGCCGCCCGGCACCGCCGCTCGACCCGCGCCCCTCCTCCTTCATGGCTGCGGCGAGGTCGGGCTTGGTGGCCTGAAGCGCCGGAGCCATCCCGAACAGGATGCCGGTCGCGATCGAGACGATCAGCGCAAACAGAAGGACGCGCGCGTCGATGCTCGCGTTGACCTCGCGCGGGAGCGTGAATGGCGGCAGCATCAACCCCATCGCTTTCATGAGCCCGTAGCCGATCGCCAGTCCGAATAACCCGCCGCAGATCGAGAGGAGTACGTTCTCGGTGAGGAATTGCCTGATCAGATCCCAGCGTCCCGCACCGAGCGACGCGCGCACGACGACCTCGCGCTCTCGCGAGACACCGCGCGCCAGCGCCAGGTTCGCGAGGTTGGCACAGCCGATCAGCAGCAGGAAGCCAGTTGACGAGAGCAGCAGCAGAATGATCGTTCGAGCCTGGGGGTTGATGAGGGTCTCGGCGTATGGCTCGACGACGACACCCCAGCCTTTGTTCGAGGCGGGGAAGTCGTTTTCGATGCGCTTGCCGATTGCGTCCATGTTGGCGCGAGCCTGCGCGAGCGTGACGCCGTCCTTCAGACGGGCAAACGAGATCATCCAATGGAAGTCGCGCGTCATGTTCGAGGGCCTGAAGGCCAGCGGCCGCCAGATCTGGACTGGTGCGCGGTCGAACGCACTCCGGGCTGGCAGCACGCCGACAATCGTGTGCGGCTCGTTGTTGAGAAGGACAGTGCGGGTGACGATCGATGGATCCGAGCCGAACTGGCTGGCCCAGACCGCATGACTGATGACCGCCACGTGGTGTTTGCCGAGTTCGTCTTCACCGGGCAGGAACGTCCGGCCCAGCTCCGGCTCGGCGCCAAACACCTTGAAGTAGCCGGCGGAAACGAGTGCGCCTCGCAGCTGGATCGGTTCAGAGCCACCGGTCAGCGTGACGGCATCGCCCGTCTGCGCAGACATGAAGTCGAAGACGGTGTTGTCTCGCTGCCAGTCGAGAAAGTTCAGTGTGGAGATACCGTTGCGCGCGCCCCTGGGCGGCTTCTCCATGACCCGGACGATGCGATCGGCGTCGGGATAGGGGAGTGGCTTCAGCAACATCGCATCGACGAAGCTGAAGATGGCGGTATTGGCGCCGATGCCGATGGCCAGTGTCAGGATCGCGACGGCCGTAAATCCTGGGCTCTGCCGCAGTGTGCGAACAGAGTGACGAAGCTCCTTCAGCCACAACGACATGAGACACACCTCCACCGCGATGCCATGCCATGGCGTCCTGGACGTCTTGGACGGGCTTGTGAGCGGGTTGGTTGGCAGCCCGGGTCCAGCAGTAATACGTGGGGCCGCCCGGCCTGGTTCACATCCTAGGGAACCTGGACACCGTTGGCGTCGTGATAGTGGCCGTGCTCCGGACTCCAGACTCGCACGGAGCTGCGGCTGCGTTCGCTGGTGACTGAGGCCACGCCCGCAGCGATGGCTGCGAGCAGCGCCGCGCCAACCACAACCATGAGGATGCGAGACGTCCGGGAGCTGCTGGTCTTCGATTCGTGGCAGTTCTTGTACTTCTTGCCGCTGCCGCAGGGGCACGGCTCGTTCCGTCCCGTTTTAGCCATAGGCGCCTCCTCGCGGGCCGGGCGCACTGTATCGCAGCGCACGGATGCCGGCAAGTTTCCGTCAGCCATGCTAGCCTACGCCACGCGACAGTCCGGCTGCCGCCGTCGCGCGGGGCGCTTCGGTGCCCGGTAGCCGGACTCTACGTACGCGGAGGGCCCGCCATGCGCCGATCGCTCTCGTTCCTTATAGTCGCGTTGTGCGTCGTTGCGCTGTCGGCGCAGTCGAGGACGACGCTGGACATCTATCTCGTCGACGTCGAGGGTGGTAATGCGACGCTCTTCGTCGCGCCCTCGGGTGAGTCGCTGCTCATCGACACGGGCAATGGTGGGGCAGCGGCAACGCGCGATGGCGACCGCATCATGGCCGCTATCAAAGATGCCGGCCTCAGTCAGCTCGATCACCTCATCACCACTCACTACCACGGCGATCACTACGGCGCGATGGAGAACCTGGCCGGGCGTATTCCCATCCGCGAATTCATCGACCATGGACCCAACGTGCAGCCTGCTGCGGCCGTGGACGAATTTCTCCAGAAGGTCTACCCCGGTCTCTACGCGAAGTCGAAGCACACGGTCGCAAAGCCAGGCGACCGCATTGCCGTGAAAGGTCTTGATGTCCGTGTGGTTGCGTCAGCCGGCCAGGCGATGACGACTGCGTTGCCCGGAGCTGGAAAGGCAAACCCCTACTGTGCCGCGTACAAGCCGAAGGACCCCGATCCGACCGAGAATGCGCAGTCGGTCGGCACGCACATCACGTTCGGGCGGTTCAAGGTCGTGCATATGGGTGACCTTACGTGGAACAAGGAATTCGACCTGATGTGCCCGTCGAATCGCCTTGGGACGGTCGATCTGTTTGTCGTGTCACACCACGGCCAGCCGATCTCGAATTCAGAGGTGCTGGTGCACGCGCTCGAGCCGCGAGTGGCCATCCTGAACAACGGGACCCGCAAGGGCGGGCAGCCGGATGCGATGAAAGTCCTGTTCTCCTCGCCTCGCCTCGAGGACTTGTGGCAGATCCATTTCTCGCTCTTGAGTGGCCAGGAATACACGGTGCCTGGGCTGTTCATCGCCAACGGCGTCGACGAGCAGCCGGCGGCGATGCCGATTGCGGCTGCCGCGGCGCCCGCTCCCGGGGCCGGCGCCGCGCCGCCGCCCGCACATAACGGTACGGCTTACTGGATCAAAGTCTCCGCAAAGGAAGACGGGTCGTTCACCGTCACCAATGCGAGGAACGGATTCAGTAAGACCTACGCCGCTAATCGCTAATCTGAAAGTAGAGAAGTTCAAAAGGTCAAAGTAGGGAGGTAAGTTGGAAGTACGGTCGGGCTGGTCGCGACGCCTGGGCGCACTTTCAACTTACTTACCAACTTCGACACTTTAAACTTTGAACTTTCAGTAAACCTTCCGGGGTCCTCCTCCGTCCAAGTCATTACCCAGAGAGTCTTGGTAATAGCCCTGGCGGAGGCCAATGCCTTTCAAGACCCCGAACGCCCTGCTCCACGGAACCTTGGATGCCCTGATCCTGAAAACCCTCACGACGGGTCCCAGGCACGGCTACGCCATCGCGAAATTCATTGAGGATGCCTCCGACGAGAGCGTCGTCGTCGAGGAAGGTTCGCTGTATCCCGCGCTCTACCGAATGGAACGGCGCGGCTGGCTCGAGGCGGAGTGGGGAGAGTCCGAGCTCGGCCGTCGCGCGAAGTTATATCGGCTGACGCCAGACGGGCGTGCACAACTGAAAGCAGAAACGGCTGCCTGGCGTCAATTTGCGACGGGCGTATCGAAGATCTTGTTGGCGCAATCGACTTAGGTCGAAGGATGAAACGTTCACTGCGTTCCCGGTTGTGGGGCGTGCCACTCGATCAAGAGGTCGATGAAGAGATCGCCTTCCACATCGAGATGCGCACGCGCGAACTGGTGGACACGGGACTGGACCCTCGGATCGCTCGCGAGATGGTGCTGGCGCGGCTCGGAGACGTGAACAGGCTCAGGCGTACATGCGTGGACCTTGGAAGAAAGCGAGACCGTGAGATGCGCGTGACGCGATGGATCGGGGAACGTCGTGACGATGTCAGATTCGCGCTGCGGCAGTTGAAGGTGTCGCCGGCCTTTACGGCGGTTGCGGCGATCACGCTTGCGCTCGGCATCGGTGCCAACAGCGCCATGTTCGCGCTCGCCGACGCAACGTTGATGCGTCCTCTTCCATATCCCGATCCCGATCGTCTCGTCATGGTGTGGGAACGTGCCCCGACGTTTCCCCGAGTCCCTGTATCGCCCGTCACACTCCTGGACCTGGAAGAGCAGACCCGCAGATTCGAGGGGTTCGGCGGGATCAACATGGGGATCGGCGGCGGCCCTTTGCTCGAGGGAACTGACGGAACGCTGCAAAGCGTCGATCGACAGTTCGTGACCACACGATTCTTCGACGTGCTCGGCGTGCGACCGGTCGCGGGGCGAACGTTCGTGCCGGAGGAAGCCAAAGGCAAGGGCGCCGCAGTCGTCGTGATGAGCGAGGGTCTGTGGCGCACCCGATTCGGCGGGGATCTCTCGTTGATCGGTAGAGAAGTCCGGCTGAACGGTGAGCCATTCACGGTCATCGGGGTCGTGCCCGACGTTGTTCAACTTCAGCGGCCGGCGCGTATCTGGACGCTCCTGGCAGATTCACCACCTGGCCTGTCTCAGGTAGCTGTCGCCCGGGGCGCACGGTCGCTTCAAATCGTTGGCCGTCTCAAGGCAGGCGTCACGCTGGAGGCCGCGCGGGCGGATCTCGCCGCTCTCGGCGAAAGGCTCTCGCGCGACTACCCAGCGACCCATAAGGGCTGGAGCATGAATGCCGAGCCGCTGCGTGCTGCTGTGATGGGACCCGAGCTGCAGCTGACATCACTGTTTCTTTTCGGCGTCGTCGGGTTCGTGCTGCTCTTGTGTTGCGCCAATGTGGCCAACCTGCTGCTGGCGCGCGGCAGCGTGCGATCGCGTGAGCTGGCCCTGCGGGCGGCGCTCGGGGCGGGGAGGTCCCGCATTGCCGCGCAGCTGCTGACCGAGAGTCTCGTGCTCGCGACCTTTGGCGGTCTTCTTGGCCTCGGCGTCGGGGCCACGATTCTCAGGGTGGCGTCCACGAGGATCCCTGCGGGGCTGCTGCCGGCCGCAGCGAGTCTCGGGTTCGATGCCCGGGTCGTGTTCTTCTGCGCGGCAGCCAGCTTTATGGCGGGCGTGCTCTTTGGTCTCGTGCCGGCATGGCAGGCCGCGAGAACCTCGCTCGTTCAGGCGATCGCGTCCGAAAGCAGGTCGGCCACGCGAAGAGGCGGTCGATTCCGGCATCTGATTGTCGCAGGTGAAGTCGCGGCTGCAGTTCTTCTGCTGTGTGGCGCCGGGCTGCTGTTGCGAACCTTGCTCGCCGTCGGAGACTTCGACCCTGGATATCGCGCCGACGGCGATACCGTGCTGACGCTCGATTTCAGCCTGCCGGCGCCCCGGCCGGCGACTCGCTATCCGAGCTTCCCAGCATTGATGTCGTTCTATGAGGAGACGGCGCGCCAGGTCAGTGCGCTTGCTGGCGTGAAGACGATTGGATGGACCACCGGGCTGCCGTACGGCGACAGCGAACTGCCGCCGCAGCGAGTGGCGATCGTCGGTGATCCGCCGGTCGCGCGCGACTACCTTCCGTTGGCTGATTTTCAGGCCGTGAGCCCGGGATATTTCACGACACTCGATCTCCCTGTTACCACAGGACGCTCCTTTACCGACCTTGATACCAATGAAGGCACACCGGTGTGCATCGTCAGCGAAGCGTTCGCGCGCAGCCTCTTAGGAGGCAGAAATCCGATCGGTCTACGAATCAACGTCGAGCCGCTCTTCCCGGGATTCGACGTACCGGCGGTGTGGGAGATCGTCGGCGTTGCGCGGCAGGTCAAGGGGCGCATGAGCGATCCTGAGGACCGGCCGATGGTGTACGTGCCCCTGGCGCAGTATCCATGGACCGACACGTTCCTTGTCGTTCAATCGTTGGACGGACCCGTCGGCCGACTTCTCGCTCCAATCCGTGAAGTCGTCGCGCGAATCGACCGGAACGTACCGGTGCGGCGGGAAAGGACCTTAACAGATCTCGCGGACTCGAGAACGGCGCCGCATCGATTCCGCGCGGCGATCGTTGCAACCTTCGCGGGGCTCGCGCTGGCGTTGGCCATGGTCGGCATCTTCGGTGTGCTGGCCTATTCCGTCGAGCAACGCACCCGCGAGCTCGGAGTGCGCATCGCATTGGGCGCGACTGCGACAAGTGTGCTGAGCCTGGTCCTGGGTAGCGCAGCTCGCGTGATCGCCGTCGGTACTGTCGTTGGCCTTGTTGCGGCTGCCGGTCTTAGTCAACTGATTTCCATGTTCTTGTTCGGTGTGAAGCCACTCGATCCGGTGACGTATGCGTCTGTCGCTGGTGTTCTCGCTGTGACAGCAGCTCTCGCAGCTGCGGCACCAGCGATCCGCGCGACTCGTGTGGATCCGGTTGAAGCTTTTCGAAATGAGTAAGAGCGGACTCGATCACTGCGATGTAGGGCGGGTTTTGCTTTGTAGACCCGCTGCGTCCAAAGAGCAGGACCCGGCCCACGGCGAGCAATGAAGCGATCGCTTCGATCGTGGCTCTGGCGTGTCGACATCACTCAGGAGGTGGAAGATGAACTTGCCTTCCATGTCGAGATGCGGACGCGCGAGCTGATCGACAAAGGAGTGGACCCACGGATCGCTCGCGAGATGGTACTGGCGCGGATTGGCGACGCGGCTCGGCTCAAACGCACATGCGTAGACCTGGGAAGAAAGAGGGAGCGCGAGATGCGACTGACACAGTGGCTTGAAGAATTCAGAGAGGATGTGCGGTTCGCAATTCGTCAACTGAGGATGTCACCTGGCTTTACGCTGGTGGCAACGATCACGCTGGCGCTCGGCATCGGCGCTAACAGCGCGATGTTTGCGTTGGCGGATGCCGCGCTGGTGCGCCCGCTGCCATTTCCCGAACCAGACCGGCTCGTCGTGCTCTCGGAGTTTTTTCAAGGTCAGCCTGGGGGTGCGGTCAACCCGGTCGATTTCGTCGATTGGACCGAGCGCACGCGCAGCTTCTCCGGAATGGCTGCCGTTGTCCGGGGCGGAGGCTCCATCATCGGGGATGACGGTGTCGCTGAACCAATTCCCGCTCAGGCGGTCACCGCACGTTTCTTCGATGTATTGGGAGTAACGCCGATCGCCGGTCGAACGTTTCGGGACGACGACGAGGGGCCGGCGCCGAACGTGGTGGTATTGAGTGAGGGCTTCTGGCGGCGCCGTTTCGGTGCCGATCCGGCTCTCGTCGGTCGTGCTACTCGATTCGGCGGACAGGCGTTCACTGTCATCGGCATCGTGCCCGCAGCCTTTCAGTTCGAACTTCCCGGCACGACCAGCGCGGGCCCCAGCATGATGTGGACGCTGCTGAACCCGCCCGCCGATCGCAGCCCCGCTCAGCGGTATCCGCATTACCTGCAGGTGATCGCACGCTTGAAGCCTGGCGCGACGCCGGAGGCGGCACGCGACGACATCTCGGCCGTCGCCGCCACCCTTGCGCGAGAGTCGCCGGGCAGCAACAAAGGACACGTGGCGACAGCCACTCCTTTGCGCGCCAGCGTCATCCGCAGGGAACTGAGGCTCACGGCGTTTCTGCTCGTCGGTGTTGTTGGTCTCGTGCTCCTCATGTGCTGCGCTAACGTCGCCAATCTTCTGCTCGCGCGCGCCACCGCGCGGTCGCGTGAGTTTGCGATACGGTCAGCACTCGGCGCCGGACGACGACGAATCGTCCGGCAAGTCCTGACTGAAAGCCTCGTCCTTGCGATATTGGGCGGCCTGAGCGGAGCCGCGTTCGGCGCGGCGATTCTGTGGGCCGCGCCAGCACTCATCCCGCCAGGCCTGATCCCCGAATCGGTAACGGTCGGCTTCGACGGTCGCGTGCTGACGTTCTGCGCGCTGGCGGCGATCGTGGTCGCCGTCCTCTACGGTCTTTCACCGGCATGGCAGGTCACGCGGATGGCGCCGGTGCAGGCGATGACGAATGATGGACGCACGGTGACGAGTTCCAGCGCACGTTTTCGACGCGTGCTGGCCATCAGTCAGGTCGCCGTTGCGGTATTCCTGTTGTGCGGGGCGGGGTTGCTGCTGCGTACCCTACTGGCGCTTGAGAGCGTCGACTCTGGCTCTCGCGCATCCGACATGCTCACCATGGTCGTGGGCGCGGGCGGGCCGGGCCCGAGCACCCCGGAATCCATGCGGCGGAAGTACGAGGCCTACCAACGCGAGGTCGTGCAGGTTCCCGGAGTGCGGTCCGTTGCCTGGGCCAGCGCGCTGCCGTTTGACGGTTTGTGGTACGGGCAGGGCTTTCAAATCGACGGCGAGCCACCGCGCCCGCAGGCCGATCGCGATTTGGCCGGCTATCAAATCGTGAGCCCGTCCTACTTACCGATGCTTGGCGTCGCCCTGCTCGAAGGGCGCGGTCTCGCGGACACTGATGTTGCTGGCAGTCCTGATGTCTGCCTGGTGGACGAAGAGTTCGTGCGCCGCTTCCTTCACGGCCGCACGGTGCTGGGGACGCGCATCTCGATCAACGCGATGGTGGTGCCGCCGCGGGCGATCTCACGCGAGATCGTCGGCGTGGTCGGGCAGGTCAAGGAAAGACCCGACGAAGCAGAACCGCAGCCGCATGTTTACGTGCCGATCGCGCAGAACCCCTGGTGGACGGCGACCCTGATCGTGCAGCCGATCGAGGGGCGGGCAGAGGCGCTGGCTACCGGTGTACGCGCCGCCCTGGGGCGTGTCGACCGGGATCGGCCCGCAACACGTATCCGGACGATATCGGCGATCGGCGATGAGGCCACCGCGAGGCCGCGGTTTCGCGCGGTGCTGATCGGCACGTTTGCGCTGCTGGCGCTGGTCCTCGCGATGGTTGGTGTCTTCGGCGTGCTGGCCTACTCCGTGCAGCAACGCACGCGCGAGTTTGGCGTTCGCATCGCACTTGGGGCCGGCGCGACGAACGTGCTCGGCCTCGTGCTGGGGAGCGCTGCCCGGGTGATTGGAGTGGGCGTCGCGATTGGGCTCGCGCTTGCGTTCGCATTCGCGCAGTCCGTGGCGGCTTTTCTTTTCGGCGTGACACCGCGGGATCCGGTGACGTTCGCGTCGGTCAGCGCGGTACTCGTATTGACCGCGATGGTTGCGTGCGCAGTACCCGCGTTGCGGGCTGTACGAGTCGACCCGGTGGCAGCATTCAGAAATGAATGAGGGACATCGGCGGGGTAAACGAGAGATGAAACGATCTTTGCGTTCCTGGCTCTGGCGCGTGTCGGTCGACGCGGAAGTCGATGAAGAGCTCGCCTTCCACATCGAGATGCGTACGCGCGAATTGGTCGACAAGGGTCTGGACCCCCGGACCGCGCGCGAGGTGGTGCTCGCGCGAATTGGTGATGCCGGCCAGCTCAAACGAACCTGTGTAGACCTTGGCAGAAAGAGGGATCGAGAGATGCGGCTGACACAGTGGCTCGAGGAGTTGCGAGGCGACGTGCGCTTCGCCGTGCGGCAGCTGAAAGCGTCA
This sequence comes from Acidobacteriota bacterium, assembly GCA_046734915.1. Classification (GTDB taxonomy): domain Bacteria; phylum Acidobacteriota; class Vicinamibacteria; order Vicinamibacterales; family CAVVIG01; genus VFZL01. Next base: position 84 of record JBKPSC010000183.1, on the reverse strand, counting down.
CCGGCGTTCACATTCGTCGCGGCGATCACGCTCGCACTCGGCATCGGCGCCAACGGTGCGATTTTCTCGCTCGTTGACGCGGCG
>JBKPSC010000182.1:0-10749 GCA_046734915.1 Acidobacteriota bacterium | reverse complement strand
TATCGAGAGGCCCGAGCTCTGGGCCGGCTCGTGTGGCGCCGTGACCGTGACGCTGCGTCACAAGAACAACTTCGTGGATCTGTCGAACCGCGGTCGTGTCATCTGGGGCACGTATGTCTCGGGGTTTCACGTGGCCAGACTTGTCGTCAAGCTGGCGGACGGGACGTTCCTTGTGGGCGATCCCGGTACCGGCACACCCGACGTTTCTCACGTCGAGAACGAGATTGTGTTGTCGTCGCTGCGGTGGCTGAAACTCGAGGTGCCCCAGACGGTCACCCGCGGGAGCTGGGTGGAGAAGCCGGACCTGTCCAAGGTGGACGAGATTGGTTGGGCGCAGCTGATGCCGGGCTCAGGCCACGGCGTCGGTGGCTTCGTCGCCGTCTCCAAGTTCGAGGTCTGGGGCAAGCCCGTCCCGCGGAACGCCGAGAACCCGGGGCCGCTGTCCAAGTAGCTCCAGAACGTCCGCGCGACGTCTCGACAGGTCTTATCGCGTCAGGCCCCGCGCTCAGAACATCGCCAGCGGATTGGCCGGCGAGCCAGTGCTGCCTGGCACGTTCGGCGGTGCGATGGTTGGCGCGCGGGTCTTTCGGGATCGACCGGATGGCGCCGGTGATCGACACGCCGCGCGCTTTCATCTACGGCAGGACCGAGACGTCAGGGTGTGGTATTGATCGCCCATGTCATCGTCGCGGTCGAAGGTCCACGCCGCGAGTGGTCGCGCTTCGAGCATTGGAACCGCGATGACGCTTGTCGCGGCTCTTGGTTCGCTCCCGATCGCGCAGGTCGGGCCCGCGGAGCGGTTCTGGCCACAGTGGCGGGGACCGTATGCGACGGGCATCTCGCGCACGGCTACCCCTCCACTGGAGTGGAGCGAGACGAGAAACATCCGTTGGAAGCGTGAAATTCCGGGACGCGGATCGGGGTCGCCGGTCGTCTGGGGCGATCGCATCTTCCTCATGTCGGCCGTTCCGGTGGGTGTTGATGGCGGCGCCGCCCATGAGTCGCGGGCCAGCCTGCAGCCAAGGGACGTCCATCGTTTCGTCGTGATGGCGATCGACCGCCGGACGGGACGCACGGTATGGGAACGGACGGCGCAGGAGGAGCGTCCCCGCCAGCCTTCGATGAAGGACGGAACATGGGCCTCGAGCTCCCCAATCACCGACGGGCAGCGCGTGTACGCGTTCTTCGATTCGAGCGGCCTCTACACGTACGACATGAACGGCGTCCTGCTCTGGCAGAAGCAGCTCGGCGAGAAGAGGATGTTTGCGGACGTCGGCGAGTCGGGAAGCACTCCTGTTCTGCACGACGATCGACTCGTGGTGGTGTGGGATCACCAGGGTGAATCCAGCATCATGGCGCTCGATGCGCGGACCGGAGAAGAGTTGTGGCGCGTGCGCCGCGACGAAGTGGACTCGTGGGCGACGCCCCTCGTCGTGACGCACCAGGGGCGCGCGCAGGTCGTCACCGCCGGCGAAAAACGAATCCGAAGCTACGATCTCGAAACCGGCCGGCTCGTGTGGGAGGGCGGCGGCCTCACGATGAACCCGATTCCGTCTCCCGTGGCGGGCGACGGGATGGTGTTCGCGATGAGCGGGTTCAAAGGCAGCAAGCTCACGGCCGTCCGCCTCGCGGATGCGAGAGGCGACATCACGCGCACCAGCGCGATCGCATGGACGCTCGAGCGGGACACCCCCTACGTTCCCTCGCCGATTCTGTACGACGGCTTTCTCTACTTCCTCAAGAGCAACTCGGGAATCCTCTCGGTGCTCGATGCGAGCACGGGCACGCCGCATTATCAGCTCCAGCGGCTGGCGGGGATCTCCGAGATCTACGCGTCGCCGGTCGCAGCACGTGACCGCGTGTATCTTACGAGCCGCGACGGCACCACGCTTGTGATCCGTCATGGTGCGGCCTTCGCGGTACTGGCCAGGAATTCGCTCGACGACGAATTCGATGCGTCCGCTGCGCTCGTGGACGGCGATATCTATCTGCGAGGATATCGCTTCCTCTACGACATCGCAGAGCCGTGAGCCACCGACCTCTACTTCGAGTCGCCGGCAGGGCGTTTGACACCACTGCCGTCCACCCGAATGGAGTCCCCGTCACCGAGCGCGGGCGTTGTCTCGACGTCCTGACGATCAGCAGACGCACAGATCGGCAGCGCCGGAGCGCTGAGCGAGATTTGACAGGTTTTTGCGCGACTCGGACCTTAAGATCTACCACGTGAGCAATTCACAGATCCTGACTGGGTTGGCGTTGGTGGCTCTACTGGCACAGCCGGGCACGGCGAATGCCGATCAGCGTCTTGTGCAGGCGGCAGCACGCGGGGACGCGGCCGCGATCCGTCTGCTGCTGCGGGAGCGCGTGGACGTGAACGCCGTGGACGCGGATGGGGCAACCGCGCTCCATTTCGCTGTCTGGTCCGACGATCTGGCCACCGTTGACGAGTTGATCAAGGCAGGTGCGAACGTCCGCGCCGCCAATGCATTCCACATCACGCCGATCTACATCGCTGCCGAACAGGGCAACGCTGGTATCGTGACGCGGCTCCTGAGCGCTGGTGCGGATGTCAACACGGTTGATGGCACCGGAGACACACTGCTGATGGCGGCAGTCCGCGCAGGGAATGATGACGTCGTGCGACTGCTCCTGGATCGCGGTGCGCAGGTCAATGCCGCCGAGCCTGAACTGGGCCACACCGCGCTCATGTATGCGGTGCGGGACGACAAAGGGGCGATCGTCACCATGCTGCTTCAGCATGGTGCGGCGGTGGATGCACGCACCCGTGTCGGCGCGAAGCCCGATGTGCGCCCGCCCGGTGCGGGCGGCGGTTCCCACGGCGTAGGGATCGTCCGCGGCGGAGTACCTCCGCAGGGTGAGCAATTGCCGACGCCTGGCGGCATGACGCCATTGCTCTTTGCCGCGCGCGACGGCGCGCGTGCGTCAGCTGAATCGCTCGTTGCGGCTGGCGCCGACGTGAACGCGGCCGACCCCAACGGGATGACGCCGCTGATGATGGCCATTACCAACAACCAGCTCGACGTGGCCCGCTACCTCGTGACGGCCGGTGCCGACGTCCGCAAGGCAGACGCTTACGGTCGCACGCCGCTGTGGGCGGCCGTGGAGATCCGCAATCTCGATATCCGCAGCGGCGCAACCGAGAACGGCGTCGATCGCGACGCGGCGATGCAGATCATTACGATGCTTCTCGACAAAGGCGTCGATGTGAACGCGCGCGTGAAGGAGTTTCCTCCGCAGCGCCGCTACATGCTGCCGCTTGGCTCGCTCGAGTGGGTGGACTTCACGGGCCAGACGGCGTTCATCCGTGCGGCGCAGTCGGGCGACGTTCCGGTCATGCGCCGTCTGCTCGAGAAGGGCGCCGATCCGAACATCACGACATTCAACGGCACGACCGCGCTGATGGCGGCGGCCGGCGTCAACTGGGTGGCCGGCCAGACGTTCTCGGAATCGCCGGCATACGGGCTCGAGGCCGTCCAGCTCTGTCTCGAGATCGGCGGCGACGTCAACGCGGTGAACGCCATGGGGCTGGCGGCGGTTCATGGTGCGGCCAACCGCGGATCGGACGACATCATCGAGCTGCTCGTGAAGCACGGTGCAAAGATCGATGTGCCCGACAAAGAGGGCCGCACCCCGCTGGTCTGGGCGGAAGGCGTGTTCCTGGCGACGAACTCGCCGGTCGCGAAGCCGTCGACGATGGCGCTGATCAAGAAGCTGGCAAATGAGCGTGGCGGGCCCACGGGAGACGCACGGAAGTGACGAGCAGAGTTCTCTGGTGCGCCGCGATCGTCTTCGCATGTGCCACTGCGCCTGCGCTCACACAGAGCCAGGGACCCGACGTCCGGACGTCTGCCGCGGCGCCGCCCGATGCCGCGTTCCTGAAGCAGTACTGCGTCAGTTGCCACAACGCGCGGGTGAAAAGCGGCGGGCTCGCTCTGGACACGCTCGACCCGCGGATGCTCGACGGGCACGCGGACGTGTGGGAGAAAGTCGTCCGCAAGTTGCGGACCGGCATGATGCCTCCCGACGGTGCGCCCAGGCCGGCTGCAGCCGCGCGCGAGACATTCGCCGCGTCGCTCGAGTCCGCGCTCGATCGTTTGGCGGCACGTCAGCTCGACCCGGGCGCACCGGCGCTGCACCGCCTGAACCGGGCGGAGTACGCGAACGTGATTCGCGACCTGCTCGCACTTGACGTGGACGTCAGCGCGCTCCTCCCGCCAGACGATTCGGCCGCCGGGTTCGACAACATCGCCGATGTCCTCACGGTGTCACCCGCCCTGATCGAGGGCTACATCGCAGCGGCCGCGAAGATCAGCCGGCTCGCGCTTGGCGATCCGTCCATCGGTCTCGATCGCGCCGTCTATCGCGTTCCCGGCGATCTGTCGCAGGACGTGCATCTCGATGGTCTTCCCCTCGGCACGCGAGGGGGAATCATCGTGCGTCACACATTCCCGCTCGATGCGGAGTACGACCTGCAGGTGGCGCAGGGAGGCGGGGCACGCCTTGGCGGGCCACCGGCGGCAGGCCCGCGCGCAGAAGATCTATACGTCGCGATCGATGGTGCGCGGGTCGCCATACAGGGGCGCGGCGCAACGCGCATTCGTGTTCCGGCGGGCGCGCACACGCTCGCCGCAGCACCTGTCGTTCGTACGCGCACGACAGGCGCCGACGGGATCTTTCACGTCAATGCGCGTACCCCCGGCATTACACAGGTCGTCATCAGTGGTCCGTTCAACGTGACCGGCCCGGGCGACACACCGAGCCGCCGGCGTGTGCTGATCTGCTCGCCAACATCGCTTGCCGACGAGGAATCGTGCGCGAAGCGGATTCTCTCGACGCTCGCGACGCGTGCGTATCGGCGGCCCATCGCGGAGTCGAGCGCTGACGTGCAGACGCTCCTCGAGTTCTTCCGCGCTCGGCCGCAGAGTGCCGGCTTCGAATTCGGAATCCGGCGCGCGGTGGCGCGCGTGCTGGTCGATCCGCAGTTCCTCTTCCGCATGGAGCGCGAGCCGGCGGGCGTGGCTGCGGGCGCGGCGTATCGCCTGACCGAGCTCGACCTCGCATCGAGGCTCTCGTTCTTCTTGTGGAGCTCAATCCCGGACGATCAATTGCGCGAGGCGGCGGTCCGCGGTGTATTGAAGGAACCAGCGGAGCTCGAGCGGCAGGTGCGGCGAATGCTCGCGGACCCGCGTGCAGAGGCGCTGGTGAACAATTTTGCCGGGCAGTGGCTCTATCTGCGCGAGCTGAAGAATGCCCGTCCCGACTCGCCCGACTTCGACGCCAACCTGCGGAGCTCTCTGCAGCGTGAGACCGAGATGGTGTTCCGCACGATCGTACAGGAGGATCGCAGCGTCGTGGATCTGCTCGATTCCGACTTCACGTTCGTCGACGAGCGCCTCGCGCGTCACTATGGGATCCCGGGTGTGCTGGGATCGCGCATGCGCCGCATCGCGCTGCCGGAAGACAGTCCGCGTCGTGGGCTGCTCGGACAGGGAAGTATCCTCACACTCACCTCGGCGGCGAATCGCACGTCGCCCGTCGTTCGCGGCAAGTGGATTCTCGAGAATGTGCTCGGGGCGCCACCGCCGCAGCCCCCGCCCGGTGTCGAAACCAACCTGGAAAAGGATCCCGAGCAAGTGAAGGTGACTTCGCTGCGCCAGCGGCTCGAGCTTCACCGTGCGAGTCCTACGTGTGCGGCGTGTCATCGGCTGATCGATCCGGTTGGTCTTGCTCTCGAGAATTTCGACAACACCGGCAAGTGGCGCACGATGGACGGCAAGACGCCCATCGATGCATCGTCGCAAATGGCCGACGGCACGAAGATCAATGGGCCCGAGTCGTTGCGGCGCGCACTGCTGGCGCGGTCGGATGTGTTCGTCACGGTGATGGCCGAGAAGCTGCTCACCTACGCCACCGGACGTGCGATGCGACCCGAAGACATGCCGGCCGTGCGCGGCATCACGGGCGCGATGGCGCAGAGCGGCAATCGCTTCTCGTCGATGGTGCTCGGAGTGGTTCGGACGCCGCAGTTTCAAATGCGGACGAAGACGGGTTCGTAACGGAGGTCGCTCGCGATGTTCATTTTCAAGAGACAGCTGTCGCGCCGGACGTTCCTGCACGGGACCGGGGCGATGATTGCGCTGCCATTTCTCGACGCGATGGCTCCCGCGCAGACGCCGGTGCGATCGACGGCCGCGAGCCCGAAGAACCGCTTCGCGTGCTTCTACGTGCCGCACGGCGCGACGATGGACAAGTGGACGCCGGCGACCGAGGGGAGCGGCTTTGCGTTCACCGAGATCCTGAAGCCGCTCGAGCCATTCCGCGAGCACGTCAACATCGTGAGCGGTCTGGCGCACCCGTTCGTCGCGGGAGCTGGTGGCGCCGACGTATCGGCCGGCGCAAATCACACGCGCGCGGCCGCCGTGTTCCTCACCGGCGCCGTGCCTGAGCGCGGTGCGCGCGCGCATCTCGGTGTCTCCGTCGATCAGGTTGCGGCCAGACAGATCGGTCAGGACACGCCGCTTCCGTCGCTCGAGCTCTCGATTGAAGAAGCCGTGCTCGCCTGCGAAGCGACATTCAGCTGCGCCTACCGCAACTCCATTTCGTGGAAGTCGCCGAGCGACCCGCAGCCGATGCAGAACAATCCGCGGCTCGTGTTCGAGAAGCTGTTTGGCGACGGCGGGTCCGATGCGGAGCGCCGCGCCCGCCGCCAGGAATCGCGCAGCCTGCTCGATTCGGTGATGGGGCAGATCGGCTCGCTGCAGAAGGACCTGGGCTCGAGCGATCGCGTCCGCCTCACGCAATACCTCGACGATGTGCGCGAAGTCGAACGGCGTATTCAGCGAGCCGAAGCGAGCGTCAAAAGCGATCTGCAGCTGCCGGAACTGCCGACCGGCGTACCGCCGACCTTCCAGGAACATCTCAAGCTGTTGATGGATCTGCAGGTGCTGGCCTTCCAGGCCGAGATCACGCGGGTCTCGACGCTGATGTTCGCGCGCGAGCTGAGCACGGCCACGTATCCCGAAACCACCATTCGCGACCCGTTCCACAACCTGTCACACCATTCCAACGACCGCGGCAACATGGATCGCTTCGCGCAGCTCAACGCGTACCACATGACGAAGTTCGCCTACTTCGTCGACCGGCTGAAGAAGACGCCGGACGGAGACGGTACGCTGCTCGACCACTCGCTGGTGCTGTACGGGAGTTCACTGAGCGATGGCAACCAGCATAACTTCAGCCCGCTGCCGATCGTGCTCGCTGGCAACGCATCGGGCCAGTTGAAGGGCGGACGGCATCTGCAGTTCACTAAGGACACGCGGATGTCGAATCTGCTGGCCGCGATTCTGAACAAGCTCGACGTGCCGACGGAGAAATTTGGCGACGGGAGCGGAGTGCTCGATATCTGAGGGTACGCGGAGACCATATGACGCGAAGACGTGTTGGCGCTGTGATCGTGTCTGCGACGGTGATGCTATCGGTAGCAACGCAGGCGCAGGCTCCGGTCGCGCAGACGCTACCGCTCGACAATCTCGGGCTGGAGCACCTCGACATCATCGTTCCCGATCCGGCGGCGTCTGCGAAGTTCTACGCGCGGGTCTTCAAGACGACGTTGCATCAGCAGCCTGTGCGCGACACCTTGCGTTATTTCGTGCTGCTCGGCGATCTGCCGCAGGATCGTCAGGTGGGTTACATTGCGATCGGCGCGGCCGGGACTCGGCCATCGTCGATCGGCCACTACTGCGTGCTCGCGAAGGTCTATCAGCGAGCGGGTTTTGAGACCGCGCTGAAGGAGGCCGGTCTGCCCTCTGTGGCGACCGGGCCCGGCGCAATCGGTATGTGGCCCGATCCAGATGGACTCGAGCTGCAGCTCTTTCAACCTCCCGCCGGTCTGGTCACTGCAGCGGTGAATTCCCCCTTACCGGTCGAAGGCCAGGGCGTCGTCTCTCCTCTCGGTGTCGATCACGTGTTGTTGCTCGTCTCGAATCTCGAGCGCTCCCTGCCGTACTACCGTCAGCTGTACGGGCAGTCCGCCGAGCGGCCGCGCGACGCGAACGGACGTGTCTGGTTTCAACTGGAGCGTGGCACCCGCATCGGCCTTCAGCAGGTGGCTGCGGGGGAGAAGCCGACGATTGCGCACTATGCGATCAAGGTCGCGGCCTTCGATCGCAACACTCTGACGACTCGACTGCGGGAGTTGTCGGCAGAAATCCTCCCGTCGGCCGACGAGCCCGACGTCGTGCGGTTCCGTGATAACAACGGCATCATCGTCGAGCTCCGCGCGAGCTGACCGGCAGGGGATTCGGCGGCGTTCCATCGCAACGGTGTGGGGTCTGCCGGCCATGATCATGATCATGATCATGTCGCTCGTGATCGTGCTCAAGATCGGCGTGCTGGGGCGCAATCTGCTGGACGAACATCGCGAGTGGTGGAGCCGCGTTGGCGCCTGGCTCACCATCGTCAACCTGTCATGGATCGTGTTGTTCGCGTTCGCAATGTACTCAGCCTACGTGTTCGCGCTCGCCGATACCGCGATCAAGCAGGCGATCGTCGCCAGCGGCGGTCTGGGGTGGGCGCTATGGACTGGGGCGGGCGTGCTGCTCGGCAAAGACAGTGGCAGCGCCGGCGGAATTCGCGCGGCACTGAAGAACCACCGTCTGCGGCGTTGGATCGTCGACATGGCGCCGTTCGTATTCATCGTCGGTCTCCTCGCTGTGGTATCGACAGCCGCGTTCTGGCTGGTAATTGGAGTCTCGCCGGTCGGACGCACGTACGAAATCCTCAATCAGCCCCATTGGTCCGGGATCGGCCTGACGAAGCACTGGTTGCTGGCCGGTCCAGGTCTACTCCTCTGCGCATTCCTCCTGTCGTGCCGCGTCGACGTGAACGAATTCTCGATGCATCACTTCTATAAGAACCGGTTGGTGCGCTGCTATCTTGGCGCGTCGCGAGAAGGCACCAGTGTCGGTGCACTGCGGTCACCGGATCCCTTCACAGGGCTGGATCCAGCCGACGACGTCAAGTTAGCCGAGCTGAGAGTAGAGCCCGGCGAATGCGACCCGCAGATCAAGAAGGTCATTAAGGACAAACAGGAGAGGAACTCGCCCTACGTGGGACCGCTCCCGATCATCAATGTCGCTCTGAACCTCGTCACCGGAGGCGACCTCGCGTGGCAGGAGCGCAAGGCGCAGTCCTTCTCGTTCACGCCGATCTTCAGCGGCTATGAGTACCGTGTGCCTTCCAGGCAGCGGCCTGGCCGCTTTGCCAACCAGGGGTTCCGTTCGTCATTTCTTTACGGGTATCCGCCGTTCGGCATCGGGCTCGGAACAGCGGTTGCCATCTCTGGCGCCGCCGCCAGCCCGAACATGGGTTATCACTCGTCCCCGGCGCTCGGCTTCCTGATGACGGTGTTCAACGCGCGTTTGGGATGGTGGATGGGGAATCCACGCGACAAGTTCAACTGGCTCCGCTCGACACCTCGCCGTGGGCTGCTCTATCTGGTCAACGAGCTGCTCGGATTCACAAGCGACGATACGCATTTCGTGAATCTGTCGGATGGCGGGCATTTCGAAAATCTCGGCGTCTACGAACTGGTGCGACGTCGCTGCCGTTACATCGTCGCCTGCGATGCCGAGCAAGACGGCGCGCTATCGTTCAATGGGCTCGGGAACGCGATCCGCAAATGTCGGCTGGATCTCGGTACCGAGATCACCGTACGCGCCACCCGGATTCACCCCTTGACTGATACACAGTATTCGAGCGTTCACACCGTGATCGGTGACATTCGTTATCCGGATGGCCAGATGGGGACGCTGGTGTATCTCAAGGCGTCGCTGACGGGCGACGAGCCGACGGACGTGCTCGAGTACGGGACCCGCCAGCACGCTTTCCCGCATCAGTCGACCGCTGATCAGTTCTTCGACGAATCACAGTTCGAGAGCTACCGTAAGCTTGGCGTCCACGTTGCGAAGACCACGTTCGCTCTGCCTTTCGCGGACGAAGAGACCCCCGCCTACACTCGGCTCGACCGCCTTTCCGATTACTGGTATCCAGCGAACGCGGCCATCGAAGACCATTTCAGTGACCATGCCACGCAGTATGACGAACTGCTCGAGCGGGTTCGCAAGGATCCGAACCTTGCGCTCATCGATGCGGCATTCTTTGGCGAAGCCGTTCCGCCGGGGAATCAGCGGGACCCCATGTTTCTCGGCGTGGCATTGCTCGATCTGATGCAGCGGATATTCATCGACCTCGATCTCGAACACGCCAGCGACCATCCCCACAACAAGGGCTGGATGGCGATCTTCCGCCAGTGGAGAAAGCTCGATGCAGTGAAACGCGCCTGGACAGCAACGCAACCGAACTACGGTCGCCGGTTCCAGTGGTTCGTCGAACATCTGTAAAGCTGGCAGGCGATCTATGCCCGCCAACGGCGCAACGTGCGACCTTTACAACTCCGGCCAGAACGCGCGGCCGGCGCAGGGCGAACCGCCCACGCGTCTCGACCCGGCGCGTGAGCTGGTCATGAAGATCGACGCGCCTTTCACCGTCGCGGCAGTCGGCGACATCTTCGGCGCGATGGCGCCGATCGTGCCGCTCGAAGAGCCGCGGCTGCAGAGCCTGCTGAAGATCATTCGCGACGCCGACCTCGGCTTCGCCAACGCGGAGTCGTCCATCGCAGACCTGCCGCGCTTCGAGGGTCCCGTCGGCGGTCTGCTTGCGCCGAAAGCA
>JBKPSC010000181.1:0-22434 GCA_046734915.1 Acidobacteriota bacterium | reverse complement strand
TTCTGCCTTCTGCACTCTGCCTTCTGCACTCTGCCGATTCCCTGATGCTGCCAACCATCGCCCGTGAAGGGCAGACCATCGTGATGATCGACCAGCGGAAGCTGCCGTCGAAGGAGATCTACGTCCGCTGCAAAACCGGCGCTGAAGTGGCTCGCGCCATCCGGTCGATGGTGATTCGCGGAGCACCGGCGATTGGTGTCGCCGCGGCCATGGGCCTGGCCATCGGTGTGCGGGCCAGCACGGCGACCGGCACCCAGAAGCTTGCCGCCGAGTTCTACAAGCTATGCGAACTCATGGCCGCGACGCGGCCCACTGCAGTCAACCTCTTCTGGGCCATCGAACGCATGAAGCGCACCTTCGCCGATGGCGTCGCATCCGGCGAGTCGGTGGACCAGTTGAAAGACCGCCTTGATCGCGAAGCCGAGCTCATCCACGACGAGGACGTCGCCAGCTGCCGGGCGATGGGCGCATTCGGCGCAGCCGTCGTTCCGGCCGAAGCGCGGATTCTCACGCATTGCAACGCCGGCGCGCTCGCCACCGCCGGATACGGCACGGCGCTGGGCGTGATTCGGGGGGCCGTCGAGGCCGGCAAACGCGTGACCGTTCTCGCCGACGAGACGCGTCCGTTCCTCCAGGGTGCCCGGCTCACCGCCTGGGAGCTGGTGCGCGACGGCATCGAGACGACGGTGATCACGGACAACATGGCCGGCGCCATCATGCGCCAGGGGCTCATCGATCTCGTGGTCGTCGGCGCCGACCGGATCGCGGCCAACGGGGACACGGCGAACAAGATCGGCACCTATACAGTGGCTGTCCTGGCGAAGGAGCATCGCATCCCCTTTTACGTCGCCGCGCCGCTCTCGACCATCGACCTCGAGACGCCGGACGGATCCCGGATTCCGATCGAGGAGCGCGACGAAAGGGAAGTGACGCATCTCGGCGGCAGTCAGCTGACGCCGGCTGGCGCGCTCGTGCGCAACCCGGCGTTCGACATCACTCCGAACGAGCTGATTGCCGGCATCATCACCGAGCGCGGCGTATTTCGGTCGCCCTACGCGGAGACGCTGAGAACCGCGTTCGCGACTGCCGCGGTCTAACGCCATGCGCATCCTGGGGATTGAAACGTCCTGCGACGAGACGTCGGCCGCCGTCGTCGAGGAGACCGGCGACCCGTCGAAGCCGTGGGCCATCCGCTCGAACGTAGTGGCCTCGCAGGTCGCGATCCACCGCGAGTGGGGCGGGGTCGTGCCCGAGCTCGCGTCTCGTCAACACATCCGAGACATCTGCGGCGTGGTCGAGCGCGCTCTAGACGATGCCGGCTCAAGCTGGAGCGATCTCGGGGCCATTGCCGTGACCCAAGGTCCGGGCCTGGTCGGATCGCTGCTGGTGGGCGTCTCGTTCGCAAAGTCCGCCGCGGTCGCTGCCGGCCTTCCAATCGTCGGCGTGCACCATCTGGCCGGGCACATCGAATCGCTCGTCCTTCACAACGGCGAGCTGCCGCTTCCCGCCGTCGTCCTCGTCGTGTCGGGCGGCCACACCAGCCTCTATCTGGTCGAGACTCACGGCGACTACAAGCTGCTCAGCCGCACGAGAGACGATGCGGCTGGCGAGGCGTACGACAAGGTCGCCAAGCTCCTGGGCCTCGAATATCCGGGCGGCCCCGTGATCGACCGCCTGGCGCGCGGACGAAACGATAGGGCCATCCAACTGCCGACCGCCCGCCTGACCCACGCCGATCGTAATGCGCCGCAACTCAAGGGCGATCTCGACTTCAGCTTCAGCGGGCTGAAGACCGCCGTGCTGCGCCACGTCCGCGAGCGCGAGCGCAGCGGCGGCGGTCCGCTCACTGATGCCGAGGTCGGCGATCTGTGCGCAACGTTCCAGCGGATCGTCGTCACCGCGCTCATCGATCGCACCTTTACCGCAGCGCGCCGCTACGGCGCGCAGAGCATTGGCGTCGCCGGAGGCGTGTCCGCCAACAGCCGGCTCCGAGCTGATCTGAAGACACACGGCGACGCTCGCGAAATACCCACCTTCGTGCCCAGCCTCGCCCTGTCGACCGACAACGCGGCCATGATCGCGGCGGCGGGACTGCGCAAGCTGCGGGCGGGCGTGACGTCGGGGTTGGAGATGAATGCAGATGCGGGGCTCGCGCTTTAAACGGTTCACGGGTTCACGGGTTCACAGGTGCACGGGTTCGGGTTCATGCTTTCATCGGGCTCGCGCGAGCTTCGGTTACTTAGGTGGTCGCTGTAAGTACCGGATGAGTGCCGTTAGCGCGGCTGAGGTCCTGTTGCAGAGTTCGAGGTGAACTTGGACCTGTTCTCGGGACCAGTAACGCCGGGCAATGCCGTCGTGTAGATGGTCGCGAAGCTCGGAGAGCGATCCGCGGGCGATGAACAGGAATCGAGCGAACTCTTTCCTCCGGAAGTGACCGAAGCCTTCGGCGATATTTCGCGTGATACCGCTAGTGCTATCTCGAAGCTGATCGCAAAATCTGCGATCGTGTGAGACCGTCGAAGTCGAAATCAGAGCGTACACCTTGTGCCGAAGCTCGTTGGCAAGCTGCCAGACCTCGAGATCTTCGAATCGACGTGCCACGGGGATTTTCGTTTGGCAGAATTCGTGCCGAACCCGTGAACCCCTGCACCCGTGCACCCGTGAACCAGTGAACCGCGTGCACCTGTGCACCTGTGAACCCGTGCACCTGTGAACCTCCCATGCCGGTCTCAACCTCCTATCTTTTCTTCACCACCAAAAAACGCCAGGAATTCATCCGCATCACCGACGATGTCGAGGAGATCGTGCGAACGAGCGGCATCAAAGAAGGGATGGTCCTCGTGTCGGCGATGCACATCACGGCGGGTGTATACGTCAACGATTGGGAGAACGGCCTGATCGAGGATTTCCAGGTGTGGCTCGAAAAGCTCGCGCCCGCGGGTCTTCCGTACAAACACCACCAGACCGGCGAGGACAACGCCGACGCCCACTTGAAGCGCACCATCATGGGGCAACAGGTGATCCTGCCGATCACCGGCGGCAAGCTCGATCTCGGTCCGTGGGAGCAGGTCTTCTACGCTGAATTCGACGGCCAGCGGAAGAAGCGGGTCGTGGTGAAGGTGATTGGGGAGTAGGTGCAGGCCGCACCGGGGTATTGATGAACTCTGACTCCCGCGCATACCCCTCGAGGCCGATTGTTGGTGTCGGCGGCGTGGTCGTCGACAACGGGCACGTGCTGCTGGTGAAGCGCGGGCATGCGCCGCTTCTCGGAGAGTGGAGCCTGCCAGGTGGCAGCGTCGAGGTCGGCGAGACCCTCGAAGAGGCGGTGATCCGCGAGGTCGCTGAGGAAACCGGCCTCACGGTCAGCGTCGGGCCGGTCATCGAGGTTTTCGATCGAATCCAGCGCAGCGCCGACGGCCTGATCGAATACCATTTCGTCATTGTCGATTACCTCTGTCGCCCGGTTGCCGGCTGCCTTTCTGCGGCTACCGACGCGGCTGACGCGAGATGGGTGCCGGCCCGTGACCTCGGCGGATATCGTCTGACCGAGAAGGCGCAGCAGGTGATTGCACGGGGACTCGAGATGGCGCATGACGAGCCGTGAGGTGTGGAGCACGCTGCGCACGTATCTGAGGCCACTTGCCGTCGCCCTGGCACTCCTGCCGTCACCGGACGGCGGCACTGCGGCGCGCACCGCGCAGCGCGAGCAACCGGCGCCCAGCGTCGACCTCGTCGTCATCGACGTCGCCGTGACCGACAGCAAAGGCGCGCCGATCACCGATCTGAAGGCCTCGGACTTCCGGGTGAAGGAAGACGGGCGCGAGGTGGACGTCAAGACCTTCGCGCGAGTTCCCGACGAGGAAGGTGGGTTGATCGAGGGCCGATCGATCGCGTTGTTGCTCGACGACGCCGGAGTGCCGGCGCTGGGCACGTTGGGCGTCCAGCAGCTCTCGAAGGCGGTGCTGTCGTTGGCGAGGCAAGGCGACGAGGTGAGCGTCGTCCGCCTCCACTCACGCACCGACGAGGCCTTCGGCGACATGACGGAGGCTCTGACCCGCATCGATCGGTACCGTGGCGGCGTCCTTCCGTTCGTGCCTGGCGAAGCGCAGGTCGACGCGCTGAACCGCATCGCCTCCATGTCTGAGCAGATGGCAATCTCTGAAGGTCGCCGCAAGGCCATCGTCTGCATCGGTGCACAAGGCGTGTGCGATGGCCGGGAGCCGGCCAACGACACGCGCCAGGAGGTGATCGTCGCCTGGCGGCGCGCGGTGACGGCCGCGGCCCTCGCCAATGTCGCGGTATACGCCATCATCCCAGGCCGCATCCGGATGCGGGGCGGCGGCATTGCCGACGCCACCGGCGGCCTGACGTACGCCAGCTTCAGCGACTTCCGCGAGCCGATCGTCGCCCTGTGGAACGACAGCGGATTTCACTACCTGATTGGATACTGGCCCAGCAGCAAGTCCCGTGACCTGCATTCAATCAGCGTGTCGGTGGTGAGGCCGAAGGTTCACGTCAGAGCCAGGCGCTTGCGAGGTGGATGAGGATTAACCCCGCGGCCGCCACATGTAGTAGACCGGCACGCCGAGCAGCACGATGATGAGCCCCGGCCACGTGGTGGCCGTCCGATAGGCGAAGAGAGCAATCAGAATGGCCGAAGCCCCGACGATGTACAGGGCCGGCACCACTGGGTACCCAAACGCCCGGTAGGGCCGTTCGGTGTCGGGACGGGTCGCGCGCAAACGAAACACGCCGGCGATGGTCAGGATGTAGAAGATGAGCGCGGCGGAGACCACGTAGTCGAGCAGATTGCTGTACAGGTTCCCGTACGACCGAGTGGTCGCGTTGTAGGTCCGTGGCAGCACGAGGATCGACGCCCACAACCCCTGGAGTACCAATCCCCAGGCCGGCACTTTGAACGCGTTCAGCCAGCCGGCCGATCGAAAGAAAAGTCCATCGCGTGACATAGCGTAGTAGGCCCGCGCGCCAGCCAGAATCAGCCCGTTGTTGCAGCCGAAGGTCGAGATGACGATGGCGATGGCCATGATCACCGCCCCGGCACCGGGGAAGACGACGTCGAGCGTGGCCGTAGCCACTCGATCGGCCGGCGCCTGCTGAATCTGGGCGAACGTCAAGGCCGACAGATAGGCCAGGTTCGCCAGCACATACAGCGCGATGACGATGCCGGTGCCGAGCGCGAGCGACAGCGGCACGTTCCGACGCGGATCTTTGACTTCGCCGGCGGTGAACGTGATGTTGTTCCACGCGTCGGCCGAGAAGAGCGATCCGGCCTGCGCGACGAGAACCGCGATAACGAGCCCTACAGTCGTGAAGACGGTCAACCCTGGAGCCACGTCGACCGCCGGACGCGAGGTCCAGAACGCCCCGAAGTTATCGGCGACCGCCGCGGCGTTGCGCCCGACGAGCAGTCCGAGGATGACGAGCGCGATGAGCGCTCCGGTTTTGGCCGTCGTGAAGATGTTCTGGATGACGCGGCCGTACTCGAGGCCGCGAGTGTTGGTCCACGTCAATAGCGCAATCAGGAGGACGCCGACGAGCTGTGTGGTCGATAGCGACAGCGCGTAGCCGGAAGTGATGTGAATCGGCGCGATCAGGAAGTGATCCTCAGCGATCCAGGGAAACATGACCCCGAGATAGCGTGCGAATCCGACCGCCACCGCGGCGATCGTCCCGGTCTGGATCACGAGGAATAGCGTCCAGCCGTAGAGAAAGCCCCACAGCGGCGAGAACGCCTCGCGCAGGTAAACGTACTGGCCGCCGGCGCGCGGCATCATGGCGGCCAGTTCACCGTACGACAGAGCCCCGACGACTGTGAGAGCGCCGGTGAGCAGCCAGGCCACGAGCAGCCAGCCCGGACTGCCGATCGTCCGCGCCATGTCGGCCGAGACGATGAAAATGCCGGATCCGATCATGGAGCCGACGACGACCATCGTCGAGTCGTACAGACCTAAACCTCGCGAGAACTCGGTGTCCAGCTCGGTCGCAGCCGAGCGGCTCGCCGCATTGGTCATGCCGGGCTCCTGAATTAAGATGCCAGAGCGTTCGACCTTACTTCGTCCGTAGGCGCCCGAGCAACTGCGCATCTATGCTCACTCTCGATTTCGTCAACACCGTCGCGTTCGGCGGCGTCGTTCTGTTTGTCGGCCACGGCGTGCGTCGACTGTTGCCCCGGCTTGCTCGCTATAACGTGCCGGCGCCGGTCATCGGCGGTCTCCTGGTGGCTGGCGTCATGCTCTTCGCGCGCTCGCGCGGCGTGGAACCGGTGGTCTTCGACACGCGCCTGCAGGTGCCGATGATGATCGCGTTCTTCACGACCATCGGCTTTGGCGCCAGCCTCGCTCTGCTCAAGGTCGGCGGACCCCAGGTCGTCTTCTTCCTGATTCTGTCGACCGTCCTCGCGGCCCTGCAGAACGTGCTGGGAGTCGTGCTGGCGGCGCCGCTCGGAATGCATCCGCTATTCGGTGTCCTGAACGGCTCGGTGACGTTGACTGGCGGCCCCGCGACCGGACTCGCGTTCGCGCCGGCCTTCGAGGCTGCCGGAGTGGCAGGTGCCTCGACGGTGGCTGTCGCCGCAGCGATGGTCGGCATCGTCAGCGGCGGGCTGATCGGCGGTCCGATCGGCACGATGATCATCGAGCGGCACCGGCTGCGGCGCTCACGGCGGGCGGACGGGCATACCGACCCACCGATAGCCGCTCAGATCGTCGAGGAGAAGCTGGAGAAGCCTGGGACCGCCAGCGCCCCGCCGGGAGAGGACAAAGAGTCTTATGCCCTGCTGAAGGCCCTGGTGGTGATTCTGGTGGCGATGTGGATCGGGGCCGGCGTCAGCGCTCAATTCACGGCCGCCGGCATCACGCTGCCGGCCTACATCGGCGCCATGCTGGTCGCGGCCGTGATTCGCAACGTCGACGACGTGACCGGCTGGATCGGGCTGTCGCAGCGAGTGATCGACGACCTGGGCAGCGTGGCGCTCTCGCTGTTCCTCGTCCTGGCGCTCATGACCCTCCGGTTGTGGGAGCTCGCCGGTCTGGCGCTGCCGATGGTCGTCATCCTGGTGGCGCAGGTGGCGCTCATTGCTGTTGCCTGTTGGCCGACCTTCCGGTTGATGGGCGCGGATTACGATGCGGCGGTCATGAGCGGCGGTCTCTGCGGCTTCATGCTGGGGACGACGGCAAACGCGATGGCCAACATGGAAGCGCTGGTTGACCGGTACGGTCCGGCGCCCCGAGCGTTCCTGGTCGTGCCGATGATCGGCGCGTTTTTCATCGACTTCATCAACGCGTTCCTCATCACCTGGTGCTTGAACCTATGGACCTGACGCGAGATGCGGCCTGGGCGCTGTTGACGGAATACACGAAGAGCGAGAGTCTGCTGAAGCATGCGCTGGCGGTCGAGGCCGCGGTCCGCGGATATGCTCGGCGGTTCGGCGAGGACGAAAATGACTGGGGCATCGTCGCCCTCCTGCACGACTTCGACTACGAGCGCTGGCCAAGCCTCGAGGAGCATCCGTTCCGCGGTGCCGAGATCCTCAAGGGACTCGGGTATCCAGAGTGGGTGACCCGCGCTATCTTGTCGCACGCCGACTACAGCGGCGTGACCCGCGACAGCCAGCTCGAGAAGACCCTGTATGCCTGCGACGAGATGGCCGGATTCGTGACCGCCGCATCGCTCGTCCGGCCAAGCAAGAGCATCCTCGACCTCGAAGCGGCATCGGTTGTCAAGCGGATGAAGGACAAGGCGTTTGCTCGAGCCGTGAGCCGAGACGACCTGCGTGCCGGCGCGGCCTTGATCGGCCTGCCGCTGGACGAGCACATCGCGAATGTCATCGCGTTCATGCGCGAACAGGCCGATGCGCTGGGGCTGCGAGGCACGCTGTGACGCACGGCCTGATCGAACGGCGGGCAGCGGCACCTCGTCTATCTTTGCAGCAGCATGGATGACCAGGGACCGGTCGTCGCCCTCGAAGGCGTCAGCGTCCGGTACGGGACGCAGTTCGCCCTGAGCGACGTCACGGCGGCCTTCCCACCGGGTGCCGTCGGTTTGCTTGGCCCGAATGGCGCGGGCAAGACCACGCTGCTGCGATCGCTCCTCGGCTTCGT
Organism: Acidobacteriota bacterium; assembly: GCA_046734915.1. Classification (GTDB taxonomy): domain Bacteria; phylum Acidobacteriota; class Vicinamibacteria; order Vicinamibacterales; family CAVVIG01; genus VFZL01. The sequence goes on along the minus strand of JBKPSC010000181.1, from coordinate 14,314 downwards.
CGCTCCGGACGCCGGGCGCATGCGGGTGCTCGGACACGATGTCGCACACGCGCCACTCGACATCCGCGCTCGCGTCGGATATATGCCCGAGAGCGACGCGCACATTCCCGGTATGAACGCCGTGTCGTTTGTCGCTTACTGCGGCGAGCTGGCGGGCCTTCCACCGACCGATGCCATGCAGCGTGCGCACGAGGTGCTCTTCTATGTCGGGCTGGGCGAGGCGCGATACCGCGCCGTCGAGACCTACTCGACCGGGATGAAGCAGCGAATCAAGCTCGCTCAGGCGCTCGTTCACGATCCCGATCTCGTGTTCCTCGACGAACCAACCAACGGCATGGACCCGCGAGGCCGGGATGAGATGCTCGAGCTCGTCGATGACCTGGCTCATACCAAGGGGGTGAACCTCATTCTGTCGTCGCACCTGCTGCCAGACGTCGAGCAGACCTGTGAGCATGTCGTTGTCATGGACAAGGGGCGTGCGGTGACCCAAGGGCCGATCGCCGACCTGAAGCAGCCGCGAGGGCAGCTCTTCGAGCTGCGGGTGAAGGCTCCGACCGGGCAGGATCAGTTTCTCGCTCGATTGAGAGACGCCGGCATCGAGTGTCAGCCCACCGATGACGACATGCTGCGGGTGTTCGTCCCCGGCAGCCAGGGCGCCCGTGAGCTGTTCGGCATCGCGGCGGCTGCCGGTGTCCAGGTCCGCCATCTGCGGCCGAGCGTGGCCACGCTCGAAGACGTCTTCGCCCGCGCGGTCGGAGACGGCTAGTGCCGATTCACGATCAGGGATACCGGCGCTACGCCGGCCAGCGCCTGCCGTGGGGCCGAGCGTGGCTCATCATCGCCCGCAGCGGCATTCGATCGATGCTGCGGCGCCGAGGTTTTGTCGCACTCCTTCTGTTGTCGTGGCTGCCGTTCCTCGTGCGCGCGGTGCAGATTTACGCCGCGACGAATCTGCCGCAAGCGGAGTTCCTCGCGCCAACTGGCGAGACGTTTCGTCAGTTTCTCGGCCAGCAGGACGTGTTCCTGTTCTTTATCACCGTCTATGCCGGCGCCGGGCTGGTTGCCAACGATCGCCGCGCCAACGCTCTGCAAATCTACCTGGCTCGACCGATCACCCGGGTCGAGTACATCGTCGGCAAGCTCGCTGTTCTCCTCGCCTTTCTGCTGCTAGTAACCTGGGCCCCGGCCATCCTGCTCATCGTCGTCCAGCTGCTGTTTGCCGGCAACGTCACGTTTCTCTCGAGCCATCTGTATCTTCTGCCGGCCATCACGCTGTTCGCCGCGGTGCAGGCGCTGACGGTCGCCCTGACCATGCTGGCTCTGTCGTCGCTTTCCCGCAGCAGCCGATATGTCGGCATTCTCTACGCCGCACTGCTGTTCTTCACGCAGGCCATCACTCTGGTCTTGCGCGCGGTCACTGGACACAGCGGTCTCGCCTGGCTCTCGCTCGCCAGCAGCCTGGAGCAGTTGGGCAACGCGATCTTCCGCATGCCGCCCCGCTACGACGCGCCCCTCGTCCTCTGTCTCCTCATGATCGCCGCGGCAATTGGTTTGTCGTTCCTCGTCCTCGAGCGCCGCGTCCGCGGGGTGGAAGTCATCGCATGACCGACGCGGCCCCCATCATCGTCGCCGACCACGTGTCGAAGTGGTATGGACAGGTGATTGGCCTGAACGACGTCACCGTTTCAGTGCCGCCGGGGATTACCGGCCTGCTCGGGCCCAACGGCGCCGGCAAATCGACGTTCATGAAGCTCGTCACCGGGCAGCTCAGGCCGAGCCAGGGGACGCTGAACGTGCTGGGCGAACCGATGTGGGACAACCCCGCATTGTATTTTCGCGTCGGGTTCTGCCCCGAGCAGGATTCCTTCTACGAACGCATGACCGGGCGGGCCTGGCTCGTCGCGCTGCTCCGCCTGCACGGGCTCGGCGAGACCGACGCCGAAGCGATGGCCGCACGCGCGCTGGCCGACGTGGATCTCGTCAACGCAGCCGAGAAGAAGATCGGCGCGTACAGCAAGGGCATGCGGCAGCGCGTGAAGCTGGCGCAGGCCATCGCGCACGACCCGGAGCTGCTCATCCTCGACGAGCCGCTGTCAGGCATGGATCCGCTCGCGCGACGGAAAACCATCAAGTTGATCCGCGACTGGGGCAGGAGCGGCCGCAGCATTCTCGTCTCGAGCCATGTCCTTCACGAAATCGAGTCGATGACCTCGAATATCCTCCTCATCAGCCAGGGGCGTATTCTGGCCGAAGGCGATGTGCACCACATTCGCGACCTCATCGACGAGCATCCGCACACCGTCTCGATCAAAGTCGATCACCCGCGCGAGCTCGCCCGAGCGTTCCTCCAGGAAGAGGACGTGCTCAGCCTGCGCTTCGAGGCCGATCGAATCGTGGTGCAGACGGGACGACCGGACATCTTCTACTCGCGGCTGACGGCGCTCGCGGCCTCGGGCGCTTGCGGGACGATCGACGAAGTCACATCGCCCGACGACAACCTGCAGGCCGTGTTCGAGTATCTGGTGAAGTGATGGCGCCGTCCCGCCAGAAGCCGTCGTTCATAGCCGCCGCGCTGCGCATCTTCGATCTGTCCTTGGGGCAGATGCTGTGGTCGCGCCGATCGGTCTTTCTCGCCCTCCTCGTTGGTGGACCCGTCGTGCTCGCGGCCGCGATCCGGTTGGCGGTCGCTCTGGGTGTCGGGCCGCCGAGAGGACCCCGGCCCGGCGGGCCCGTGCTGTTCGGCCTCGTCATCTGGCTTCTGTACATCCGCTTCATCGTGCCCGTCTTGGGAGTCTTCTACGGCACGGCGCTTATCGCCGACGAGGTCGACGACAAGACCATCACCTACCTCTTCGTGCGTCCGATTCAGCGCGCGTCGATTCTCGTCGGCAAATATCTGGCGTATCTCGTCTGCTCGACGCTCATCGTCCTGCCGAGTGTAGTGATCGTCTACTTTCTTCTGGTGCCGATGCGCGGCGGGAGCATCGGCACGTCATTTCCTTCGCTGCTGGCCGACCTGGCGATGCTGGCAGTGGGGCTGGCGGCATATGGCGCCTTGTTCGCCTGGGTTGGGGCGTGGTTCAAGCGCCCCCTGGTCGTCGGGCTTGTGTTCGCCTTTGGCTTCGAGCCGGCGGTGCTGTTATTTCCGGGCTACCTGAAGCGCCTCACCGTCGCCTACTATCTTCAGGGCCTCGTGCCGCACGCGATGCCTGATGACTCGGCGGCGAGCATCCTGCTGCGAGTGGTGAACGAAATTCCTCGGGTATCGGTCAGCCTGATGTCGCTGGCGGTGCTGACCCTGGTGGCCTTGTGGCTGGCCGGCCGGGAGGTCGCGCGCCGCGAGTACGTGCTCGAGCAATAGGGCCATAGAAAGAAGCGGCCCGGCCCGATAAAATCGGGGTAACGGAACGGACGCTGCATCGGTTTCGTCTACTGCCCCGAGGGACCCTGCATGACGCACAAGACGCGGAACTTCGTAATCGCTTCGCTCCTCATCCTTGGCGCAGGCGTGGGCACCAGCTTGGTGGCCTATTACGGGTTCCCGACGAGCGCCTTTACCGCGGGGGAGGGACCCGACGAGCTGAAGTTCCTGCCGGCGAACGCCACGGTCGTGGCATACGCCGATGTGCATGACGTGATGACCTCGGAGCTTCGTCAGAAGCTCCGCGCCGCGCTGCCGTTCCAGGGTGACGGGCAGCAATCCTTCCAGAGCCAGACGGGCATCAACATCGAAACTGACATCGACCGCGTCGTGTTCGGCTTGACCCCGTCGACCGACTCGGGATCGCCGTCGCGGCCTTCCGGTCTCGTCGTCGCTCGAGGTCGGTTCGACGTTGTCCGCCTCGAGGCTTTCATGCGCGATCGGGGCGCAAGCGTCGAGGACTACAAAGGCACCCGCGTCATCACCGCCGTCCCCCCGAGTCCGCAGACGCCCGATTCGACCGGCACCCAGCCGGTCGCTCCGACTTCACGGCCCTCCATTTCAGTTGCGTTCCTGGAAAACGGTCTCGTGGCCCTCGGCACGTCGGTGCTCGTGCGGCGAGCGGTGGATCTCAAGGACGGCGGCGACAGCGTGAAGATGAACGACGACATCATGAATCGCGTGCGCGCGCTCGACACCGGCAATGTCTGGGCGGTCGGTCGCTTCGACGCGCTCACGTCACAGGCCAACCTCGAACGCGGCATGGTAGCCAACCTGCCGGCCATCACGTGGTTTTCCGCCAGCGGACAGGTCGATAGCGGCCTCCGCGCGATGCTCAAAGCGGAAACACGGGACGAGGAGTCCGCGAACGGTTTGCGCGACGTGATTCGAGGCTTCGTGGCGCTCGCCCGCATGCAAACCAACGGGAGGCCCGAGCTCCAAAACATGCTGCAGTCCATCCAGCTCGGCGGGTCCGGACAGACCGTCAGCCTCTCACTCGATCTGTCGCCGCAAGCGATTGATGCGCTCCAAAACAGTCTTCAGGGAGCCGGTCGCCTTCGCCCATAGCCACTCCGGGTCGAAGGCCCGTCCGTAAATGGAACGTGCGCGCCGGCCGTAAATGGATGTAGCATCCACCAGGCCGCCCCGATTGCCCGGTGCGCGCTCCCCGATGACCAACCTTGTGTTCTTCTACGGCACTCTGATGCGTGGTTTCGCGCGACCGGGGCGGGCGGAACTCGACCAGCAATTGAAACCTGTCGGCCGGGGCTGGATTCCAGCCGCCCTTTTCGACCTCGGCATCTATCCAGCCGCTATACCGGCGACAGACAGTCGTGTCTGGGGCGAAGTCCACCAGATACAAGAGCCCGAGACCGTTTTACCCGTGTTGGACGAAATTGAGGGCTACAGCGCGAGTGAGCCGGTGACGAGTCTCTACACTCGCGAGGAGATTCCGGTCACGTTCTCTGATGGTAGCATCGTCCACGCCTGGGTGTATTTTTACAACGCACCTTTAGGCCGGGCAGAGCGCATCATGTCCGGCGACTACCTCGAACATCTCAAGGTCCGCCGTCACGCCTGACGCCCGTCCTGGAATTGGCCCGGCTTCTCTAGTTCATCCGGAGCAGCGTACGAGACAGGAGCATCTCGTCGGCCGACATGTCGGCTTCCTGCTCATCGGCATCTTCGGTCACGAGTTCGCTGTCTTCGTCGTCGGCCGTGCACGTCAATACGGGGATGCTCGAGGTTTCGGGATCGAGCTTGAGCATCGACAGCACGCGGAACCCTGCCGGGTCGTCCATTTTGAGGCAAAGAATCACGAGATCCGGCTGGACACGGCGGATCTGCGAATACGCGTGAGCGGCTGTTTCGACAAACACCACGTCGTACCGACCTGCATCGAGGACGGTTTCGAACAGACCCAGCACCTCTTTACCGCCGTTCACGATCACGACTTTCTGTGCAACGGCCTGCGAAGACTCGCTTTGTCGGCGGCGGACCGTGGGTCCGCTCATGTTGATGACGTGGGTCAGCATGTTATGTCCGTCTCCCCGGACGCCTGGGCTCACTACAGGAATCGTGCCACATGCGATCTGAACAAATTGCCGTGGTTTCTGGGGCAATGGGCGCTGTGAGGTCGACAATGTGCTCCGATTGGCGCCCTGCGTGTGCACGAACGAACGCCGCCTTGCGGCGAACCTCCACAGTACGGCACTCTCCACCCCATGAACTACTCCAACTTTATTGACGGTTCTTGGAGGGCTTCGGATTCAGGGGAGACGTTCGAGAACCGGAATCCGGCGAACCGGGACGACTTGATTGGCCTGTTCCAGAAGTCCAGCGCCGCCGACGTGCAGTGTGCCCTCGACGCCGCGCGTCGCGCGTTTGCCAGCTGGCGGCTGGTGCCAGCGCCGCGCCGAGCGGAATTGCTCTTTCACGCCGCCCGACTGATTGCCGAGCGGAAGGACGCGCTCGCGCGCGACATGACGCGCGAGATGGGTAAGGTCCTCGAGGAAACGCGGGGCGACGTGCAAGAAGCGGTCGACATGACGTACTTCATCGCGGGCGAAGGCCGCCGCCTCTCCGGTCAGACCGTGCCGTCGGAACTGCGTGACAAGTTCGCGATGTCGGTGCGGCAGCCGATCGGCGTCTGCGCCATCATCACGCCGTGGAATTTCCCCATGGCGATTCCTTCGTGGAAGATCATTCCGGCGCTGGTCTGCGGCAACACCGTCGTGTTCAAGCCAGCGACGCTCACTCCGTTGTCGGCGGTGAATTTCGTCCGCATCCTCGAAGAAGCGGGGATTCCGAAGGGCGTCGTCAATCTTGTCACGGGCGGCGGCGACGAAGTCGGCACCCGTCTCTCGACCGCACCCGAGGTCAGCGTGGTCTCTTTCACCGGATCGACGGATGTCGGACGCATCGTCTCGAAGAACGCCGCGCCGGGGTTCAAGAAAGTCCACCTCGAGATGGGCGGCAAGAACGTCATCATGGTGATGGACGATGCCAACCTCGACCTGGCGCTGGAAGGGTGCCTCTGGGGCGGCTTCGGGACAACTGGTCAGCGTTGCACCGCGGCGAGCCGTGTCGTCGTGCACGAACGCGTGTACGAGACGTTTCTGAACCGGTTTGCGGCCCGCGCCAGCGCGCTGAAAGTCGGTGACGGCCTCGATCCGTCGACGCACGTAGGCCCGTTGGTCAGCCAGGGCCAGCTCGAGACGGTGGCCCGCTATGTCGAGATCGGCAAGGCCGAAGGCGCGCGCCTGGTGGCTGGCGGCCACGTCGTCGATCAGGGGTCATTAGCGCGTGGCTTCTTTCACGAGCCGACCATCTTCGCCGACGTCTCGCCGGCGATGCGCATCGCGCAGGAAGAGATCTTCGGTCCCGTGGTTTCCGTGATTCCGTGCAGGTCGTTCGACGAGGCCATCGAGATCGGCAACAGCGTCAGCTATGGCCTCTCGGCGTCGATCTACACTCAGGACGTGAACCGGGCGTTTGCCGCGATGCGCGATCTGTACACCGGCATCTTCTACGTGAACGCGCCGACGATTGGCGCTGAAGTGCACCTGCCGTTTGGCGGAACCAAGGCGACCGGCAATGGACACCGCGAGGCGGGAACGGCTGCCCTCGACGTGTTCTCCGAGTGGAAGTCGATTTACGTGGACTTCAGCGGCAAGCTGCAGCGCGCCCAGATCGACACGGCCGAAGTGTAGATGTCGTCAGTTCCCGCCATCGAGGTCCGCGACCTCGTCAAGGTGTACAGCCGGCGTGGCGAGAGCGCCATTCGGGCCGTCGACGGTCTGTCGTTCGCTGTCGCGCGCGGCTCGATTTTCGGCCTCCTCGGTCCGAACGGCGCCGGCAAATCGACGACCCTGCGGATTCTCACGACGCAGATACGGCCGACTTCGGGAACGGCGCGAGTCGCGGGCTACGACGTCGTGAGTCAGCCGCTCGAGGTGCGGCGGCGGATTGCCGTGGTCATCCAGGAACAGGCGGCCGATCTCCTGCTCAGCGCCCGGGACAATCTCGCTGGATTCGCCCGCTTCCACGGCCTCGCCCCGACGGAAATTCACGCCAAGATTGACGGCGTCCTGCGCGACTTCGATCTTTTCGATCAGGCCGGTCGCAAGGTGCAGGATATGAGCGGCGGCTTCAGGCGGCGTGTGCAGGTCGCGAAGATCTTCATGGTCGACACGCCCATCGTGTTTCTCGACGAGTTCTCGACCGGGATGGATCCCATTCTGAAGCGATCGGTCATGGCGGCGCTCCGCGCCGAAGCGGCACGCGGACGGACCATTGTCCTGACGACCCAGATTCTCAGCGAGGCCGAAGAGTTGTGCGACGACATCCTCATTGTCAATCGCGGCAGAGAGGTGGCCCGAGGTGACCTGAACGCCCTGAAGCTGCTGTCGAGCGGCGTCTATGAGGTGTCGCTCACTTTCGATTCGCTGCCTGCGGGTCTGGAAGATGAGCTCTCACGCCTGCATCCGCTCCGGCTTTCAGTCAGCCGTAGCACGGTCGAGATTGCGTTGAAGGAAAGCGAGCGCCGGGTATTGGAACTGGTGAGTGAGCTGTCGACGCGCGGGCGGATTCTGAGGGTCGAGGTCGGCGGCGCCAGCCTGGAGGACGTCTTCGTCGAGTTGACCGCAAAGGGCACGTCGCAATGAGTGCCCTTGGCGCCATCGTTCATCGCGAAGCCAAGATCCGCATCACGAACGTGATGTTCATCTTCTGGGATCTCCTGTACCCGTTGGGTTACCTGCTGGTCTTCGGCGTCGGCATCGATCGCGCGCTGCATTTCACCGCGGCAGGTGACGCCAGCGATTACCATTCGTTCTTTCTGGCGGGTGTGCTCGGCATGGCCAGCTTCGGCATCGCCTCGAACACCGCGTGGTCGTTCTTCATGGATCGCGACAATGGCATCTTCTTCGAGATGCTGACCTATCCCATGAGCCGGGCGGAGTATCTGCTAGGCAAGGTGCTGTTCAACGTCGTGATCGCATTGGTTCAGGCGGCTGTGACCGTCGGCCTCTCCGCTGCCGTGCTCGGCGTGCCTGTTCTCTGGCGGCTGCTGCCGACAGGCGCGGCGATCGTCGCCATCGGCACGGCGGCGTGGTTTTTCTTCTACGCCATCTTCGCCATCCTGGTGCGGCAGAATGACGCCTTCAACTCCATCACGTCGATCTTCTACTTCGTCTTTCTGTTTGCGAGCTCGATGTTCTATCCGCTGGACCCGTTGCCGCGGACGCTCCGGATGGTTGCCTACGCGAATCCCGTGACGTGGCAGGTGGATCTGCTGCGCTACGCCACGACCGGCAACGGAAGCGCTGGCGCACTCGCACTCGAAGCACTGGCCTTCGGCATCTTCATGCTCGTGTCGTTCCTTGGCGCGCTGGCCGCACTCCGCCGCGAGTCATAAGGGGAGAAGCAATGAGCGTTCGCAGCGTCGGCGTGCTGGGTTGCGGTCTCATGGGCTCAGGCATCGCTCAGGTTTGCGCCGCCGCCGGGTACCAGACGATCGTTCGCGAGGTTGATGAGGCCGTCCTTCAACAGGGCCTCAGTCGCATTCGAACCTTCCTGGACGCTGGCATTGCCAAGGGAAAGGTGACGCCAGAGTCACGTGACTCAACCCTCGCCAATCTCACCGGCACGACGACCTTCGACGCCCTGGCCTCGACCGACCTCATCATCGAGGCCATCGTCGAGAATCTCGAGGAGAAGCAAGCCTCGTACGCGGCGCTCGAGCCCGTCCTCGACGCTCACACGATCCTCGTCTCGAACACCTCCTCGCTGTGCATCACGGAGCTCGCCGCGTCGACACGGCGCCCTGATCGCTTCGGCGGTCTCCATTTCTTCAGCCCTGTTCCGCTGATGAAGCTGGTCGAAGTCGTTCGCGGCCTTGCGACGAGCGACGAGACATATCAAACCATCTTTACGTTCGCTCAGAGCCTTGGCAAGCAGCCCATCACCGCACCGGACCGGCCGGGCTTCATCGTGAACCGGCTGCTCGTTCCGTACCTGCTGGACGCGATCCGCGCCTATCAGAATGGCCTGGGAACGGCGAAGGATATCGACGCCGGGATGACCCTTGGCTGCGGACACCCGATGGGGCCGCTGACGCTCCTGGACTTTGTCGGCCTGGACACCGTGTACTACATCGCCAACATCATGTTCGACGAGTTCCGCGAGGCGGCGTACGCGCCACCACCTCTCCTGAAACGAATGGTGCTCGCAGGGCATCTCGGGCGCAAGACGGGCCGGGGGTTTTACGACTATTCCACGTCGTCTTAGGTCTTAGGTCTTAGGTCTTAGGTCTTAGGTCTTAAGTCTTAAGCCGAGAGCCCCTGAAGCCCGAAGCCCGGCGCCTATTTGATTTTCGCCAGCAGTTCCTTCGCGCGGGCTTTGTAGTCTTCGTCTTCCGGAACCCACTCAACGCTGAGCGGTGCATCGATGACCGCCTGCAGCTCTGTGCGGGCTTCGGCTTTCTTGTCCTGTTCGAGGTAGAGCTCGGCGAGGAAGAAGTGCGAGATCGTGCTGTCTGGGTTGTAGGTCAATGACGCACGTAGATGGGCCTCTGCCTCCTTGTTGCTGCCGCCAAAGAGCCTCGGCACCTTGTAGTACCAACGGCCGAGCGCGCGATCGGCAGACCCTTCCATGAAAGCGGGATCGAGGCGAAGGACCGTTTCGAGCCCATCCTTGATCGGCTTGCGGTATTTCAGGCCGGCGCGAACGCCGAACGATTCAGCCAGCGCGCCCATGTTGGCGGCCGCCCAGAAATGCCCTTCGGGGCGCATCGGCTCCAGGACACGCGCCGTCTCGGCGGCCCGGATTCCGTGCTCCAAAAACGCGCGGCGCTCGGCCTCCGGTGCGTGATTCCCGAGCCAATAAGCGACGCGGGCGAGTTTCCACGCCGCATCGAAATTCTCCGGACGGTCTTTGAGCTCCCGCGTCCAGATGTCTTCGGCCTGGCGGGCGCTCGCGAGATTCGCGCGGTCCGCATAGAGCGCGTCCGGTGTCTGCGCCGCCACTGAGGCGACAAAGAGCGAGATATAGAATAGAACGATGCAGGATCTCATCAAGCAGTTGCTCGAAGCGCTGGGCGAGGACCCTAACCGTGAAGGGTTGCTCAACACACCGCGGCGAGTCGAGCAGGCGATGGCATTTCTCACGAGCGGATACCGGGCCGATATCGATGAGGTGCTGAACGGTGCGCTATTCACTGTCGATTATAACGAGATGGTGATCGTGAAGGACATCGACTTCTATAGTCTCTGCGAGCATCATCTGCTGCCGTTTTTTGGCAAGTGTCACATCGCCTACATCCCGAGCAACAAGGTCATCGGCCTGAGCAAGATTCCGCGGCTCGTCGATGTCTTCAGCCGCCGGCTGCAGATTCAGGAACGGCTCACCAACCAGATCGCCGATACCATTCGCGAAAAGCTCTCGCCGCTCGGCGTGGCCGTCGTCATGGAAGGCACGCATCTCTGCATGTCGATGCGCGGCGTCGAGAAACAGAATTCGTTCGCGGTCACGAGCGCCATGCTTGGCGCTTTCAGGACGAATGCTCGAACCCGGATGGAGTTTCTCGAGCTGATCAAGTTGCGGAGCGCGTCTCCATACCCCAGCCGGGAGGGCGCCTCGGCGAGCCTGGCTTGTATCGGCGACGACTGACGGAGCAGTACTATACTGTGCGCATGCAGCTGACCTGGCTCGTCTGCGTCGCGGTTCTGGCCGCCTCGATGCCTGCGTTCGGGCAGACTCGCCGTCCCGCTCCCCGTCGTCCGACTCCACCCCCCAAGCCGACGGCGATGGTGCCTGAAATCACGTGTCCCACGCCGCTCGGAGTCGGCACCACCACGCAACGCGCGTACTGCGATGTCATGAGCGGACGCGATCCAGCCGCCGGCATCCTGATTCCACTGCCGAACCACCGCGGTCCGGTCACGCTCATGTTCGACCTGCACAATCGTCACACGGTGTCCGGGGAGACCCTCAAGGCGTTCGCCCGTTACACGGCGACTGTCGGCGTCCTGGCGATCGACAATACGCTCATCAGCCGCGCCGTCGTCCAGAACGAGTACCGCCAGCCGGAGGATCTCGTCGAACGGATCGGTGGAGGGGCCGGGCCCGGAGGACTGAAGGCGGTCGCGCCGACCGGGTCGGAGCACATCATCATCAGCATTCCGGAAGAGGAGCAGCAGGTGAGCATCCTCGGCGAGAAGCTGAGCGTCGACAGCCGCGAGGGCACCGCCAACTACACGTCGCCGGGACGGGCGATCGCCGTCATCAGCAACGTGATGATCGAATACGTGCCGGGTCCTCCGCCGCGAACGACGAAGCCGCCAGCAGCGAATCCATCGTCGACGCCCAAACCGACTCGATAGTCGATCTAGTCAGTGCCGTCCGCGCGCGAGACGTCAACCACACGATGTTCGCCACGGCCTTTGACCTGCACATTCCACGGATTGCAACACACCTCGCAGTCCTGCACGAACTGCCCACGAACGTCCGGCTCGAGATAGATCTCCACTTCCTCGCCGCAATACGGACACGTCACCACGCAGGCTTCGTCTTCCATTTCAAATGGCGGCGTAAGCCAGGCACGCCCACCCGATGAGAAAGGCGACGCCGCCAAGCGGCGTAATCGCACCCAGGATGCGCACATCCGTGAGCGCGAGCAGGTACAGGCTTCCAGAAAAGAGGACGATGCCGGCGGTGAACGACCATCCGGCTGCCGTTGCAAGACGGCCGGCGATAGAGGGCGCGAGGGCGCCGAGCGCGAGCAACGCCAACGCATGGTACATCTGGTAACGGACGCCGGTTTCGAAGACCGCGAGCATTTCCGGTCCCAGCCGGGTCCGCAAGCCATGCGCGCCGAAGGCGCCGAGAGCGACGCCCAGAAATCCCATCAACGCGCCAATGAGAATGAAGAGTCGAGGCATTCTCGAATCATACAGGGGCGGGTTGGGGCAGGTAAGGCGGGTAGGGCAGGTAGGGCAGGTAGGGGAGGGAAGGCGGGGAGGGCAGGGGAGGCAAGTAGAGCGAAAAGAAAAAGGCCGGCGATTTCTCGCCGGCCTTTTTCTTCTTTGGCCCTAAGCCCTAAGTCATAAGCCCTGAGACGGTCTATACCTGCGGCTTGTGCAGGACCGGCTGGACGTCCTGTTTCTTCTTCCCGCCCAGGCCCTGAATTTGAAGAGTCGGCTGCTCCTTGAGGACGTGCTGCCGATAGAGCTTGGCCATCTCTTCGTGGTAGCGCGGGTCGTGCTCCTTCTCTCGCGCCTTCAGCTTTTCTTCACGGGCGTTTTTCGCGATGCCGAGCTCGTCGAGGTCGGTCTGAGCGCCGGCTGCCACCGCTTCGGCATTGAGGACCAGCGAGTGTTCGGTCGATGACAGGGGCACCGATTTGCCGCCGGCGAAGATCTCGTGCCGGCCGTGATCTTCGTACCACTTGGTCAGCGTGGCCGTCATGTGCATCTTCTCGATGATGTTGCGCCAGCCGATGCCGGTGTTGTACGCACAGAAGGAAATCTCACCCTGCTGCGTCGCATACGGGATGATGCACATCTCGGTGCGCCGGAAGTCGTAGTTGAAGAGATCCTGGAACCACATCCCCGCGATGAAGAGGAAGTTCCAGCGGTCAGCGCGGCGCTTGACGATGTCCGCCTCAGTGCGGTCGCCCTCGACCTTGCCGTACTTGCCTTTCTGCGCTGACTTGGTCGCCCCGAACGTCTTATCGAACTTCTTCAGCAGGTCGCTCAGTTTGAAGTGGGTCGGCGCCTTGAACGGGTCGTAGTTGCGCATGACCGCGAGCGCCATGCCGACGACCGAGAGAAAGCGACCGCGTCCGGCGTCGTTCACCCGGGCGACGTCTTTGGCGAGCTGCTCGGCCTTGAGAAAGGCCGTCACCGGCACCGCTTCCTTGGTTTCCTTGTCGATCATTACCGCCATGCCAACACCGCAGTTCGGGTGGCAGCCGCACGTCAGCTGACCCCAGGCGGCATCCTTGCCGTGGACGACGTCGGCCCAGTCAGTAAATGTGCCCATGAACGAGATCGGGAACCAGTCGCGGACCGGTTCGCCGAGCCCGGTCTGGTTCTTCACGTCGTGGGCAAGGTGCGACAGGGTGTAGCGCTGCGCCGCGCGCCGCTCCGGCGTCACCTCCTCGTCGCGTCCGGTGAAGCTCACCGGCTGGAACGACAGGAAGTTGATGGTTCTCGGGTTGTCGAGCGCGAACTCGATGATGCGGCCCACCTGTTCGTTGTTGACGCCGTTGACGATGGTGACGACCGGGACGATGTCGACGCCGGCGCCGTGCAGGTTCTCTATCGCCCGCAGCTTCACATCGAAAAGGTTACCGACACGGCGATGCGAGTTGGCGGCGTTGCCGATGCCGTCGAACTGCAGGTAGGCGTAACGCAGCCCGGCCGCCGCCGCCGCCTTGGCGAAGTCGGGGCTCTTGGCGAACTCGATGCCGTTGGTGGCCGCCTGGACGCTGTTGTAGCCGACCTTGCGGGCATAGGCGACCGCGTCGAGGAAATACGGCGAAATCGTCGGCTCACCGCCCGAGAATTGCACCGACATCTGCCGCCGCGGTTTGATGGTGATCGCGTTGTCGAGCACCTGCTTGATGTCTTCCCAGCTCAGCTCGTGGACGAAGCCTACCTGGTTGGCGTCCATGAAGCAGGGGTCGCACATCATGTTGCAGCGGTTGGTCAGGTCGACGGTGAGCACCGACCCGCGGCCATGCTGGATGGTCGAGCTGCCGTGATTGCGCAGCGGAGTCTTCGGCGCCTTGAAGTCGCGGCCCGGATAGAGCCGCTCGATGCGCGTGAGGAACGCGGGGTCCATCGCCATCACGTCCTCGAAGCGGCCGTGCTTGGGGCAGTCCTTGAT
>JBKPSC010000180.1:0-5644 GCA_046734915.1 Acidobacteriota bacterium | reverse complement strand
GCATCGGCCGCCGACCTCAAGCCCGAGGCAGGCATGTCGGGAACCGTTGCTCCGTTCGGCACCGGGATCGCAATCGCCTTCCCGCCTTCCTGGCCCTGGAGGAACGGCTCCACATAGAACTGTGTCCCGTCGGGCGACCATCGCACCATGCACTCGGCGGGACACACTCGCTTCACGGAGCGGTCCGTCAGCGAGACGGCGACAACCGCAGTCGTCAGCACTTCGTCAACCGGCACCTGCACCACTGCCCACTGACCGTCGGGCGACATCCCCTTGAAGTTCACAATCGGATCGCGCATCACTTTGACCGGCATCGATCTATCGAGCTTCATCTCGAACAGATAGTTGTGCACGCCGTCCGACTGGCGGAACAGGACGTCGCCGCCGGCGCCGAAGAACGGCTGGTCGCCACGAACGCTTCCCAACAGGCGCGGCACGGAGCCGCCATCGAGTGGCGCCAGCCAGAGCTGCGCGACCCCTTCCTGCGACCGCGCACTGAACACCACCTGGGATCCGTCAGCCGCCACGTTGTAGCCCAGAATTGTCCGTCCGGTGACGATCGGATGGCTCTTGTCCGATCCGAGGTCCGTCATCCAGAGTTCCCGCGACGGCTCGGACGACACGCGGCGCAGCAGGTAATAGAGAATGCGGCCGTCGTGTGAGAAGGACAGTCCCGAGGCATACCCGTCGGGCGAGATCGGACGATCGCGACCGGCCTCGTGCATCCACACACCGCTCTCCCTCATGCCGACCGATGCGACGATGGACCGCCCGTCGGTGCTGATCGCCACGCCATCTTCGTCGGCAGGACCTGATGTGATCTGCTCGGGCTCGCCGTTCGGGAACCGCTGACGCCACAGGTGGCTGGCGCCGTTGACGGTCGCCGCGAAATACATCCACACCCCGTCCGGCGACCAGGCCGCGGCGGTGCACGGACCCGCCGGCCCGACCTGCGTGCCCTGCGAGCGGCCGTCGAACGGCACCAGCCGGCATCGCTCCCATCCGCCCGTCGATCCCATTTCGACGACAAGCACCGATGATCGATCCGGCGAGGCGTAGGCGAAGTGCGCCATGCCGCGCTCGTGCTTCGGCAGGTAGATGTCCCGTACGTCCGAACGATTCGCGGTCGCCTGCACGAGACCCATGTGCAGTCCCGACTTGACTTCGGAGAAGAGGACGTGATGCGCGTCGAGCCACGTCAGCCCGGCGGCGTTGGGAATCAGCGGCCGCGGTTCTCCGCCAAGCGCCGGCAGCGTGACGGTGCTCCAGCCGTGCGTCGCGTCGGCAACCGTGTAGGTGATCTGCGATCCGTCCGGAGAAAAGCTGACGCCGTACTTCGGCCAGCCGTCATGCGTACGCTGAATCGGCTCGCCGTTGGGAAGCTGCTTCGTATAGATCTCGCCGATCGGTGGAAACGACGCGTCGCTGCCGACGATGAAGGCGACCATCCGCCCGTCGGGCGAGACCGCCGGCTCGAACGCGGCGTCGCTGAAGCTGGTGATCTGCGTGTAGGTGATCGCAGCGGGTCGGCGACCGATGAGGACGCCAGCCACGATCGCCGCCGCCAGCAGCACAACCGCACCGGACACATATGTGGCCTGGCGCAGCCAGCTGCGTCGAGCAGCATCCGGCTCCGCCAAGGCTGCGGCGGACAGGGGAATGACGAGCCCTTCGGCCTCGGTCGCGCGTTCAGGAGCGCCGTGATTGATCGCCTCTGGACCGCGGTCGATCTCTTTTCGAACCTCGGGAACGATGCGCTCGACCGGCGCGATGAATTGATAGCCGCGCTTCTTCAGCGTCTCAATGAAGCTCGGTTCTGTCGCATCGTCACCAAGCGCGCTTCGGATCTGGCGGATGCAGTAGTTCAACCCCTGGTCGAACTCGACAAAGGTCGCCTGATCCCAGACCGCGTCGCGCAGTTCCTCGCGCGACACGACGTCGCCGGCGCGCTCGACCAGGATCGTCAGGACGCGGAGAGGTTGGGGTTGGATCCTGACCCGGCGACCGCTGCGGAGCAGCGTCGCCGAGCGCGGATCCAGTTCGAAGTCGCCGAAGCGCAGGCGAGCGGCGCGCGCGTCCATCGAGATGGCCTGAGGCCCACTAGCTTACCTCCTCGAGTTGCGGCGTGCGCGCTTGTCAGAACTGCACACGCGTCAGGGGCGTGCGACGGTGATCACGGCCGGAACGCGCGTCGTACTGCTCTTCGATCGGTCGAGGGACGATCGGACATGTTCCGCATCGAACGACCGAAGTGATCCGGCCCGACGCCAGGCGAGAGCGAGCGAGGCTGGGTAGTCACCTGTTCCAGCCCCACTCGAGCTCGCGTGTGGACGATGGGATCAATCCGGTGTGATGCGTGTTCCGCGGAGGGTCCCGACGATTGGCGTTGGCGGAAGAATGGTGATGCCGTCCGTCGCGTATTGAGTAATCGTGAACGTCCCGGCGAACGTGTCGCCGCGGCCGGCGAGCGTAACGTTCTCCAGAATCGTGGCCGGACCGATCGGAGTCCCGTCGCTCGTCCACGTCATGGCGAGGTGCTTGAGCGTGTAGGAAAAGGGGCCGGTCCGTTTCCAGACACCCAGGCAGAAGCTCTGCGTCCGCGGATCACGCGAGGAGTTCATGATCTCGGTGCCGTCGCTGTGCCACTGCGCGTACCCGGAATCGATAGGCGTCCCGTCGGGGATCCCGTTGCTGTTGCCCTGGGCGACAAAGTCGACCTGCCAGAACCCGACGATCGAGACGTCACGCGCGGATGGGTCAGGCGCGAACTGCGCCAGCACGGGAGCGAAGGTGCCGAGTTGACCGCGCGACGACTGGAGGCGCCAAGGCGCTCCATCCTTTGTGGTCAACGATACGCAACTGGCTTGCGCCGTCGGGGCGAAGGCGCCAAATGCAACGGCGCCAAGCGCCGCGGTGACGATGATCCTGCTCAGTCGTTTCATGGTTCCTCCTGTTATGAGGGCGGTCAATTGACTCGTGGACATTACCGGCCGCAGATGGTTCCCATGTAGTCGCCGCTCGTAGTACCGGCAACCGGATCGAATTCGCCGCGCAGGCGGATCTGACCGGACACCGATCCGGCAAACGTAATCAGCGACGCAAACCCGCCCTGTCCTCCGAGCATCGGCAGATCGATCGAACCGGTGTCGATGCCGTGCGCTTCACTGCCGTCTTTGAGCGTCACGGTGCTGTTCCCGGTGAAGAACAGAATCGACGGCACCGCCGCAGTGGGTGGCGCGACGGCGGTCGAGGGAACGGCGCTCGCCATCGTGAAGAAATAGGTCCCTTGCAATCCGCCCCACACGCGACCGGCCGTGCACAGGAGTCCGGGCGCCGCGAGACACCCGTCGGTGACGATCGAGGCTTCGAATGATCCGACGACGGGCTTGCAGGCCTCGGCGCCGCGCGCCGGCGCGGCGAAGGCAAGGACGGCGACGAACACCGCAACGACAGCACCTCTCATATCTCCTCCTCTCCCCTCAATCGAACAGGCGTTCCTTCCCTTCAGCACACGCTGCATCTCATTCCTCCCCTTGTAGCCATTGCACGTATCCCTTCCGCCCGACCGCAGCCCCGTGGCGCGGATCCATCAGCACAAGAGCCGTCAGCGTTTCGTCCGCGATCGGTGCAATCCGCTTCCACGACGCGCCCGCATCGTCGGAGCGGATCGTCGTGCCTCGCGCACCGACCGCCCAGACAACGCGGCCGCTGCCCGCCACGCTGTAGAGCGTTGTTTCAACTGGACTCGACGACGGCATCCAGACCGCGCCGCCGTCCGAGCGAAGGATCATTCCGCGATCGCCGACCGCGAGGACGATCTCCGGCGCCGCGAGCGCGGCGGCGAAGAGCGTGTGCGTCGTGCCGGACCGCACCGCGGTCCACGTCGCGCCGCCATCGTTTGTCATCGCGATCGCGCCGCCGGTGCCGACCGCCCATCCGCGTTCGGCGGTGAAGAACCGCACACTCCAGAAGTCGGCGGCCACGCCGAGCGGCATCGGCGTCCAGGTCGCACCGCCGTCGATCGTTCGCGCTCCGAGACCGTTCACGCCCACCGCCCAGGCTCGCTGGTCGTCAATCGCCCAAATCGAGTTGAAGACCTCACGCGCACGTTCCGGCCTCTGCGGGCGCCACGACGCACCGCCATCGTCGGTGCGATCGATGCGGCCTGCGTATCCGGCGATCCAGCCGGTCTGCTGGTTGACGAAATGAACCGACGTCGCCACTTCGACCAGGCCCGTCAGTCGCACCCAGTGGCGTCCGCTATCCGTCGTGCGCCAGACCGCGCCGCCAGACCCACGTGGGTCGATGTCGCCGACGGCCCACCCGTGGGATGGATCGACCATGTCCACGCTCAGGAGGTCGAGCGTGCCGGCACGATCCGCAACGCTCCACGACGCCGCTGGCGCAGCGACCGTGGCATGTGTCGAAACAGGCTGCCCACAGCGCGCAGTCGCCACCGCAGCGATGGTCATCACGAGCCGGGGAATCAGGTTCACGCCACTCCTCTCGAGGTGTGGCGCGACCCTAGCATCAGCGCGCGAGATGCGATCGTGAATTCACGATGAGGAACGTCTGATCACAATCTGAGGACGTAAGCTGCTGAGGGAAGAAGAGATGCGGCGCGGGCCTCGATGGCTCGCGCCGTTTCTCGATGCAGGTGAGGTCGGGTCAGAAGTCGAGCTGCGCGCTGATTTTGGCGATCCGCGCTGCCGTGATCGACGTCGGGTTCAAGTACGTCGGGCCGAAGAACTGCTGGTACAGCTCGGTCGTGTTGCTGTTGAACACGTTGAACACGTCCAGCGCCACCAGCGTTCGTGTCGATCCGAAACGCAGCCGTTTGCCGAACCGCAGGTCCACCTGCTCGAGCCGGTCGCCGTACTTGGTGCCCGGTTTGACAAGACTCAGCGTGGTCACGGGTACGCCTCCGGCGAGCGGGCGTCCGAGGCTCGGCGCGATCAGGACGCTCGACGTCACGTTGTACGCGGGCAGGCTCTGTGATGCCACGTTCGGGAAATTGGCGCCGACGTAGGGCTTGCTCTGGATCGTCCCGCTGACCAGCACGTCAATCTTCGGCACGGTGTAGCTGGCCAGGCCCTTGATCTGCGTCAACCATCCCGACTCCCGATGGCAATAGTTACGGGGCCACTGAGCGATCGACTGGACCGGATTCAACGTGCCGCCGCCGCCGGCCGGAATGTAGATCTCCGGCAGCTTCTCGCCCACCGCGCAGTCGTCTTCCATCACGTTGCCGGTGCTGAAGCCGCCCTGACCGGTCACGCCGAAGGGGAACCGGGCATTGAGGCTCACGTCGACACCGTTGTAGTGATTGCGCTGCGTCCCGTAGTTTTTGGCGAAGGTGATGAAGTTGTCGAACTGCCCGAACTTCGACGGCGTGATGTCGAAGAACTGGAGCGAGTAGCCTCCACCGTTCGGCAGGCGCGGGTCCTGCGGCACGACGAACGTGTACGGATTGAAGTCCGCCGGGCCGACGGCGCGATTGTCAGTGACCTGGAAATTGCCCCACACGCGGCGCGTGTAGCTGACTTCGGCCGAGACGCGCGGCGCCAGCTGCTGGTCGACCGTTGCGCTCATGTCCCAGCTGTACTCGCGCTTGTTCCAGCCGTTGAGGATCTCGGGATCGTAG
>JBKPSC010000179.1:0-9352 GCA_046734915.1 Acidobacteriota bacterium | reverse complement strand
GCCCGACACGATTCTCCGCTGGCATCGGCAACTCATCGCACGGAAGTGGACGTACGCGAAGCGACGGGGCGGTCGTCCGGGTGTCCTTGTCGAGATTCGTCGGCTCGTCGTACGGATGGCCGAGGAGAATCCGACGTGGGGGCTACACCCGGATCCTCGGTGCGCTGCAGAACGTCGGCCATCGGGTCAGCCGGTCCTCGATCGCCCGGATCCTGAAGGCGCACGGGATTCCGCCCGTGCCGGAGCGGCCGACGTCGTGGCAGACCTTTCTGCGGGCGCATTGGGGCGCGATCGCCGGGGCGGATTTCTTCACGACGGAGGTCTGGACGTGCCGCGGCTTGGTGACCTACTACACCGTGTTCGCGATCGATTTGGCCTCGCGTCGTGTGCAGATCGTCGGATCGACGCCCCATCCCCATGATGTGTTCATGCAGCAAGTCGTGCGCACGATGACGGCCGCGGATGACGGGTTGCTGATCCAGCACCGCGTGCTGATCTGTGATCGCGACACGAAGGGGAGCGCGGTGCGCGCGCGGCTGAAGGAGGTCGGGATCCGTGTAGGGCAGACGCCGTATCAGGCGCCCAATGCGAATGCCTACGCGGAACGTTTTGTGCGATCAATCAAGGACGAGTGTCTCAGCCGGGTGATCCCGTTCGGCGAACGTCATCTGCGCCGGACGATCGCGGAGAACGTCGAGCATTACCACCGCGAGCGCAATCATCAGGGACTCGACAACGCACTGATCGATGGCACGCCCCAGATCGACGGCGTTACGCGGATTCGTCGTCGAATGCGCCTCGGCGGGCTACTCAATTATTACTGTCGCGCGGCGTGATGATTCGTGAGGGTGGATTGGACGGTTCGGCCAACGAATGAGACATTACGCGGTTATCGTTCCGTGGTCACGACTGGGGTTGAACGCACGACGCTTCCTGAGCTGGCGTCACCATACCAGGCGGATCGGAACCGAAGCCGATAACCGATCAGCTCGCACCTATCGGGTTCACACCGCAGTCTGCGGTTCCTGACCAGACGCGGGCCCTCGACCCGCAGCGCCCAGTCTCGGGTTCGGTATCGAGCGGCGATGCCGCCACCACGAAGAACCGCTCCTCGACCGTCTAGCGGCAACTCGAGAGCCACGAACACAAAGAATGTGTTCCACGGCGTCTCGAACACGTTCAACGGCTGGCGGCCGCTTGCAGCGTTTCAACGACACCGGGAGGGTCGGCCACCTCAACGACCAGCTTTCGGTATCGTTCGTGATCGAGTGACACGATGATCGCCCTCGATGGGTCGCGCACGTCCCAAAACACTAACTCTCCGTGGTAGTGGAAGGTGCCGCCGGCGAACAGACCCGGCACGTCAGTGCCCAGTACTTTGATGCCATGCCACCAGCGGCCAACCTGGTCAGCGTTTGCCTCGACGTCGAGAATGTGTGACAGCGGAATTTCCAGGCGACTGCGGAAGCACCACAGCTTGTCGAGCCCCACCACGGTGAACACCGCCATGTCCCTTTCAATCGTGATATCGACCACGCTTCCTCCTATCTGTCCACTGTGCTCCCGCGACGGCCGCCGCTCAGCCAGCATAGTTTTGCCGGTGCCACCACCTCCGGCTGGAAGCTTCGATGCGGCGATCGCAGAGCGTGGACGGGTGGTGTTTGACCGGACATGCGCGAGCTGCCACGTGGCGCGGCGCGCACGGCAAGCAAGGCCTACCGCACCACGCCTCTGCGTGCACCGTGGCAGCACCCGCCGTACTTCCACGACGGCGGCGCAGCCACGCTCGCTGATGTCGTGGCGCATTACAACCGGGTTCGTCAGCTCGGTCTCACCGCGAAGCAGCAGCGAGACCTCGTTCCAGCGGTCTGTTGGCTCGGGAGCGGAACGACTGCTGGTGATTTCAGTCGACAGGTCCAGGATGAAGCTGCGATGCGACTGATCGGCGTCGCGTCACTCGTATTCGCTCTCGCGTTGACGTGCGACACGCCAGGGTTCGGACCCGAGGGCGCTGAAGCTCGTGGCATGTATCGCCACTAGTCGTGCACGACCACGGTCAGCAGAGAGTGATTGACCTTGAGACCGCCGTTGTATTCGATGAAGCCCAGTTTCTTGAACTTGTTCATGAAGAAGTTCACGCGCGAGCGCGTCGTGCCGATCATTTCCGCCAGCGTCTCCTGAGAGATCCGCGGCAGCACACGATGTGTCTGCTCGGGCTTGCCGTAACGGGCCAGCAGCAGCAGCGCGCGGGCCAACCGTTTCTCGCTCGGATTAAACAGTTGATCGACCAGGTCCGCTTCGATCCGCAGGTTCCGCGCCAGCATGTGCGCGATGAATCGGTCCGAGAAGGCATG
Source organism: Acidobacteriota bacterium (assembly GCA_046734915.1). GTDB lineage: Bacteria > Acidobacteriota > Vicinamibacteria > Vicinamibacterales > CAVVIG01 > VFZL01. The sequence continues at coordinate 6,998 of JBKPSC010000179.1, read as the reverse complement.
CTGCTCATGGAGGAGGCGAATCATCTGCGGCTTTGGGATAATCAGCACGGTCGTCGCACTCATGGCGATCGCGGCCGTCAGACGAACGGGATGACCCGCCAACCCCTGCTCGCCGAAGAAGTCACCGGGCCCGAGCATCGCCACGACGGCCTCTTTCCCGCCGGGCGATAGCACCGCGAGCTTGACGGCGCCCTTCTGTATGTACAGGACGCTGTCGGCGGCATCGCCTTGGGAGAAAATGACGTTGGGGGGTTGATAGGTCGCGACTGTTTTTCCGGCCCCTGCGGACCGGAGAAACGCGTCGGCGTCGAATGCCGACTTTGGCTTGGCCTTCATGAACCTGGGGTCGCTTCTATTATCACACTCCCGCCGCGGCCCGTCGCGCGCTGCATGGTGGACCAACCGGGCCGGTGAGCCACGCCGCGCAACAGGTCCGAGCCGACGTCAAGTCGCGATTGAGTGTGGCAGCGCATCCAGCATGCGATGACTCAAAGCAATGAGTCGCGTCGAGCCCACGATGCTTGGCTCGGGGACGTTGGCTGGCGGCGAACACTCCGAATCGAGACTAACCGATCGCGAGAGCGGGAACCTGGCAGCGCGGAAGGTCGACGGTAAAGACACATCCCACATCAGGGAGATTGCAGGCATAGATCCGGCCATGGTTCGCCTCAACGCCCCATCGACTGAAGGCGAGGCCTAGACCTACGCCGGTTCGATCAGCGCCGCGCTGCTCGAATGGACGGAACAGGTCCGTGACGTTCCCGCTCGGCAGGCCCCCGCATTCGTCCTGGATCTCGATGAGCACGCGCTCGGGGCTGGTGCCGACGCGTAGCGTGACCCTACTGCGAGGGCGGGTGAACTTGAACGCGTTCTGCAGTAAATTCATCACCACCGCAGCCAGGACCTGGCGGTCCCCTTCAATCGCCAATGGCTCTTCGACGGGCATCACGGCGAGCGTGATGCATTGGGCGTTCGCCGACAATGTTGCGGCCCGCGTGAGCTCGTCGATGAAGTCGGATACCAGAAACTGTTCACGATTCTGAATGCCCTGCGTGAGACGAACTTCGGCGAGCGAGCGACCAATGACCGCGCGTATTCCCATCAGGCTGCGATGGAGCACGCTCCCGGTGCTTCCTGCGACGCCAACACTTCCCGTTTTGAGCACCTCGAATGCCAAGATCGCCGTGTTCGTTAAGTTCCGCAATTCATGCGCCAGGAACCCGAGGCGCTCGGTTCCGCGTGCGGATTCTCCATCGATGCCGGATTGAGTTCGTTCGCGCCCGTATTCGGTGACCGCACCCGCGATGGCATCGTCCAGACAGCGGTTCAGCGTACGAAAGTCCTCCGTACTGATCGGCGCGTTCAGTTCTACCGCCAACTCCGTGATGGCCTGACAGACATCGCCATAGTCGTGCACGACTTGTGACACCGTGAATCCCTGAAGCAGCAGGTCATGCCCGTGAAGCAGCGCGGTCGGGCCAATCGCCGCGCTTGACGCCAGATCGAATCGCAAGACATCGACCAGTTGATCCAGGAACAGGGGTACTCCGTGATCGATTTCTGCTTCGGTCGGAGGTGGAACCGACCGTGTGGCCGCCTTCATCCTGTACCGCCTGATAATTTCTTCGCGGTTGATGGCAACAAAGTCATGCAGCATGACGTTTCTCCGACGGATGTCCGCGCCGGATCCGAACGGAATTTCCTTTAGCTGAGGAGCGATGCTGGCGATTATCCGCGGTTGAGGTGGGCAGGGCTGTACCGTACTGCACATGGCCGAGGTGCCCAGAATGCCGCGAAATTGCACAGCCCGCCCAGTGTGGCCAGTCGCTTTGGGTGAGCTTCTGGCGGCTGGCCTCTCAACCTCATCAGAACCTGATGAAGTCTGGATCTTCTGGCGTCGCGGATCTGTGACCCTGGGCGGTTCGAATCAACGATTTGTATTCGCGCGCTCGAGCGGGAGATGAATCAACCAGACGAACTCTTGCTACGCGGCCGGTCCGGCGCCATGGACGGGTCCCATGGATGGAAGAACCCGAAGCCGTCGATGCCGCGGGCAACACTCTCGGCCTTGGTCTTTGCCGCTTCGGTCGCCACCTTGCCGTGCAATGTCACGACGCCGTTGACGGTATCGATATTGAGATCCTGGGTGCTGACCCCCCCGGTCGTCATCAACGAGACCTTCGTCTTCATCGTGACCCACGCGTCCGGCGTGTCTGCGGCCTTCACGACGCGACGGTCAACACCATGGCCAACGCCGCGATGCCTGCAATCTGTAAGAACTGTGTATGTCTCATTCTACCCCCTAACTGCGACCGTTCTATTTCTTGACGGCGTTGCCGATATCCGTGATCGCCTCGCCGACCTTGCGCCTGATACGGCCCGCGGCGTCCCGCGTGTTTCCGGCCGCTTCGTCCGCGACGCCTTCGTTATGCAGAGCCGGGTTCTTCGTCAGATCGCCGGCCACCTGCTTGAGTCTGCCTTTGAGCGCTTCTGCCTTGCCATCGAGTTCATGGCGATTCATGGAGGCTCCTCTCACGTCGTGACGGTGACTTCCGTCAACTGCGTCTCGTGTTCGAGTAGGGGGATGTTGAACCGCTCCGGATGTGCCGAATCGCACAGCATTAAAGGGAACGTTCATCGAATCATCGGGCCGCCGCCGATGTTGCCGGTGGCCCACAGGACTACCAGCACGATCAACACGAGACTGAGAAGTCCGCCGCCGTAGTGCGGCGCGCCCCAGCCGGCTCCTCGACCGTAGTAATAGCCGCCGCCGCCCCCGAAGACCAACAGCAGAACAATAAGTAGAATCAGCATGATGGTTCTCCTTCCGAGTTCACGAGTAGACGCCAGAGTCCAGGAATTCCCCGTCCGAATCTTGCGTCGGAACACTCGACGGGGGCTGTGTTGTTTAGAACACGCCTCCGCCACGCATCGCGTCGCGGTTATCGCATACGGGGGTCCGCATACTCGTTGATCGCAGCGACGCTGAGAGTACATCTCGTCCGTGCACGAGCGAACTGGTGCCTGTAAGAGACCGAAGCCGGTTGGCCAATTCGCGACGCCGACTGGTGGGCTGCGCGTCGCGGTCCAACGCCAACATCGCCGTGAGTCCTTGCTGACTGGCCGCATATTTCGCAGTCGTGCGAAACGGGACAGCACGGGTTCCGATCTCTATGCCATCATGGGCGCATGGTGTACAGGAGGGCGACGAAAGAACCCGGCAGCACGACACTTGCTGACGTCCGGAAGGAAATGGCGAAGCCGCCTATGACCAGGTCCGCAAGAATAGCGGAACTGAATGTAGATACGACGCGAATTCCAGAACCGCCAATGGTCACCATGGGAGGCACGGTCGTCAAAATCATCCCGTCTCCACGTCCGAGCCAACCGGAACAGGCACAGATTGCGGTCGACGGATCCGACCACCGATACCGAGATCTCCGTATCGACAATATGTTAACCGACGAACATGGCGCCGATGTGCGGCTCAAAAAGGGGGCTCACGTGGAGGTGACGGTCACCGCCGAACCACGGACAGCAACCGCCGCGACCACCAACGACGACAGCCGAACGGCTCGGCGTGAGAGGGTCGGCCCAGGTATTGGTCGCCGCAATTCATAGATCATTAAGTGATGCCATGGGGACCAGCGAGCGACGTGTTGAGACCGAAGTCGACCTTCGCGCGTGTTCAGCGATTCAGCGCGAACCGAACGAACGGCACATCCATCAGCTGTTCGAGCTATCCGTCGAAGGCTGTCTGCGAGCGATTGTTCGGCGGCCGCGATCTTGCCCTGCAGGTCGGCGCCCTCTTCGGGCCGCGTGCGAACTGTTGTCCCTACCAGAAAGTCTGTGCACGCGGATTTGAATCGTACCGAAAATCTCGGAGGGCGAGTTATGTGAGTCAGGCGACGGCGGCCTGCTCCTGGTAGGGCGCTTCGTACTCGGCGGGTGGCAGGTAGCCAATCGGCTCGAGCAGCCGTCGCGTCTTGAACCGGTCGACCCAATCGAGCGTCGCGAATTCCACCGCCTCGAGCTGGCGCCCCGGCCCGAGACGACGGATCACCGCCGGCGTACACCGCCCCATGACCGATTCGGCGAGGGCATGGTCAGAGGAATCACCCCGGCTCCCGACCGACGGCGCGATGCCGGCGTCGGCCAATCGGTCGGGGCAGCGCATCGATAGATACGGGGTGCCGCGATCGCGAGGATGGACGAGGCCGTTCGTCATCGGCCTACACCGGTCGTACATCGCCTGCTCGCGCGCGTCCAGTACGACGTCGGTCGCCCAGGATGAGGAGACGCGCCAGCCGACGATCCGCCGAGCCAACACGTCGATCACCAATGCGACGTCGACGCAGCCGCGCCAGGTTGCCACGTAGGTCAAATCGGCGACCCACTGCTGATTTGGCCGTGTCGCGCTGAAATTTCGATCAACGAGGTCTCGCGGGCGATCGGCTTCGGGCGGCGACTGCGTCGTGATCGTCCCCGCGCGGCCGCGGACCGCGCCGATGAGGCCCCTCTCCCGCCGCAAGCGACGGACCCGACACCGCGCGACACGAAGACCCTCGCGGCGCATTTGTTTCCAGACGTCCGTGGCCCGTACACCTGGTAGTTTTCGGTCCAGATGCGGCGAATGAGCGCCCTGAACACCGCGTCCTGCTGCGCCCGCGGCGAACGCCGCGTCGGGTCGCGGTCCAGCAGCGTGTGCCGGAAATACGTCGACGGGGCGATCGGCAGCACGCGGCAGATCGGCTCGACCCCGTCCAGGTGGCGATGTTGGTCGATAAATGCCACGCTCATTGCGATCGGCGGTCGAGCTCCGCCTGCGCGAAAAACGCCGAGGCCTTCCGCAGGATCTCGTTCGCGCGTTTCCGTTCGACGTTTTCGCGTTCGAGCGGCTTCAGCCGCTGGCGCTCGTCGGTCGTGAGACCAGGTCGTTGCCCCGCAGCACGCTCGGCCTGTCGCCCCCCGGAGCCCCGCGATCGAGCCGCCGAGCTTCTCGGCGACTGATCGAATCGCGACCCACTGCGATGGATACTCGGGTGCGTGCTCCTCGACCCTCCGGACCGCATGCTCACGTAACGCTGGCGAGTACGTGCTGGGTCGGCCGATGGACGTCATCCTCTCTCGGAATACGCCCTCCGACGAAGCCGGTACGATTCACATCGCCGTCATCCTGTTGGTCGCGTGGTTACTGGGGTTCGTCGGGATCTAAACCATTGGCTCGTTCGTCCATGTGCTATTGGTTGTCGCGATTGTGCTCTTCGTCGCGGATAGCGACGGTTGTTGGGCAGGCGCTTCATACATCGGCTCACCGGACAGTGCGGCACACCATTTAGTCCGTTTCGCGACGTCCAAGATGATCGTGCAGCTCGCAGGTTCGCTGTTGAGCCAGATACGAATTCCCGCGGCGTTCCAAGCGATCACTGTCAGCATGAAGAGCATGACCACGAGTCGAGCCGAACAGGTGGGACTCGAGCACGTCGAGCCGCAATTCCAGGCGATTCTGGAACGCGTGCTGAGGGCCTACCATCGGAACGAAGGCCACGGGGGTGCCAATTGGATCGGACTGAACGTCCTCGATCCGCTGCTGGTGCCGGTCGCACGCGAGGCCTTCCTGGAAGCCGACGATATGCCTCCCGATCTCGAGGTTCTGCGGGTCCTCGACAGCGAAGGGATGCATCTTCTCGGAGAGGGCTACCACGTGATCGCGCTCGCGGAGCCCACGAAGCAGTTCATCGTCAAGTACGTGAAGAACCGGGAAGAAAAACCACCGCTCGCACCGTCCCACGAGCAACCACTTCGCGAGGAATGGACGCATGATCACGGTATTCAGCCGGACGGCTCCCTTCACCCCACGATCTGGCAACACCTACGTTCGCTTGAAGTGTACGGGCGGCTTGCCGTTCCGAACCGCGTCTACCTCGCGGAGAGCGCGTACCGGCTTCTGAACGACGACCAGCGGCGGGCGCTCGCGCGCTTCCGGTCGATAGGAATGGTGCGTTCCCTGGGCAGCGGTCCTCGGACGCTCCGTATCCACTACCCCGACGACTTCCCGAACGAGAAGCGGGCACTCAACGGCGTGGAGATCTCCGTTCTGGTAATCCAACCGTTCGTGATCCCTCTCGACGTCGCGATCGAACGGGAGGTCCGCGCTGGCAACCTCGACGCGGCGCGAGCTCTGAAAGCTCGCTACATGCAATTCGTGCACGAGCTGTGGCGGTACGGTATCTCGCATCTCGATTTCTCCATGCTGAACGTGGGCATCACTGGCTCCGGAGAGACCGAACGGCTTCAGATCTTCGACCCGCACATGGGGCTGATCGATCTCGCGGGTGGCGGCCGGGAAGTTCACGATCCCATGGCGGCGCGGCCCCCTGGGGATCGATCGCCGGAAGACCTCTTGCGATCAGCGCGGAACGGCAGTCGATGGGCGTTGTGGCGCATGCAGCAACACGTCACCGACTCGCCCGACGTCCCGCAAGAGCATGCCGACGGCGCCGCCGAGGTCGTGCGGGAGTTCCACGACGTGTCCAGTGGGATCGACCAGGGACAGGGGCCCTTCAGTGTCGGGCTCTTCGAACGAACGTGGGGGCAACGGGGCGCTCATGACATCAACACCGTTCTTCATGCCCAACTGTGTGTACTTCTCGAGCACCTGCTCAGCGGTGTGGTCCGTTCCATGCTCGAAGGCGTAACGCGCGACGCGATCTACGATTGCGCTCTCTCTGCCCTGGGGATGTACGACGATCAGCCGCTCGCCCAGTTTCGCGCAGCCTTGAAGGTCTATGAGGGTCAGCCACTTGTGCTGATCACGAACCTTTCAGACGACACCCCGAGATTGGTAAAGCATTGGGGCCGGATCCGCCTGCCGCCGGAAGTGGACGTCCAAGACGACCCGGCGATCCACTACCACCTCCGCGACCTCGTGACCGGAGAAGTGTACGTCCGCTCCGGTGAGGACCTCACCCGACGTGGCTTCGTCTTCGGCCTGGCAC
>JBKPSC010000178.1:0-10972 GCA_046734915.1 Acidobacteriota bacterium | reverse complement strand
GGAGTGGACCGTGCCCGCGCGCAGGCGGCCTTGGGGGCAATGTTCGCACCATCGACCGACGCGACGACGCTCGTCGCGGCGAATCCGCGACCTCTGTCCTCTGCGCCGATCCCGACCGTTGAAGAGCTCCTGACCAACGCCGAAAGCAAGCTGCCAGAACTCCTGGCGCTGAGGCGTGACGTGGAGTCAGCTGAGTTCGCGAGTCGCGCGGCAGCGCGGCGGTCGGTGCCTGAACCGGAGGTGGTAGCCGGAACGAAGTCGTCGAACGTCTCCGGCGGCGATCTGGGAAGTGTGCTGAGCGTTCACGTGGCCGTTCCACTCTTTGACCGCGCCAGACCCGAACTGGCGCTGGCACAAGCCCGCCGCGCTCAGGCCGAAGCCCGCATCGCCGCAGTCCAGTCCGTCTTGCGCGCAGAGATCGCGGCCCTTCGCGCCGTAGCAGTCGACCGGCGGCAAGCTGCCGATCGCTATCGCGTCGCGACAGAGACCAGCGCTCGGCAGCTCGAGCGCATCGCTCAGGTCAGCTACGACGCCGGCGAACGGACCATCCTCGAATTGCTCGATGCCTACCGAAGTAGTGGGGCAAGCCGGCTCCGCCAGGTCACGCTCGACGCCGCCGTCCGTCAAGCCGAAATCGAGCTGGAACTTGTGAGCGGGTGGGAGATCCGATGATGAAGCGCAGCCTCCCGATCGCCGTGATCGTGGCCGTCCTTCTGAGCGCCTCGTGCCGCCAGAACCAGACTGCCCCCGGCCTACCGCCGGGTGCTGAAGAACCAACGCTAAACGTGACCAGTTGGACGGAGCAAACCGAACTCTACATGGAGCACGCGCCGCTCATCGCCGGAGAAACGGTTCGCTTCGCCGTCCACTTGACGCGTCTCGCCGATTTCCAGGCGTTGAACGCCGGCCGTCCATCGATCGAGATGACACCGGAGTCGGGCGGAGCCGCCGTCGTGCTAGCGGGTTCAGATCCAGTGCGGCCCGGCGCATTTCGCGTCGAAGGTCAGATTCCGCCGGCCGGCCGATATCGCTGGGCACTGCTGGTCACAGCTCCCGGCCTTGCGGATCGGCACGATCTGGGAACGACTGCGGTTTTCCCGGACAAAGCGTCGGCAGTTGCCGAGGCCGCGAAACAGCCCGAGAAGGATGCCTCGGCCATCTCGTACCTGAAGGAACAGCAATGGACGAATCCCTTTGCGACGGCCGTCGTGCGCGAGGGTGACGTTCGTACCTCCATTCGGGTTCCAGCCGCGGTCGAACCGGTCACGGGTGGCGAAGCGATTGTCGCCGCACCGGCCGACGGGCGCTACGCGTCGCGTCAGCTGCCGTCGGTTGGCGCTCGTGTCGCGGCCGGACAGGAGCTCGGACGCCTCGAACCACGATTGTCGAGCGGTGGCGAGGATCGGGCGTCATTGGAGTCCGCTCTGACCGAGGCACAGACCGCGCTCGATGGTGCGCGGACGGATCTAGCCAGAGCCGAGCGGCTGCTGGAGGAGCGTGCCGTGCCGGCCCGACGTGTGGAGGACGCCCGCCGCACGGTCGCGGTGGCGGAGGCGCGGGTGACCGCGGCTCGGGCCCGTCTCGCTCAACGAGACGAAGTCCTGCGAAGCGGCGGCGGCGCCGCGTCGGGAAACGCGTTTGTGCTGCGCGCCCCGATTGCGGGTCGCGTGGCGGAGGTGTTTGCGGCGCTGGGCGCCTCGTACACGGAGGGAACGCCGCTCTTCCGTATCGTGCGTGGCGATCGCGTCGAGTTGCAGGCGCAGGTGCCGCCCAACGAGGCGGACGCGGCCCGAATGTTGACGGCCGTGGCGCTCGAGATTCCTGGCCGGACGGACCCGATCGAGCTGAAGCCTGATCACGTCCACGACGCTGGCGTGATCGATCCTAAAACGCACGCCCTCCCGCTGCAGATCGAGGTCGAGAACCGCAATGGCCAGCTCCTGGTCGGCCAGAGTGGCACGGCGGTCTTGTACACCGGCCGGACTCAACGCCTGCCGGTCGTGCCACAGGAGGCCGTCTTGATGGAAGCGGGCCGCCCCTATGTGTTCGTGCAGATTGCGGGTGAGAGCTTCGCTCGCCGCTTCGTCGACGTGGCCTCGCGAGATGCGGGTCTTGTCGGTGTGCGTGCTGGTCTGACGCTGGGCGAGCGCGTCGTCACACGCGGCGCATACGAAGTTCAGCTGGCCTCTGCGGCGAAGGGATTGCCCGCCGAAGGCCACGTCCACTGAGGGCCGCCATGAAGCGCCTGATTCAATGGTCAATCGAACATCGCTGGCTGGTCATCGGGCTTGCGCTGCTCTTGCTTGGCGCTGGGGGCTGGACCGCGCGTCAGATGCCGATCGACGTCTTTCCAGACTTGACCGCACCCACCGTCACCATCCTCACCGAAGGCCACGGCATGGCACCGGAGGAGATGGAATCGCTCGTCACGTTGCCACTGGAGAGCGCCATCAATGGCGCCTCTGGCGTCCGGCGTGTCCGATCGGCGACCGCCGTTGGGATCGCCGTGGTCTGGGTCGAGTTCGACTGGGGTGCGGACATCTTCATGGCCCGCCAGTTAGTCTCGGAGAAGCTGGCGCTGGTGAGCGGGACGCTGCCGCCGCAAGTGGAACGACCCGTCCTCGCGCCGGTATCGTCCATCATGGGCGAGATCCTGTTCTTTGCCATCTCGTCCGATCGAGATGACCCGCTGACCCTCCGAACCCTTGCGGACACAACCGTCCGACGGCGGCTGCTGGCCGTTTCAGGTGTCTCGCAGGTCACGCCGATCGGGGGCTCGGAGCGGCAGTTTCAGGTGATTGCGCATCCCGATGCCTTGCGTGCGAACAACATCACGCTGACCGAGCTGCTGACGGCGGTTCGTGGCGCGAGCCAGAACACCTCCGCGGGCATCTATACCGAAGGTCCGCAAGAGTACGTCCTGGAGGCGGTCGGACGCGCAAGAACCGCCGAGGAAATTGGAGAGACGGTCGTCGCGCTTCGTGGTGATCGATCGGTTCTGGTTCGTAACGTGGCGGATGTGCGCGAGGGTGCGGCCTTCAAGCGCGGTGAGGGCTCCCGCAGCGGCAAGCCGGCGGTCATCGTCGGCGTCCAGAAGCAGCCAGGCGCCAACACCATCGATGTCACCAGCCGGCTCGACCGCGAGCTCGACACCCTCCAGACGGAGCTGCCTGCCGGCGTGACGATTGATCGCCGAATCTTTCGTCAAGCCGACTTCATCCAGGTGGCCGTCGAAAACGTGTTTCGCGCCCTGCGGGACGGCGGACTCCTGGTTGTCCTGATCGTCGTCGTCTTTCTGGCCAACGCCCGCGCGAGCGCGATCACTCTGACGGCGATTCCCATCTCCCTGGCGGCGGCCGTTCTAGCGCTGCGGGCATTTGGCGCCAACATCAACACCATGACCCTGGGCGGTATGGCAATCGCTGTCGGGGATCTGGTGGACGACGCCATCGTCGATGTTGAGAACGTCGTCCGCCGATTGCGGGAGAACAGCGCCAAGCCGGAAGCAGAGCGGCAGTCCGCAATGACTGTCGTTCGTGATGCCACGCTCGAGATTCGGTCATCGATCGTCTTCGCGACTGTGATCATTGTCGTCGTATTCCTGCCGCTGTTCGGGTTGGTCGGCGTCGAAGGCCGTCTGCTGACGCCACTCGCATTCGCGTACATCGTTGCTTTGCTGGCGTCGCTCGGCGTAGCCGTCATCGTCACGCCTGCCCTGTGCTTCACCTTTCTCCCGACAGCCACATCGATCGAGCGCGGCCACGAAGGGTGGCTGGCGCGACGGCTCAAGGCCTCGTTCGCGCGGGTGCTGCCGTCGGCGCTCGACCATCCGTACACGGTCGTCGCACTCTCAGCGGGACTGCTGGTCTCCGCGCTAGTGGGCCTCACCGGCGCCGGCCGGGCGTTCCTTCCAGACTTTCACGAAGGCAGCCTGACGGTGCAGGCGAATACGCTTCCAGGAACATCCCTGGCAAAGTCGAACGAAATCGGCCGTCGGGTGGAAGAGATTCTGTTGTCGCAGCCAGAAGTCGTCGCGACGGCGCGCCGAACCGGCCGGGCGGAGTACGACGAGCACGTTCAAGGCGTCGAGGCGGCCGAGATTGACGTGGGTTTAAGAGAAGGCGAGCGGCCGCGCGACGCGCTGCTGGCCGAGCTCCGGCGGCAGTTTGCCACGCTTCCGGGGACGAATGTGACGATCGGTCAACCAATTTCACATCGGATCGATCACATGCTGTCAGGAACGCGGGCCAATATCGCCGTCAAGGTGTTCGGCGACGACCTCGGCACCCTGCGGCGTCTCGGCGAACATGTGCGCGCCGCCGTCGAAGGGATACCAGGAGTCGTCGACCTCTCGCTCGAACAGCAGATGGACGTTCCGTTCGTCCGGTTCGTGCTCAATCGGTCGATGATCGCCAGGTACGGCCTCCGGCCTGGCGATGTCGCGGATGCGATTGAGACCAGCCTCGCGGGAACAACCGTGGGCCGCATTTTCGATCGCGGCACGGCATTCGACCTGACCGTCAAGTTCGACCCGGCCGCCGGATCGGAGTTCGAGCGCATCGCCGACCTCCCGATCGACACACCCACCGGGGCCATCGTGCCGATCCGGGCGTTGGCCGATGTCCGACGCGAGGAGGGGCCAAACATGGTCCTACGGGAGAACGTTCAGCGCCGGATCGTCATCTCCTGCAACGTGGCCGGGCGCGACCTCGGAAGTGTCATCGACGACATCAAGCGGGCGATCTCGCAAGGCGTGCCGATGCCAGCCGGCTACCGCGTCGAATACGGCGGTCAGTTCGAGAGTGAGCAGAGCGCATCGCAGCGGCTGCTCGGGCTGAGCGTGCTGGCCATTGCTGGCGTGTTCATGCTGCTGGTGCTCGCATTCGGCCGGGCCCGCGACGCGCTCATCGTGATGGTGAACCTCCCTCTCGCGCTCATCGGCGGAGTCGTCGGAGTGTTTCTCTCTGGTGGAGTTCTCAACGTTGCGACGCTCATCGGGTTCATCACCCTGTTCGGTATCGCCACTCGGAACGGCATCATGCTGGTCATGCATATTCACCACTTGATGAACGTCGAGGGGATTCGGGGCTTTCGGGAGGCCGTGGAGCGTGGCGCAAACGAGAGGCTGATTCCGATTCTGATGACCGCCTCGGCGGCAGGATTGGCGCTCATCCCGTTGGCCCTTCGCAGCGGCCAAACCGGGAGTGAAATTCAGACCCCGATGGCGATCGTCATTCTCTGGGGTCTCAGCACCTCGACATTACTCAACATGTTCGTCGTGCCGGCGCTCTACCTGAAGTTCGGTGAGGCGCCCACTGAACACCTCGATTCATGACCTGGGCGCCTGGGGCGACACCAGCTGTCTCATCGAGTAGAGCTCGACCCATGCTTGCCTAGCTCGTTCACGGCTGCCTTGAATCCAGTGGCGAGCTTCTCGGCGGGTCCGGTGCCCCAGTAGTGGAGGAAGATGATCACCGGCCGGTCGCTCGTCATGTGGTGATGAATCGCGACCACATCGAGACCGTTCCTGCGCAACGCCTTGAGTACTGCCGTCACTTCACCTTCGAGCATCGCGACGTCACCGGCAATGGCGGCCTTTTCATTCGTGCCGGTAAACGCCGCCCAGGTGTTCAGGCCCATGCGAGCGTTGATGGGCGCTCCCATCTCGACCACCTTGAGGTCGTTCCGACCGAGTGTGAATTTGTAGACAGCGCCGGTCTGCTCACCCTGTGCGCCGACGATGCTGACCAGCTTCGCGGTGTCGAGTGTGCTCGGAGCCGCCGCGGCCGCCGGCGTTGGCGGCGCAGAACCCGCAGTTGACTTGCCAATCAGGTCGATCGCCGGCTTCAACTTGCTGGCAAGCTCCGCCGCCGTTCCATGACCGTGAACATGCATGTAGAAGATCCGCGGCTCGTCCCAGAAGAAGTGATTGTGAAGGGCCGTGACGTCGAACCCGTTGTCGAGGAGCGCGGACATGACTGGGTTCACTTCATCCTGCAGCAGGACCAGATCGCCCATCAGCACCTGATGTCCTCCGTCGCCCTTCGTCATCGCGACCCATCCACCGAACCCGAATGGCGTCGGCGTCGCCACCCCAGCAACCGTGACCTTGAGGTCGTTCCGGGGAATATTGATCTTCAACACGTTGTCTTTGAAGTCGCCCTGCTTCCCCAGCGTCGAGAGCACCTGCTGGTAGTCGGCAGGGACGTCCTGTGCCTCGGCGACTGCGGAAATGCTTGCCATCCCGACAGTCAGACAGATTGCGGCGAGAAATGGTGTGCGCATGATCCCATTGTCCATCATGCGCGAGATCGAGGGCTGATCCTGACAGAAAAATCAGGTACTTGTCAGATGCCGTCGAGCTCTCGAGCTCTACGATGCCGCTCGATCAGGAGGCAAAGATGACAGCTCGAGAGTTTCTCGCCAACGTCGCCATCATTGTGACGGTAATGGCAGTCGGCGCATTGCTGGAAACGGCCGTGCCCATGTTCCTGGCCAAGCCGTGGCGGCAAGGCAGGCGTGCCGCGAATCTGTGGCTGACCGCCGTGTCCTTTGGCACAAACTGGCTGCTCGCATCAATCGCCGCAACCGCAGCACTCACTTTTCGGCCTGCGGGTCTGATGGCTCGGATTGTATGGCCGTCCTGGCTGGAGATCGCCACCGGCATCGTCATCATCGATTTCTCGGTCGGGTATCTGTCGCATCGCGCCATGCACGCGTGGCCTCCGATGTGGCGCTTTCATCAGATTCATCACAGCGATCCGTTTGTCGATGTCACGACCACCTATCGGACTCATCCGGTCGAGACAGTCTGGCGATTCCTGTTCGCGATCGTTCCTATCTGGGTGTTCGGCATACCGGCTCAGGCGGTAGTCATCCAGCGCCTGCTTCAAGCGACCAACGGTGTCATCGAGCACGCCAATATCCGCCTCTGGACCCCGCTCGATCGGGTGCTCTCGCTGATCTGGGTCACGCCGAACGTTCACAAGATTCACCACTCGCGTGACGTGTCGGAGACCAAAACTACGCGAATCTGGTGACCCTCTACGACCGCTTCCTGGGCACCTACACCCCTGCGGATCGGGCGGCGTCAGTCGTATATGGGCTCGCCGACGCGAACCCGGCCACCGTGGGGTCCTTCTCCAGGCTCCTGTCGACTCCGTTTCGAGCACCACAGCCGCCGACCGCACCTGACACAAAAGTCAGGATCACCGCCAGTGCGGGTCGGTAACATTCGGTTTGGTGCATGTCCTGGTCGTCGAAGACGAGCGAAAGCTGGCGCAGGTCTTGGCTTCCGCGCTGCAAGCGGAGCATTACGACGTGGTGGTCGCGGCGACGGGCGAGGACGGGTTCTATCGGGTAAACGCCGAACGCTTCGATATGGTCGTCCTCGACCTCATGCTGCCCGGCCGTAGCGGACTTGAAATCCTCCAGACGCTACGCCAGCGGCACATCGACACGCCGGTTCTCATTCTCACGGCACGTGACGGCATCGACGACCGCGTGCGCGGATTGGACTTCGGCGCTGACGACTACCTGGTCAAGCCATTCGCTCTGCCCGAGCTGCTCGCCCGCATCCGCGCGCTGCTCCGCCGCGGCCGGCCATCGGACGTGCTTCGACTCAAGGTCGCAGACCTGGAGCTCGATCTGGTGGCTCGGCGGATCATCCGCGGCGATCGGCCGATCGACCTCACCAGCCGCGAGTTCGATCTGCTGGAGTACTTGATGCGGCATCATGGCCATCTCGTCTCTCGCGAAATGCTGGCGCGTGAAGTCTGGAAGGAGCCACATCGGGCGACGCCCCTGGACAACGTCATCGACGTGCAGATGACCAGGCTGCGCCGTAAGGTCGACTTCGATGGGACGGCTCGCCTGATTCACACCGTCCGCGGCGTGGGCTTCGTGCTGCGGGAAGGCGAACCATGAGCTGGTGGTCGACCGCCTCGATTCGCGTGCGGCTGACCGCCTGGTACATGGCGGTTCTCGGTCTGATGCTCGTGCTGTACGCCACTGCGACGTACCTGGCAGTCCGCCACGAGTTCCGTGAGCAGCTGGACGAGGAGCTGCACGCCGGGTCGGGCGGCCATGATCCGGCGCTCAACGCCGAAACGCGCGTCGAGCAACAGCTCGATGAAATCCTGGTCGTACTCGGGCTGGGGCTTCCACTAATCGTCGTCCTCGCCGGTGCTGGCGGGTACGTGCTCGCGCGTCGAGCGCTCACGCCAATCGATCACCTCGCGGCAGAGGCGCGACGCATTACCGCGGACCGGCTGCACGAGCGATTGTCAGTCCCGAACGAGCAAGACGAGATTGGACGGCTGACGGCGGTGATTAACAGCACATTCGCGCGCCTCGAGTCGTCGTTCGACCAGCTCAAACGGTTTACGGCGGACGCCTCGCACGAGCTGCGCACGCCGTTGGCGGTGATGCGTGGGATCGGCGAGATGGGGCTCCGTGAGACTCGGACGCCCGCAGAATACAAGGAAGCCATTGGCAGCATGCTCGAGGAGGTCGATCGGCTCACCCGCCTGGTCGACACGCTCCTTCGATTGTCACGCGGAGACGCCGGCACGGTGCGGCTGTCCCCCGGGCCGGTCGATCTCGGGCAACTGACGCGTGAGGCGGTCGCATCCCTTGGGATTCTTGCCGAGGAGCGTCAGCAACGAATAAAGGTCGATGCGTCCAACGCCATTCGCGTCTCTGCCGATCGCCTCGTGCTGAGAGAGGCAATCACCAACATGCTCGACAACGCGATCAAGTACAGCCCGAACGGCTCGACCATCGACGTGCGTGTCGAGGCGTTCAAGGATCGGGCAACTGTCGCCATCGCCGATCAGGGTCCAGGAATCAGCCTGGAGCATCGCGGGCGGATCTTCGACCGCTTCTACCGCGTCGACGAAGGCCGATCGCGCGAGATGGGCGGCACCGGGCTCGGGCTGGCCATCGCGAAATGGGCAGTCGAGGTGAACGGCGGGCATATCTCGCTTGAGAGCGCCCAGTGGGGCTGTGTCTTCACAATCACCCTGCCTCGAATGTCGGCGTGATGACTGATTGCGTGAGGAGCCTATGCAGATCCTATTGATCTTGGCGCTGATGGTTGCCGCTCAGCCTGCGGCGCGCGACATGGCCGTTGTGTTCGTGTGCGAGCACGGTGCGGCCAAGAGCCTGATCGCCACCGCGTACTTCAACAAGCTCGCGCAAGAACGAGGGCTGCCTGTTAAGGCGACATTCCGCGGCACCGCGCCGCAAGATGATCTGTCCGAGCGAGCCGTGGCGGGCTTGAAAGCCGATGGCATGGCGATTCCCTCCGGAAAGCCGACCGCCATCAGCGACAAAGACGTCGCTGACGCGACACATATCTTTGCCATCGGTTGCACGCTCCCGGATAACGTCCGGCGATCAGGAAAGACCTCGGACTGGTCCGACGTCCCCGACGATCAGGGCTACGCGGCGATGCGCGACGCCATCGTACGACACGTGAAGCTGCTGCTCGATGACCTGCAGCGATAGCGAGCGATCGAGGGAGCTGGAACGGTCGAGGCTCATGGAACTGATGCGCCGACTCGATGCGTCGCTGTCGCCGGTGTCGTGCGGTCATGATCGTCGAGACGTGCAGCGCTCCTGGTTGTTCGTTCAAGCACGTCCGTCAATTCGTTTCTATCTTCGAAACCGCCTCCCTATTTTTGGCGGCGCCTGAGCACATCGGTCGCCGCAGGTCGTCTGCCTGCGCTCGCGTGGTTATTGCAACAGCAACTTCGGTTGATGTTGTCGAGCCCAGCTTGGTAACTGGCATGCAGACGAAGCAAAAGGAGCGACCGCGCCCGAGACTCACGGACGGGTTATCTGACTCGACCGAGGTCGCTTCACACCAGAGTCGGCGACTCGACTTTCTGATCCCCGTTCCCCTGCCACGTGACGAGCCGCGGCAAGATTTGAATCCTCCCGGCACCGGGTCGAGATTTCGCGCGGTCGTTCGCGATCGTGCACCGGCACCGGTCGTTGCGCTGGTGCGACAACTGCTCGCCGTCAAGAGGATGCTCACAGCTCGAGCGAGAATGACGCTGGGACGGCGCCCGCTCAGCGTGTGGTTTGGCGCCGATCGCGGTCGTCAGCTGGAACGCTATTATCTCGACCGCTTTCTCGACGAATTTGCCCCCGCCATCCACGGTCACTGCCTGGAGTTCGGCGACGATGTCTACACCAGACGATACGGTGGAGATGCCGTCGGGGCGGCGGACATCATCCACGTCGATCACTCGAATCCTCGCGCGACGATTTTGCTGATCTCACAAAGCCGAACAGGATTCCCACGAACACATTCGACTGCATCGTTTGCACCTACGTCTTGCACGTGGTGTTCGACGTCGCCACGTTCGTGGCGGAACTGCATCGGATCTTGAAGCCGAATGGTTCGCTGCTCGTCGCCGCGCCTTTTGTCGGAATGTGGGGATCGCCGACGTTCACTGATATGTGGCGATTCACGCCGCTGGGCCCTCAGCGGCTGCTCACCCAATCATTTGGTTCCGAGAACGTCACCGTGCGTGCGTACGGCAATTCTCTGACGTCGGCGGGAAACCTGCGCGGGCTCGTGATCGGGGAATTTACAAGAGCGGAGCTCGACTATTGTGATTGGCGCTTCGCGCTCGAGGTGTGCGCGCATGACGTCAAGCCGCCGAGCCACTTCAACCCGAACCGTCGCAGTTGGCCGCGAGCGCCGTCGACACACACGCAGAGTTAGACCGACGCGCAACACGGGCAGACTGGACCGATCGCAAAGGGGCCCGAAGCCGGCCTGCCGTCAGCGGCTGGCGAGTTCATCCGCGATCCGTGTGTACACCTCTCGTCATGCCGGTATCTGATCCGCCATCTGTTTCTAGGCCTGCCGATACGACAGCAGAAAGCTGCGCACGTGACGGACCGCCAGCGGAATCTTGTCCGGGGTGTCTTTCCAGGGGTACATGCTCAGTTGGCC
>JBKPSC010000177.1:0-5090 GCA_046734915.1 Acidobacteriota bacterium | reverse complement strand
GAGCGGCAGCGGCGGACCGCGTGGCGAGTTCGCCAGTCCGGACTGGTCTGCGGATGGTCGCCGCATGGTGTTCCATCGCGATGCCGGGCAGAACTGGCCGCCCGTGGTGCCCTCCTACAGTCCGGACCCGCGATTTCAGCTTCTGCGCACCGGCATCTTCCCAAGCTTCTCACCGTCAGGTGATCGTCTTGTGTTCACGACGGGATATGCGGCACTGCTGCACAACGGCATCATGGTGACGAGCGCTGATGGCTCGAACCGATGGGTCATTCACGATGATCTCGAGCGCAACGCGGTCGCGCCGATCTGGTCTCCGCTCGGCGATCGCATCGCGTTCGGATCGGGCGGCGCATTTCAGGGTGTTCTCGGGGTTCGGAAGCAGGTCTCGAATATTGCCGTGGTCGCGCCGAACGGTAGTGGCCTCAAACTCTTGACCGATGGTACCGGCAATTACGGCTTTCCAAGCTGGTCGCCCGACGGCAAGCGACTTGTCTTTCGCGCGCAGGATGACCGTGGCAAGGGTCTTCGGATTCTTGTCGTCGATACCGGCAACGTGTCGGTGCTGACGGACGGGCAGGGATATAACGATAACTTTCCCGCGTGGTCGCCAAACGGCGACGAGATCGCGTTTGCCAGTGATCGCGAAGACAAGGATTGGGAAATCTACGCCATTCGACCGGATGGAGCAGGGCTGCGCCGCGTCACGCGAATTCCCGGCAACGATGCGCATCCGTCATGGTCGCCCGACGGTGCGTGGATCGCGTTTGCCACCGGTCGTTCTTCGTTCCGCGATGAAATGGCGCTTCACCCGCACAACCCGCAGTCGTACGGCGACATCGCCGTGATTCGCGCCAACGGTTCAGATCTCCGCGTGATCACTGACAATCCCTGGGAAGATGCCACGCCGCGATTTTCCGGCCGCCGGCAGTGACGCATTTCTCTTTCACTCACGTGGTCGTCGCAAACCCCGGGTGGTACCGGATTGTGCCGGAGACGCCTCTCAGCGCACCGGGCGTGACTTCGAGGGCCATGAACACGTCCTTCGGCACATCGTACTCGGACGCGAGGCCGTAGCTCGACGCAGCAACGAAGCCGAATCGCGGATAGTAGTGCGCATGGCCCAGCACGACGACGGCGACGGCGCCGAGTCGTTGGCAGGCGGTGAGTCCCTCGCGCACGAGTGCGGAGCCGATCCCTTGCCGCTGTCGTTCGGGCATCACCGCCATCGGCGCGAGTCCCATGACCCGCACATACGGTTGCAGCAACAGTGTGACCGGCGAGAACAGGATGTGCCCGACGATCGCGTCTGCCTCCGCCGCGACGAGAGACACGATCGGGTCAGCCTGCCGGCGTAGCGCATCGACGAGGTTGGCCTCCAATGGCGTGTCGAATGCTCTGAGGTTGACTTCGCGAACGGCGGGGATGTCTTCGACGCGTTCTTCTCTGATGAGCTGCATGACGTGGCCTGACCCACCCACTATAGATCGCGCACTAGAAGCCATCTCATAAATAGCGGCATCGCGCCAAAACACTCTCGCCGCGCTGTGGATGAATTAGGTCAATACTGGGCGACTAGTCGTTAGATATCCGGTCGGGAAGCGTCAGAACGTCCTGTTAACGGGGCTATTCAGCCGGGGAGGACAATCAGTCCTCCCCAATTCGGACCAATGTTTGTGCACAACTGGCGCCGTGAGCGTTCGGGCTCGGCGGCGTTACTGGGCCGCGAACTCCGGCCGCGCATACGATTCCAAGAATCCGCACGCCGAACACCGGAAGGTGCCCACGGGGACGCACTTCTCCTTCGGGACCTCCGCGCTCCAGAACCAGGACTTCTGCGGCGCTCCCTCAACCCAGGTGTCGACCTTGCGCAGCGCCCCATCGATTTCGAAGACGAATCCCTGCACCATCTCGCCGTTGCACTTGGGGCACCGGTTGGCTCCCGCGCTCATGTGTGAACCTCTCTTGACGCTCACCGAAAGCTGACCATCCCTGCTCAGTGAAAAGTGATCAGGGCCAGAAGCCGGCAGGCACACCGCCGGCGGACGGTGATTCTATACCCGGACACCCAGGTCGTCATCGAGACCTGGCGGCGTGAGTACAACGAGGAGCGGCCGAAGAAGGGGCTCGGCGGGCTGCCGCCCGCCGCGTACGGGCGGCAATTGACGGCGACGATGAAGACGGCGAAAGTAACCGCCGGACTCTAAAGTGATCCGCTACTGAAGGCGGGGGGACGTCACACCCAGCCGCATCGACGCGAGTAGGTCCCGATGAACGGCGATCTGGCGACCGATTTTGAGGTCGGCCCAGCAGGCGAATGACGACCGGGCCATTCTGGCGGGATGGCCCCTCCTGCTGCGTCGCATTCGCGACCTCACCGACGAGCAATGGGTTGTGATTGGGCCCTTCCTACCCAAGCTGACGCGCCGCACAGACGGTCGCGGACGCCCGTGGCGGGACAACCGAGCCGTGCTCAATGGCGTCCTGTGGATTTTGAGAACTGGAGCCCCGTGGGCGGACCTGCCCGGCCGCTATCCGTCATATCAGACCTGCCACCGGCGGTTTCAACAGTGGGTACGCGCGGGCGTGCTGCGGAGCATCGTGGAAGTGCTCGCCCAGGCTCTCCACGACGAAGGCTATCTGGACATGCAGGAAGCGTTCATCGACGGGAGCTTCGCGCCAGCCAAGCAGGGAGGGGCCTGCGTGGGCAAGACGAAGCGCGGTAAGGGGTCGAAGATCATGGCCATCGCGGATCGTCAGGGGCTCCCGGTTGCCGTCCACGTCGAGAGTGCCACGCCGCATGAAGTCAGACTGGTGCAGGCCACGCTCGCGAACCGGTTTGTCCGGCAGCTCCCGGCGCGTCTCATCGGCGACAGCGCCTACGAATCGGACAGACTGGATGCAGAACTGGCGCGCCGAGGCGTGGAGCTGATTGCGCCACACCGGAGGACGCGGAGACAACGAACGCAAGATGGTCGTCCGCTGCGTCGCTACCAACGCCGGTGGAAGATCGAGCGACTCTTTGCCTGGTTCCAGAACTTTCGGCGGCTCGTCGTCCGCTACGAGCGGTTCGCCGAGAACTTTCTCGGGATGTTACAGCTGGCCAGCTGTCTCATTCTGTTGCGGGGTTTATGAGATGGCTTCTAGTCCAGGCCTTAGTTAAACCTTTAGGACAATGTAACTGCCGTCTGTGATACTTATCTCCCACACCTGAGATATTAGCCAGCCTTCTAAAAGGAGTCCGCCATGATTCGGGACATCCTTGGCGTCGAGCGAAACTTTGCAGCATTGTCAACAAAGGACCTCCTCGATGCACGCGATCAATACCATTGGCACCTGATTCACAAAAAGAACGTCGTTGGTACGGCAATCGGCCTCTACTACATCCGAACGGACGATGACTGGCCTTCCAGATCGCACGTCGTCGCGGAAGATATGCACCGTCAGCGCGCGACGGCACCTGGGCGCGCAAAGGGGAAGCGCACATTTGAGAATTCCGAGATTCGCGAGTATTCGTGGCCCTGCGTCCTCGTGCTGGTGAAGGCATGGCACGAGCCAGAGGAATTTGGCAAGCCCGGGCTCGATTACGACGACATAGTCCCGAAGACCTTGTACCTACCTGATGGCCGCACCGTGCCTGTCTGTGTTGTATGTGTCGATCCCGTGGAGGCCGAACAGGATCTGCTGCCTGACTGGAATTGGCCAGAGGGTCTCATGGGTGGCGGATTCCCACTTATCAGTCGCGCACAGGGCGTCGAGCACATTGCCAGTGTGGGATGTCTTGTCACCGACGGGCATCAGATCTATGCGTTGACCAACCGCCACGTGGCTGGGCCCAAAGGTCATCCCGTTGAGACCATTCGACGAGGACGGATTCTCAAGATCGGAGAATCCAGCGCCGTTCAGCTGACGCGGCGCCCGTTTACTGAGGTCTATCCGGAATTCGTGGCGCGTCGAACATTTCTGACGCTCGACGCCGGCTTGATTGAGGTGACCAATGCGGAGGACTGGACGTCGCAAGTGTATGGCTTGGGAGAAGTCGGCACGCTCGCCGATCTCAGTGAGCGCAACATCGGCACGCGGCTGATCAACGCCGAGGTCGTGGCGTATGGTGCGGCGAGCGGCCTGCTCCGCGGCCGGATTGCGGCCCTGTTCTTTCGTCATCACAGCATTGGCGGCTATGACGAAGTGACCGATTTCCTCATCGCGCCGCAAAAATGGACACCGAGCTCTCATCCTGGAGACTCGGGCACGATCTGGCACTTGCTCACCGCAGATCCGAACGACAAGCCGCGTCCGCTCGCGTTGCAGTGGGGCGGCCAAGGGATTTTGGGGGCCGGCCGCGGCAAGACATTCAACGTCGCGCTCGCGGCGGGATTGTCGAATGTCCTCAGACTGCTGGAAGTTGAGCTTGTCAGCGAGCACAACACTGGCGCACAGCCATTTTGGGGAAAGACCGGCCATTACACCATCGGGACGCTGGCGTGCGGCGAAGTCGAGTCAGACGACCTGAAGACGCTGCTTGCCGCCAACGTCGATCGGATTAGTTTCCCCGAGGCGGATCTCGACACACCTGACGTGATCGACAGCGTCACGAAAGACGCCAAGAAGAATCGTCATTTTGTTCCACTCGCGGACGTACCCGACGTGATTTGGAAGAACGTTCCGCACAAGATAAAGAACGGGAAGGAAATCGGCGTATTCGGCGGACGCGACATTGCGCTCAACATCGGACCCGAGCATCCGACGCATTTCGCCGATATCGACGAACCAAATGATGACGACCAGACCCTTCGCGATGCCAGCCTCGCCAATCCTTCAGAAAACGTCACCGTTGATTTCTGGCAGACGTTCTACGAGATCCTCGGCCACACGACGTCCGAGAAACAAGGGCTGCTGCCATTTCGCGTCTGGCAGTTCTTCAACGCCATGGTGGACGCGCTCAACGCGCACGAGATCAACGAATTCGTGTGTGCCGCTGGCATCATGGCCCATTACGTCGGCGACGCCTGCCAACCGCTACACGGCTCTGTGCTGGCGAACGGCTTCAAAGATGGCAGCGGAGAAGGCGTGCACTCTGCCTACGAGACGAC
>JBKPSC010000176.1:0-6125 GCA_046734915.1 Acidobacteriota bacterium | reverse complement strand
GTCAGCGACCGCAGGCGGGTACTGTCGAAGAATCGCCCGCAGCTCGTTGCGGACGCTGTCGGCTGTGGCCTGCTCAGACGGCGGCGCCGCGGGCTGGACCTGCGCGGCGGCCGGCGTCGTCAGGACAATCAGATAAACGGCTGCCACCCGGGCTCCGGCGGCCCACGCCTGCCAGATGCGGACTGCTCTCACGTTGCCTCCCCTATAGGAGCTAATACGCGCGGGAGGCGCAGAGGTTAACCACAAGGGGCTGGGAGCTGGGGGCTGGGGCTTGGAGAAGGCGTCACCGACCGGCCCCTTACGCGCCTAGCGATCGCCGCCGATGAGATCACCCAACGCGCCGATGGCGCCGCCGAAATCGCGCTTCACTTCCTCACGATCGCCCTTGCGGGCCGCCAGGACGCGGTCGGCGAGCCGCGAGAACGGCAGCGTCTGGATCCAGACGCGTCCGGGTCCTGTCATTTGCGCGAAGAACAAACCTTCACCGCCGAAGAGCGCCGTCTTGATGCCGCCGACGAACTGGATGTCGTAGTCGACGGTTGGATCGAAGGCGACCAGGCATCCGGTATCGACCCGCAGGCGTTCACCGGCTTTCAGGTCGATGGGAAGGATGGTGCCGCCACTATGGACGAAGACTTCGCCGGTGCCCTCGAGACGCTGCAGGATGAAGCCTTCGCCGCCGAAGAAACCGGCGCCCAAACGCTTCGTGAACGCGATATTGATGTCGACGTCGCCGGTCGCGCACAGAAACGCGTCGCGCTGGCAGAGCATCGACGAGTTCTTCAGCGGAAAGTGGATGATCTTCCCGGGATACGGGGCGGAAAACGCCACCCGCGCCGACGCGGTGGTGCACTTGAAGAACGTCAGGAAGAGGCTCTCACCGGCTAGAATGGCGCGTTTCAGTCCGCCCAGGATGCCACCTTGCAGCCGGGCGTCCATCTCGATGCCGTCGGTCATGAACGTCATCGCGCCAGCTTCG
This sequence comes from Acidobacteriota bacterium, assembly GCA_046734915.1. GTDB lineage: Bacteria > Acidobacteriota > Vicinamibacteria > Vicinamibacterales > CAVVIG01 > VFZL01. The sequence goes on along the minus strand of JBKPSC010000176.1, from coordinate 5,146 downwards.
GCGCGGATTTCATCTCCCGCGCCCATCGTGAGGATGAGCGCCTGCATGTCGTCTCCCGCGATCTCGTGTGTGATCATCTGCTGCCTCGCTGTCGTGATTCTATAATCGCCGGATGCGCGAGCGAACGTTCGGCCGCACGGGTTGGCGGGTCTCGGAAATCGGCTTTGGCATGTGGGGCATGGGCGGCTGGACGGGATCCGACGACGATGAGTCGCGGCGCGCACTGGCGCGAGCGGTCGCTCGCGGATGCAGCTTTTTCGATACGGCGTGGGCCTACGGCTCCGGCAAGAGCGAACGACTGCTCGGCGAGGCGCGGCGGATGCATCCGCACGCGCCGATGATCGTCGCGACGAAAATCCCGCCGAAGAACATGCGTTGGCCGGCGCGGGCCGAGGATGCGGCTGGCGACGCCTATCCCGCCGATCACATCAAGGAATTCACCGAGAAGAGCCTCGAGAATCTGGGGCTGGACGCCATCGATCTGCAGCAGTTCCACGTCTGGAGCGACTCATGGGCGTTAGACGAGGGCTGGCAGCGCGGTGTTCGCCAGGTGAAGGATGAGGGCCTTGTCCGTGCGTTCGGCATCAGCGTGAACCGCTGGGAGCCGACCAACGTGCTGCGCGCGCTCGAGACCGGCCTCGTCGACAGCGTGCAAGTGGTCTACAACATCTTCGACCAGAAGGCCGCCGACGATCTCTTCCCGTATTGCCAGGCGCACGACATCGCCGTCATCGCCCGTGTACCGTTTGATGAAGGCAGTCTCACCGGCACGCTGACGCGCGACTCGGCGTGGCCGCCCGGTGACTGGCGTAACACCTACTTCGCGCCCGAACGCCTCGCGGAAACCCTTGACCGTGTGGAGCGGCTGGAGCCGCTGCTGCCCGAGGGGATGGATCTGCCAGAGCTGGCCTTGCGGTTCATCCTGGAGCACCCGGCCGTCAGCAGCACCATTCCCGGCATGCGCCGCGTCCAACATGTGGAGCGGAATCTCGCCGCGAGCGACGGGGAACGGCTGCCAGCCCGCACTGTCGAGGCGCTGCGGGCTCATCGGTGGGCGCGACCTTAACGGGGGGGAAGGCGCGGCAGGCAGGGATGGCGGGGCGCGGATGGACTGGCCGCGTTCAAGCTTCTTCCAGCACTCCCTGCCTTCCCAGCCTCCCCTGCCCTTGATACAATCAGAGTTTCGCCAGAAGGAGAAAGCCGTGAAGGAAGGGATCCACCCGAAGTATCAGGAGGTCGAGGTTCGCTGCGCGTGCGGCGCCACCTGGAAGACCCGCTCGACGAAGCCGGAGCTGCACCTCGAGATCTGTTCGAACTGCCACCCGTTCTTCACCGGCCGCCAGAAGCTCATCGACACCGAGGGCCGCGTCGAACGCTTTACCAAGAAATACGGGGCGCAGACGTCACAGAGCCGGAAGCAGGCGGCCAAGGCCAAGAAAGAGTCAGTCGCGACCCGCTAATCCTCGAGTTGCAGGCGTGGCGCTCGCGCCGTCGCCTCGAGCTTCCGATCGAGGCGAGCCAGGCGGTGCCGCACGGCGTCAGTTCGGGACGCTGGAGCGCCCGCGCCGAACGAACGCAACGCAAAATCACGGGCCGACCGCAGATCCCGCACGCGGTGCTCATGGTGAATGGCGAGCGCCTCGGCGGCTTCCCTGGCCCAGCTATCAGGACAACCCGGCTGTTCCAGCAGCTCGCTCCATCGAGCAGCGGCTTCGTGGTAGCGGCGCGTCCGTCGCGCCAGGTGGGCAAGTCCTCTCAGAGCATCCACTCGCGCTGGCGCCCGTAAGGGGCCGCCTTCGACATCGAAGCCAATCGCGTGCGCAAAGGCGTCCGCCGCCCGACTCGTTAACCCCGCGCGTTCGTAGATGCGACCGACGGCGAGCGCTTCTTGTGCGTTGCGCGCCTCAGCCGGGCCGTCGTTCACGATCTGCAGCAACCGGATCGTCAGCCCGGCCAGCGACAAAAGATCGAGACGGTTGTGGTCGACGACTCCGGCCAGCGGCCGAGCATCACCCGAGCGAATGAAGCGGAAGTACCGCGCCGGCGCCTCGAGCCCGAGGACGTCATTCGTACGGGCGGCGCCGAGCACCTGCCGTTCGAGCGAACCGAGCGAACACGGGATCGGTTCACCCAACGCGGTCTGCGCGCGCCAGAAGCGCCGCGCTGGATGAAGCACGTCGACGTGCGGCAGCCGTCCAGCGTCCCAGGGCAGCCGGTGATAGAGGAACCGTGATTCGAGCAGTGGCGCATCGAACGATTTGCCGTTGAAGCTGACCAGCGTCCCGGCCCTGCCGATCTCATCGGCGACTGCCTGCAGCATCGGCCGCTCGTCCGCGGGGCGGATGAGGATGTGCTGACGCGTCACGAAACCGCCCGCCTCATCGAACCAGCCGCAGCCCACGAGAAAGGCGTAAGTTCCCGCCCCACCGCTCAGCCCCGTCGTCTCCAGGTCGAAGAACACGAACGGCGGCCGCGCCGCCGCTCCGTTGGCCAGAAGCGGCGCATTGCCGACGGCGCGCTCCAATGCTTCGGCGAGCGCTCCCAGTTGCACCTGGCCATGCCGGATGTGGGGACTCTCCCGGCGCTCGACGACAAAGCACTGGCCGCCACTGCGCGCCTGCCATTCGCCTCCCAACACCGCCTCGAGGTCCTGTGCTTCGAAGGCATCGCGCCTGTCGGTCAAGTCGGACTTGGGAAGCGGCAGGGCCGTCGTGATCCTGGGCGAGCCCTGCACGACGCTGCGGAGACGATCGGTCAGTTCGCCGAGACTCATGCGGTTGCCCTGTCGTCGTCGCCGACGAGCAGCGACAGGATACGGAGCGCCGCCGCCTTGGCCAGCGGGCCCGTGTCGCCGATTGGACCGACGCAGCCCGGACAGCCATTCTCGCACTCGCACTCGGCGATGAGTCGGCGCGTACTTTCGATGAGCTCGCCGTGCATCCGATACAGCGGCTGACTGAATCCGATGCCGCCCGGGTAATTGTCGTAAATGAAGATGCGCGGCGACCCGTCGGCGCGATCGAACGACTCACCGGTATCGATCGAGATGCCGACGTCATGGCGGTCGCACATCAGCAGCAGCTGCGCGACCTGACCGAGCGCGAACGCCAGGCCGCCAATCCCGTCCCGCCGATCGTCGGCGGCGTACGGCAGGGCCTCCATGACTGCTGCCGGAAGCGTGAGCCAGTACGACGTCGTGTGCATCTGCTGCTCGGGCAGATCGAGATCACCCGACCCGACATTCTCATTCGTGTAGAACTTGATCTTCTTGAATCCAACGACGCGTCCGACGACGTGGACCTCGCCGTGCGACGCCTCGACCGCCTTCTCGAAGGTGTCGAGGATGGTGACGCGAGTGTGGGCGATGGCCTGCGTGTAGTAGTCGCTGGCGATGGACTTGACGAATGCTTTCCGTCCATCGAAATCGAGACGCTCGACCTGATAGAGCGCGCCTTCGACGATGTAGATGGCCTTGGGATGGAGCGTGGACGGTCCGCTGGTGAAATCGGTCTCGCCGATGACTCGAGGCTCACGCGTCGTATCGACCACGACGAAGTTGTCCGAAGTCACCGACCGCAGGCTAACGGCATCCGCGGGGTAGGACTCGCTCGTCCAGGTCCAGGTTCCCTCGTCCGGCTCGTCGCCGGCGTCTGGCGCGCGCGACTCGGACCCGACGCGATGGACCAGGCCCTGTTCCGCCAGCACGGCCAGTACCTGCTGCACGTCATAGCGGCCGAACGCCTCGCCGGTAGTGAACGGCAGCTCGAACGCCGCACACTTCACATGGTCGACGAGGATGTGCAGGTTGTCGGGATCGATCAGCGCGCGCTCTGGTGAGCGATCGAAGAAATAGGACGGATTCCTGATCACAAACTGATCGAGCGGTGCGCTCGACGCGACCAGCACCGCGGCCGACCGGCTGGCGCGGCGGCCGGCGCGTCCGGCCCGCTGCCACGTGGCGGCGACGGTTCCCGGATAACCCGCCATGACGGACACATCCAGTGCACCGATATCGATGCCGAGCTCCAGTGCATTGGTGGAGACGACAGCACGGACCTGTCCTTCGCGCAAGCCTTTCTCGATCTCACGCCGGCGGTTCGGCAGGTAGCCGCCGCGATACCCGCGAATCCGCTCAGGGGCCCCCGGGACGTTCTCGAAGTCGTCCTTGAGATAGGTGGTCAGGATCTCGGTGGCGAGCCGGCTTTGCGCGAAGAGGATCAGCTGCAGATTGCGCTTCAGGAACTCGGCCGACACGCGGCGCGCCTCGCTCAAGTACGAGCGCCGGATGCCGAGCTGATGGTTGACGACCGGCGGATTGACGAAGACGAAGAACTTCTCGCCGCGCGGTGCTCCGCTGCGATCGACGAGCTCGAACGGGCGTTCGATGAGCCGTTCGGCGAGCTCGCGAGGATTGGCAATCGTCGCCGACGAACACAGAAAGATTGGATCGGATCCGTAGTGCTGACAGATGCGGCGCAAACGCCTCAGCACGTTGCAGAGATGGCTGCCGAAGACGCCTCGATACGCGTGCAGCTCGTCGATCACGACGTACCGGAGGTTCTCGAACAGCTTCGCCCAGCGCGGATGGTGCGGCAGGATGCCCGAATGCACCATGTCGGGATTGGTCAGCACGAGGTGCGCACGAGCCCGGACGCTGCGGCGCGCATCCTGGGGCGTGTCGCCGTCATAGGTGAAGACGCCGATGCCCTCACCGGCCGGCGATCCGCTCTGCAACGCCAGCGTCTCGCACATGGTCTGAAGCTCGGCGAGCTGGTCCTGCGCCAGCGCTTTCGTCGGAAAGAGGTACAGCGCCCGCGCGGACGGATCCTGCAGGACGGCGTTGAGAATTGGCGCGTTGTAGCACAGCGTCTTGCCGGACGCCGTGGGAGTCACCACGACCACGTTGCGGCGGCCAAGGGCGTGATCGAGACATTCGCGCTGGTGAACGTAAAGGCTGTGGATGCCCCGGGACTGGAGGGCCTGCTGCAGGCGTCCGTCGAGCGCCTCTGGGAATGGCACGACCTGAGCCTCGACTGCCGGCAGCCGTCTGACCGCCGTCACGTGCAGGTCTGGCGTGTCCGGACGCGCTGCCCGCTGGCCCGGCACGAGCCGCTCGAGGGCTGCGTCGAGCGCCCCATCGCGCCCG
>JBKPSC010000175.1:0-8633 GCA_046734915.1 Acidobacteriota bacterium | reverse complement strand
GTGTGTGACGTCTCGAAGGAGCCTTCAGGCCATCGCATCAAGGGAGCGGTCCGGTCAAGGACTTCAACCTGCTGTTTCATACGCCCTCTTGATGCGAAGAATGGCCGATTCGACACCGGCCGTCCATCAGACGTAGGTATTGGTTCGTCCGACGCCAATCAGGCATCGATCGCGTGAGTGACCACCGCTGAGATAAAACTCGACGTTCGTTGTCCTCGACGCCCGCTGACGCGGCCCTGACGCGCAGGCCAGCGTTGAAGAGATCCCGGCAGTAATCGAGTGTCTGCGCATACACACGATGCTTCCCGCTGTGTAACGCGAGGACACACGTAAGCGACATCCTTTGTCGCGCCCCGCCGTCATTACCTCCCACATTGCGCGATTGCCGCGTTGTACCGAGGTGGCACCGACCTTGAGATGAGCGGCTGATATGGCCGAAGACCTGATGGTTCCTGCGCCAGATCGCCTTGTCCATATCAGGGCGAAGACCGTAGGGTGGCTGAAAGTCCAATCACAGAAGTACGGAACACCGTTGTTGGTGCTGCTGCTGGCAGCGGGCCTCGTGCTCACCATGACCCGCAACTGGAATGCGTGGGAGGGCGCGCAAGTCGAGCAGATCACCAATGATGCCTTCGTGCGCGGCGATCTCACGCCGCTGAGCACGAAGGTGGCGGGTCTCGTCCGCGACGTCACCGTGAGCGACTACCAGGCGGTGCACAAGGGCGACGAGCTGGTTCGGTTGGTGGACGACGACTATCAGGCGCAGGTCGCGCAAGCAAGGGCTGCCGTCGAAGCGGCGAAAGCGGCGCTCGAGAACAACCGGCGCCAACGCGAGCTTCAGGATGCGCGCATCGAACGAGCGGAGGCGGGAATCGACCAGGCCAACGCCCAGATTGCTGCCGCCCTCGCCGGGAAACAGGCCGTCGAGGCGGATGTCACCCGAACCCGCGCAGAGCGCAGCCGGCAGGAAGCGCTCTTCACGGCCGCATCGACGACGCAACAGAAGGTGGAGGCGGCGGTGGCCGATGAGCAGCGGCTCACTGCGCAGGCCAGCAGCCGTGATGCCGACCTGACGCAGGCGCGCACCCTGCTCCGCAGCAACGAGCTGGCGGTCGAGACCGAACGTCGCACGAAGACGGTGCTGGAGTCGCAGGAGCTACAGCTCCGCGCCGACCTGCTCGCGAGGCAGGCAGGACTCGACGCCGCCGAGATCAACCTGGGCTACACGCATATCGTGGCTCCGGCCGACGGCACGGTCGGCGAGCGACAGGTGAGGCCAGGACAACTGGTGTCACCTGGGACGCAAGTGATTCCGTTCGTCGCAGACACGCGGTGGGTGCAGGCGAACTTCCGCGAGACGCAACTGACCAACATCCGAGTCGGGGATCCCGTGGACATTCGCATCGACATATTTCCTGGCGAGGTCATTCACGGAAAAGTGCTCGACATTGCTCCCGCCAGTGGATCCCAGTTCGCGCTCCTGCCTCCGGACAACGCCACCGGCAATTTCACAAAGGTCGTGCAGCGGGTCCCGGTGAAGATCGCCCTCGATGACGGAACTGAGAAAGCTCGGTTGCGCCCGGGCCTGTCCGCGGTGGTGACTGTCCGAACGCGAAAGTAGGGGAGCCGCGATGACCGCCACGACAACGCCAATCGCTCGGCCTGACCGCCGGGATGGTGTGTCTGCTCTCGCCGCCGCTCTACCCGCCGATTTGTCTCACACTCCGTTGCTCGGGATCCTCGGCGTCGTCCTCGGCGCGGGGATCGTGACGCTGGCGGGACGGTTGCTCAGCCTCGGCCTCGCCGATCTCAAGGGCAACGTCGGCATCGACTTCGATCAAGGTGCCTGGATCGGAAGCGCGTTCAACGTGGCGCTGATGTTCATCGGGCCGTTCACCGTCTACCTGGGTGCCTTGGTCGGAGCCCGCCGGATTCTGCTGGTGAGCGCGGCCGTGTTCACGGCTGTTTCGGCCGTTCTGCCGCTCGCGCACAACTACAGTCTGTTGATCGCGCTGTTAGCACTGGCTGGTCTGAGCTCGGGCACGTTCTATCCGCTGACGTTGACCTTTGCGCTGCGCAACATCCCGCTTCGGTATCTGGCGCTCACGCTCGCTCTCTACGCCACGAGTGTCGAGGGTGCGGTCAATTTCGCGCCGGCTCTCTACGGCTTCTGTCGTGATCGTCTTTCGTGGGAGTGGATGTTCTGGATGTCGACAGTCATCACACCCGCGATGATGGCGTGCGTCTACTACGGCATTCCTGCGTCTCCCAAAGCGCAGTCGTCGACGGGTGCGCCGAGCTTCGTCGGATTCTTCTTCGCCAGCGCCGGGGCCGCGCTGTTGTTTGCGGCTCTCGACCAGGGGCAGCGGCTGGACTGGTGGCGTTCGGGTGTGTTCAACGGTCTCGTCACGGCAGGCACCTTCCTGGTGCTATGTGCGATCGTTCACCGTCTGCGTCGGCCGAATCCGTTCGTCGACGTGCCGTACCTCGGTCAATGGAACACCGTCCTCCTCGGAGTGGCACTCATGGCGTTTCGCTTTGTGCTGCTCGCGACCATCATCGTCATCCCGCAGTCGCTCTCCGTGCGCGGTCTCGACGCGGGTCAGCTTGCCCCTGCGGTGTTGTGGACCGCCGTGCCGGAGTTGGTGCTCGCGTTCTTCGCGGCTCATCTGTTGAACAAGGGCGTCGACTCGCGCCTGGTGATGGGCATGGGATTCGCCGCGATTGGGGCGGCATGCGTGATGAACGCCCAGTACACGGGCGTCTGGTCTGCCGAAAACTACTTCCGGTCGGAACTGCTGATGGCGGTCGGCCAGTCACTCGCGTTCGTCGGCCTGGTCGCGACGATCATCCTGCAGGCCTTCACCTCTGGCGGGCTGCAAAGTCCGTTTCGGACTCTGACATTCTCTGCGTTCTTCCATACCGTACGCCTGTTCGGCGGGCAGGTGGGCGTGGCAGTGATGATCCGTTTCATTGCCGAACGCGAGAAGCTCCACTCGCATCTGCTGGGACTGCACGTGCAAGTTGGTGACTGGGTCACCGAGCACCTGTTGAGAAGTGTGACCGCCGGTCTGACGGCGAAGTCGAGTGGCGTCGCCGCCGATCGCGCCGCGGCCATCGTCGACGGCAAGATTCGTCTGGAAGCCTACACGCTGACGTTCATCGATGCGTTTCACCTCATTGTCTGGGTCTGTGTCGGCACGCTGGTGGTGATCGCGTTGTTGCGCAGGTCAGCGATCGGATACGGTGCGTTCGCGCCGCGCAGCCGTGCTTCCGCATGACTCGAAGGGATTGACCATGAGAGCAGGCATCATCCTCACACTCGCGGGCCTGTTACTGGTGAGCCCACATGCATCGGGCCAGACGGCAGGTGCGCCCTCGCCGCGACTGATTACGTTGCGCGAGGCGGTGGACATGGCGCTGCAGCGCAACCACGTCGTGAGGCTCGCTGGACTCGAGGTCGAGGAGCACGAGCACGTCAAGGAGGCGGCGAGAGGCGCGTATTTTCCGTCCGTGCGCAACGACACCAACCTGGCGCACGTGTCCGATACGCAACTCATCGAAATTCCTGCCGGCGGGTTCGGCACAGTAGGCAGCAATCTCATCCCGCCGCAGTCTCTCGTCATCAATCAAGGAGGGCTGACGTTTGCCAGCAACGGAATCGGGGTCGTCCAGCCGCTCACCCAGTTGTTGAAGATCAACGCGGCCAATGATATCGCGCGTGCCGCGCTCGATGGTTCTCGTGGAAAGGCTCGTAAGACTGAGAACGACATCGCGCTCGACGTTCACAAGCTCTATTACCGGATCCTGATCGCCGAGGCGCAGCGCAGCGCCATCCTCGCCAAGGTGGAGGCGTCCGACAACCTGCAGAGCGAGCGCGTGCAACTGGTCAAGTATGGCGGCGCGCTCGACACCGATCTTATCGAGAGCCGGGCACAGTCGCTCCAGGCGAAACAAGAGCTCCTGAGCAACGATCTCCAGCTCTCCGATCTCCACATGCAGTTCAACGATGCGATCGGTTTGCCACTGGGAACCGCCCTGGCGCTCGATCCAGGGGTGACCGATGCACAAGACGGCTGCGAACGTGAGGCATGTGTCACGGTCGCGCTCGAGTCGCATCCCGAGATCGCGGAAGCACGCGCAATGGTCGACAAGGCGGAGGCCGCAGTGCGGCTGGCGCAATACGACTGGGTGCCCGACGTGGAGGCATTCGCGCGATACAGCTTCCAGGACAACGTGCCATTTCTAGCAGGCAACTTCGCGACGGTGGGCATTCACCTCACGTACGAATTGTTCGATGGCGGCAAGAGACGCGCGACTGTGTCGGCACGGCGGGCCCAGCTCGCGCAGGCGAAGGAAAACCTGGCGCGGCTGCGAGACGAAGTCGAACTGCGCGTGTCGACGGCGTACAACAAGCTCGAACGAACGCGTCAGATGGTGGCCGTGTCCCAGGAGCTCGTGACACTGCGAGGGGAATCTCGTCGCGTAACGTCCGAGCAGTTGACGCGGGGCGCGGCGCTGCGCTCGCTGGCTGCGGCCTCGCTCGCCCAGGAGCTTGAAGCAAAGGCACTCTTGCTGCAATCGCGGCTGGACTACGTGCAGGCGGCCGCCGAAATGGACAAAGCCATTGGACGTACACCTCGGTAGTGAATCGTGCGGGCATGTGAGGAGGCAGTCGATGTCGGTCACTCGCCTTTGGATCGCTTTTCTGCTGCTGTCGGCAGTGGTCGCCCCGATCGCCGCTCAAGATCAGAGCCAGAACCCTTCGGATTCACGAGCCGCGCTGCTCGTCGCCGAGCGTGACAAGAAGGCCACTGAAACGACACCACCCCAGCGCGGCAGGGTCGAACGCGCGTTGTATCGATACGACCAGGAAAACGGCGCCCTGCCATTCATCTTCCAGACCTGGCACGGCCTTCAACTCGCGAGCGGCGGCTTTCCGGCCGGCGCCGGGACGGGGTTCGGCACCAGGTATACGCACGGTCTCGGTTCGGTTCGCCCGGCCGCCGACCCGGACCGCGCGAATCGTGTGGAGCTCGATGCCCTCGCCGCGTACAGCACGCGTTCATACTGGCGAGCCGCTGTGGCGGTCAACTTCTACCATGTCGCAGGCGCCCCGGTTGACGTGTCCCTGCGCGCGCAACGCTACGAGTATCCTCAGGAAGACTTCTTCGGGTTCGGTCAGGACAGCCTGGAGGAGAACCGGACGAACTATCTGCTGAGAAGCACGGAAGCTGGCGCGGCGGCGCGATGGAAGATCGCCGACCTGCTCGAGGTCGCGGGCGGCTTCTCGTATCTCAATCCAACGATCGGTACCGGCACGGACAGCCGCTTTCCTTCGACGGAAGAAGTTTTCAATCCGGCGACGATTCCCGGCTACCAGCAGCAGCCCGATTTTCTGCGCGGTGATGCATCAGTCGCCCTCGACTGGCTCGACAACCCGCTGCATCCACACGGTGGGGGGCGATACGGGGTGCAATTCTCCGACTATCGCGATCAGGATCTCGACGCATTCAGCTTCCATCGCGTCGCCATCGACCTTCAGCAGTACGTGCCTATCCCGGATCGCTATCGCACGATCGCGCTTCATGCCCGCGCCAACTTCACGGACGCGCGCTCGGGGCAGGAGGTGCCATTTTATTTTCAGCCCACGCTTGGCGGCGCTCAGGCGCTTCGTGGTTTTCGCGAGTTCCGCTTCCAGGATCGCAACAGCCTGCTCCTCACCGGCGAGTACCGATGGGAGGCGTGGTGGGCGCTCGATGGCGCGGTGTTCGTCGACGCCGGCACGGTGGCCGCAGAGCGGCGGGACCTCTCACTCCGCAATCTCGACGTCTCGTACGGCGTCGGGGTCCGGGTTCACAGCAACAGCGCCTTCGTCGCGCGTCTGGACCTGGCGTTCAGCCGCGAGGGCTTCATCCCGCTTCTGAGGTTCGAACATGTCTTTTGAGAGCATCAACCGTTCCCGGACCCGCGTGCTGGCGTTGGCATGTTCGATCATCGCGATCGGTGTGTGGGCGCTGACGTCGACGCAGATCGAGGCGCAACAGCCCGAGTCGTGGGAGAAAAACGCTGGACAGCGGTCGAGCCTGCATTTCTATCCCGACGATCCGATCTGGCGCGAGGACGACATGCGCAACATTCCACCTGTTGCCGAGTTCGACCTCTCGAAGAGCTATGAGTTCGTCAACGAGACTTTCGGCGAGACGGTGAAGTCACACGGCCCGTCGCTCAATGTCAACACGCTCGGCGAGGTGCCTGATTCGAGCTGGTTCACCAACCGTCTTGGTCAGCACGAGATGACGATTGACGAAATCGTTCGCGGTCCCAACCAGGTCGACGGTCCGGCGCCAGGGGTCTGGCACATCACCGGCCGCCCCGACTCTGGGATCACGCCGAAGTTCACTGTGAAAGACGCGCGCGGCGATACCTACCTGATCAAGCTCGACCCCGCGAAGTTCCCGGAGCTCCCCTCGTCGGTCGAGATCATTTCCACCAAGATCTTTCATGCCATCGGCTATCACGTGCCGGAGGATTTCATCGTCACGTTCGACCTGTCGAGCCTGGATATCGCGCCGGGCGCCACGATCCGAACTGACACCGGCGAGAAGCGGTCGATTGACATGGACGATGTCCGCAGATGGCTCAAGAACACGCCGCTAACCTCGAATGGTACGATTCGCGCGCTGGCGAGTCGGTACGTACCCGGTAAAGTTGTCGGCGAGTACCGATACACCGGCACCCGGCCGGACGACCCCAACGACATCTATCCACACGAGCGGCGCCGCGAGCTGCGCGGAATGCGCGTGTTTGCCGCGTGGTTGAATCACGACGATGCGCGATCGATCAACAGCATCGATACCTACGTCGACGAGAACGGCCGCCACTACATCCGGCACTACCTGCAGGACTTCGGATCGAATCTCGGCAGCGGCAGCACGTCAGCACAGCAGCCCCGTGGTGGCAACGAGTACTTGATTGAAGGCGACAAGATCGCCAAGGGGCTCTTCTCGTTCGGCCTGTGGCGGCGCGACTGGATGAGCGTGAAGTATCCCGACAGTCCATCGCTCGGCAACATCGAGGCTGACTTCTTCGACCCGGCCAGATGGAAGACTGAATACCCCCAGCCGGCGTTCGACCAGATGGATGCGGCCGACGCGTTCTGGGCGGCCCGCATCGCGTCACGTTTCACCGATCAGATGATCAAAGCAATCGTCGAGACCGGTGAGCTCTCGGATCCCGCCGCGGCGAGATATCTCACCGACGTGATCATCAAGCGCCGCGACAAAGTGGTGACGTACTGGATCACCCAGGCCAATCCACTCGATAGCTTCAACGTCGGGAGTACAGCAACAGGACGTGAGCTGACGTTCGACAACGCCGCAACGCGCCTGCGAATTGTCCAGCCCGATCTCTCATACAAGGTCCGCTGGGCAGCGCTCGACAACGCCACCGGTGGTGAACGAGCCGTCGGCGAGGAGCTCGACGTCACCGTTCCGCGTCTTGCCATCCCTGACACGGCGTGGGGACCGTCCGACGCTTCCGGGTCCCGCTACGCCGTCGCGTCCATTAGGACGATCAGTACAGGAAATGCCAACTGGATGATGCCTGTCGTTGTCACCGTCCGCGACCGTCGTGGCACGGTTGACATTGTCGGTCTCGATCGGCGGACTGGTCACGATTCCTCAAAATGACGACTGCATCGAAACGATGAGTAACGGACCAATGTTTTTGGTCGCGCCCGTGGCCCAATTGCGAAGGCTTCGTAAGGAAGGAACATAGCAATGTCCGAACACCGCCCCCGCGTCGTAATCGTCGGCGGAGGGTTTGCCGGCGTAGCAGCGGCCAAGGCCCTCCGCCGCGCTCCGGCGGATGTGCTGCTGATCGACCGCACCAATCATCACGTGTTTCAGCCGCTGCTCTACCAGGTGGCGACGTCGGTGCTCACGCCGGGTCAGATCGGCTCCCCGCTGCGCGCGATGTTCCGGCACCAGCGGAATGCGACGGTGATTCTGGGTGAGGTCACCGGTGTGAATAAGGACCAGCGCTACGTCGTGTCCAGCTCCGCCGATCGTACGGACGTGCACGTACCGTACGACCATCTGATTCTCGCGACAGGTGCACGCCACAGTTACTTCGGGCACAACGAATTCGAACGGTTCGCGCCGGGATTGAAAAGCCTGGCGGATGCAGTCGGCATTCGTAATCGGATCCTGCAGATGTTCGAGCAGGCGGAGGCCGAAGAAGATCCGCACGCCCATCGTGATCTGCTGACGTTCATTATGGTGGGCGCGGGACCCACTGGCGTCGAGCTGTCGGCGGCGCTCGCGGTGATGGTCAGGACCACACTCCGCTCGGAATTCAAACGAATCGATCTGCGATCGGTTCGTATCGTGCTGATCGACATGGCCAATCGGGTGTTGGGGACGTTTGCCGAGCCGCTCTCAGCGGTCGCGAGGCAGCGACTCGAGAGCCTCGGTGTCGAAGTGCGGTTGGGGCAGGGCGTTGACCAGATCGACGAGAACGGCGTCGTCGCGGCGGGGGAGCGGATCGCCAGCAAGACCGTGATCTGGTCGGCCGGCGTGGCGCCGTCACCGGCGGGCAAGTGGCTGGCAGTGGAGACCGATCGCGCGGGA
>JBKPSC010000174.1:0-4674 GCA_046734915.1 Acidobacteriota bacterium | reverse complement strand
ATCGCAGACGCGCATTCGATCGGCGGTCACGCCGAGCGCGAGCTCGTCCGGAAAGAGGTCGTTCGTGATGCCCATCTCGTTGCGGTAGGCGTCCGCGGCAAAGGCCAGCAGCGTCGCGTGTTGCGCCTTCCAGCCAAACCGCCCGACGCGGCGCGCGCCGGTCCCGCGGTCGGTGACGATCGCCGCCCGTCCGCTCACGCCGTCGCCATTGCGATCGTCCGGATCCTGCAGCGCCAGCAGCGTGTCGTCGTCAATGGCCTCGACGAGCCCCGCGCCGAAGAGCGGCAACGGCACGCGGCGGACGATGTGATCGGCCTCGGGCGGAACTGTCGGCTGGCAGCTGTGGTTCGGTGTCGAGAACAGCTGGTAAAGCGACTCTCCCGTGGCGTCGATCGATTCGTACCCACCGTTGGGGCCGCGCCGGGCGGCCCGGACCTCGGCGATCGTGCCGACACCGCCCACGGCGGGGACGTTGTGACAGACGGCGCAGCTCGTCCCGTTATAGGCCGGCCCGAGTCCTTCCTCGCTCGTCTCGACCTCCAGAAAATCCTCGAGACCGAGGCGGAATTCCTCGAATTCCGGCGGCGTCAGGCCGGCGAGCGGATCGCCCGGCCGGCCGGTTTGAACCTGCGCCAAGACGTGCGTCATCAGCAACGCCACGACGGCGATCGGCGCAGTCCTTCGGAGCTGGGCGCTCATGGCTCTTTTACCTCGGGATCGGTGACGACGATCGTGCCGCGCATGAACGAGTGGCCGGCGCCGCACAGTCGCGAACACTCGAACGCGTAGCGGCCGGCCTTGTCGGGTGTGAACGTGACCGTCGTGTCGCCGCGGCCGCGCTTTGGAATCTCGATGTCCACGTCGGAGCCGACGATGTGGAAGCCATGGGCGGTATCGTCGCTCTGCAGCGTGATGCGGAGCGTGGTGCCGGTCGTGGTCCGAATCTCCGACGGCGTGAAGCTGAATCGTTCGGCGGCGAGGTGAACGTCCTGCGTGCGCGATTCCTGGCCGACCGACGCCAGCGACGCAGTAACGACGAACGTCGCAAAGAGCAGCATGCGCATCAGAACCACCATCCCAGGCCAACGTTGAATGAATTCGGCGCGGCGACGACCGCGCTGCGATTGCGGACTACGGTGTAGTCGACCTTGACGGCGATGTCCGGGTCGGGCCAATAGGTGCCGCCGATGACCCAGGCGTCGCGATCGAACTGCTTTAGCGGCTGGTAGCCGGCCGGCATGCGAAACTGCGTGTCGAAGTTCTCGTAGCGGACGAAGGTGCCGACGTCGCCGAACCGCCGGCCTGACAGGATGCGGTATCCGCCTTCCAGATAGCCGCCGCGCAGCCGGCTTGCGATGTTCGGATTGACGCCCGTCTGCCGCGCCACGGCGTCGTTCAGGTCTTCGGCCCCGCTGATGCTGACGCCGGCGAACTCGCCCCGGCCTTCGAAGCGGCCGCGCGAGTAACGGGCGTCGAGCGCGAAGACGCTGACCGGGACGTCGAAGCGGGGGCGGAACTCGAATCCGGACTCACCGCTCCAGAAGCTGGCGCCGGCGGTCAAGCCGCGAAGGCCGACGTACTCGAGGCGTCCGGTGACTGCCGCGCGGCCGATGTTGCTCTCGCCACCCTTCTGACGGCCTTCGCGCACTCCCTCCTCGGCGCTGAACTCGGCGGCGTTCAGTGGAGCCGTGACATACGCGCGATACCGCCAGCCCCTGCCGATTTCGCCGTGGACGCCAGCGCCTCCTTCGAACCACGTCGTCGGAATGATGACCGTGTCGACGAACGGACGTTCGACCCCGTAATAGACCGGTGGCTCGTGGCGTTCGTTGATGATGCCGATCGGCATCAGCAGCATGCCGGCCCGGATGTTGAAGGATCGCGACAGTAAAAGGTCTACGTAGGCCTGCTCGAGCTCGAGCTCGCCGGAAGGTTCCAGGCCCTCCACGAAGGCATGCTCGAGCTCCAGTTCGCCGGTGAAACGGATGCGATCACTGAACTGGTGCGTGACCAGCAGCACGAACCGGTGAAAGTCGAGGGTCCCGTCGGCGAACTCCTCTTTGTTGTAGTGGAAGTCCATGTAACCCGACAGGGAGGTCGACGGGCCGCGCGTTTGCGCGGCCGCGTGTGTGGCGAAACCGAGGCCAAGGACCAGCGCCAGGGCAAGCCTGTGGCCTTGGAAAAGTAAATTTTGATGACTCAAAACGATGATAACTCTACTGCGGGGCACCTTATCGCGCAACGATTAATTCGGGTCGTCGAGTGGCCGGCCAGCGATGATTCGGGCGGTCGTGAGGGCTTGCCCGACGTGACGGGTGGTGTGCTCGGCGACGTGCACGAGGAGGCCGATGACCGTCGAAGGGAGGCCGGCGCGGCCGACCGGCCTGGACTCGAGCAGCGCCTCCGGCGGGGTCGACCGGAGCTGAGCGAGCGCCCGATCGATGTGCTCGATCGTGCGCGCGGCCACCTCGCGAAGCGATTCGCGTGAGTGGTCCTCACCCTCGCCTCTCAAGGCGCGCATCTGCGCCTCGTTCAACCGCTCGCCGCGGGCGTACGTGCACAGCCGATCGAGGCTGCATCCGGCATGCAGCACGTGATACCCGATCGATGCCGCGCCTCCCGGCCGCGCCCACGCATGATCGTCGGGAACGCCCGCCGCCAGGCGACCGATGTCTTCGCGCGCCTGCAGCAGCGCATGCGCGACCGGCATGAGCAGCGGCGGATATTCCTCGATCGGACCACGCAACCAGACTTCAACCATACAGGGACTGGGGCGACAACGACTCTTCACTGACGACCGACGGCGACGCCAGTCTTGATCTCGGCCCTGTTCCTCTGAGCCCAGTACCAGTAAACCGGCAATCCCATGAGGATGATCGTCAGCCCGGCGAGCGCCTGGCGGGGCGTAGCGGTCAACGTGTTCACGATCAGCCACGCGGCCACCAGGATGAACACCAACGGCACGACTGGATAACCGATGGTCTGGTAGGGCCGTTCCGCATCGGGCAGCCGGCGGCGGAGGATGAACACCGACGCAGTGTTGAGCGCGTAGAAGATCCACGCCGCGAAGATGACGTAGTCGGTCAGGCGATCATACGACCCCGACAACGCGAGCACGCACGACCACACGCATTGCAGGAGCAGCGCGTTGACTGGCACGCGAGCACCAGCACTGACCTTGGCCAACGGAGCGAAGAACAGGCCGTCGTTGGCCATCGCGTACGAGATGCGCGCGCCGGCCATGGTGCCGGTGTGCAGCGTGCCGAGCGTCGAGATCATCATCGCCACCGCGACGAGCGCGACGGCGGCCGGGCCGAGAAACTGCCGGACGACTTCGGTCGCGACCGACGACGCAGCGCTGACGTTGCCGAGGTCCTCTGGCGACAGCACGTAGAGATACGACAAGTTGGCAAAGACGTACAAGGCACCGACGATGAGCGTGCCGCCGATGAGCGCCATCGGGAGCGTCCGCTGCGGGTCGCGGACTTCGCCGGCGACGTTCGATCCGTTCGTCCACCCGTCATAGGCCCACAAGGCGCCGACAAGCGCGGCCCCGAAGCCGGCCAGCCCGCCGCGCGCCGTGGCCTCGACGCCGTCGCACGCCGCCGCCGCGCCGCCCATCGCGAAGTGTCCCCAATTGCCGCGCGCGAGCACGAATGCACCGACGCCGATGCCCATGACAATCAGGATCTTGAGCGACGTCAGAAACACGGAAATGCTGCCGCCTACCGACACCGCGAGGCAGTTGACCCCTGTGGCGGCAATGATCACGGCGAGCGCGACGACCTGTAGCCATCCGAAAGGCACCGGATAGCCAAACACGTCGAGCGTGAAAAAAGGCCGATCGAGTGTCCCCGCGACGAGTCCGTTGAGGAAGATCGCGAAGCCGACGCCCTTGGCCGCCTGACTCCCCGAATACGCGACCGCGAACTGCGTCCAGCCATACAGAAACGCCAATGGACGACCGTAGCCCTCCCGGATGAAGACGTACTCGCCGCCCGCACGGGGCATCATCGCCGCGAGTTCGGCGTAGGTGAGGGCGCCGGCGAGGCTGAGGAGGCCGGCCACGAGCCATGCGGCGATCACCAGCGTCGGAGACTCGACGTTGCACATCATCACGCGGGTCTTGAGGAAGATGCCCGTGCCGATGACGCTGCCGACCACGACGGAGGTGGCGGCGGCGAGGCCGAGGCCGCGGACGAGCGCCTGCTCGGACGAACGACTGCGAGACATGAGCTCGGTGGATTGTCGGTTGCGACTCACTGGCAGTCAATCTTGGGCAGGGAAGGCAGGGAAGGCGGGGAGGAGCGCCCGCGGCCACGCTGAGCCGAAGACATGTAGATCTGAGGCGAAGCGTCGGCGTCAGTTCGCGGTGGGGGTGGGGCCCCGCCGCTAGTGAAGAATGCCGGGCAGGTAAGGCAGGTAAGGCGGGTAGGAAAGCGCCTGCGGCCACACTCGAGCGAGGACAGGCAAATCCGAGCGAGAGTGTCGGCGTCAGTTCGCGGCGGGGGTGGGGCCCCGCCGCCAGTGGAAGAACGAGAGCGCCGGCGGCCACGCTGAGCCGAAGACATGGAGATCTGAGGCGAAGCGTCGGCGTCAGTTCGCGATGGGGGTGGGGCCCCGCCGCCAGTGGAAGAAAGATGGCAGCGCCTGCGGCCGCACTCGAGCGAGGAC
>JBKPSC010000173.1:0-6384 GCA_046734915.1 Acidobacteriota bacterium | reverse complement strand
GGTAGTAGTCGAGCACGAGCCGGCGTTGACCCATGGCTTCATACGCGACGCCCAGATTCATCAGGGCGAGGCCTTCAATCTGTCGGTTACCGATCTCACGGCTGCGGGACAAGGCTTCGTCGAAAAACCTGACTGCCTCGGGAAACTTCCGCTCGGCGCCCGCGATCAAGCCAAGGTAATTAGCCGCGCGGGACAGCGCATACCGCTGGCCGAGGAATTCAAACGCCTGACGCGCGGTTTCGACATGGCTGCGGGCGTCGGCCAGGCGTTCGCCGCCGCGTGCGCGTTCGGCTTCACCGAGGCACAGCAGAGCCTGTGCCTCGCCCGCGCGGTTGCCTGCCGATCGGTAAAGGTCGATCGCAGCGGTTGCCTGTTGCTCCGCCAGCGAGTACTCGTCGAGGCGCGTGTACAGCTGGCACAGGTCGACGCGGGGCCGAACGTACCGTTCATCGACCCTGGCGACCTGGTGGTAGGCCTCGACCGCTTCGACGTTGCGATTCTGGCGCCTCAGAAAGTCGGCGACTTCGAAGTTCGGCGTGACGTCGTCGGGGCGCATCGCCGCCAGCAGCCGGTAGCGCTCCTCAGCCGTACGGAAATCGCGCTGAGCCTCCGCGCGGAGCGCGTCGATGCGGATCACGTCGGCTTCGGGCGTGTCGCTCGTGACCGTCTGCTTCGCGCGCTGCGCAGCGGCTGCGGCCTCGTTGTTGTCGACCAGCAGCAGGGCGGCGCGACCGGCCCAGAGGTGAGCCAGGGCCTGCTGGGCATCTGCTTCAGCCGCCTGCCGAAAAGACGCGTACGCCGCGGCGTACTCCTGCTGCTCATAGGCGTCGAGTCCTTGCGTAAAGGCCTGCGCCGCCTCGATTCCGCGGAATCTGGCGCCAGGTGGTGACCGCCTGTACGACCGGCCTGGACCGCGGTCCCTGAAGTGGGCTTGTATCTGGTCGGCTGTAGACGACATCAGCGCGTAGGCTGTATCCCTGGGCAGCGACGAGGCGACGGCTTCGGTTTCGTACGCTCCGACGTTGGTGCCGGTTGTGACGTCGCGTACCTCGGCGCGAACCAGCCACTTGCCGTCGCGGGAGACGAGCGCCGGCATGACGACGAAACTGACGCCGGTTCCGGCAATCGCCTGCACGGCCTCGCGACTCGAAATGTCGGCTCCGCCTTGCGCGAACGGACGAACGATCTCAGTCAGTCTCAGATACGGGATGACGCGGATGTTCGGAGAATCCAGCAGCTCGCGAACAAGCGTCTCCGTGAGCGCCAACCGGTCGCCATCGAGCGCAGGCTCGCCGGTGCGGTTCGCTATCGGCGCGACGCCCACGAAAATCCGTACCAGAGGTCGTGTCGACCAGATCCAGACCCCGCCGGCAGCAGCTGCGAGGAGCATGGCCACCGTCGCAATCCCCGCCCGGGATGTCAGCCGTGATCGCCGCCACCACGGCACGGGTTTGAGCGGAAGCTCGCCCTGGGGCCGGGATATCTCCTCGGTCCGAAGATCCAGCGGCATCGTCCGGCCGAGCAACAGGCGCAACTCGCGAGCCGGCTCGCGCGCGCTGGAAAAGCGCTTCTCCGGATCCTTTTCCAGCGCACGTTGCACGACGGCGGCAAGTGCCGGCGGCACCGGCTCGCCGCTGGGCGTCAGAATCGGCGGCAAGGGTTCGTTCTTGATCGCGTAAAACGTCGCCTCGGGATACGACCCCCGGAACGGCACGCCGCCAGTCAGCATTTCGTAGATAACGATCCCGAGCGCCCACACGTCGCTTGCCGGTCCGGCCTCCTCGCCACGGGCCTGCTCGGGTGACATGTATGCGACCGTCCCGACGGTCGATCCTGGCAGGGTCAGCTGCAGCGCATCGGCAAACTTCGCGAGCCCGAAGTCAAGGATCTTCACCCCATCGTCGGTAACCATCAGGTTGCCAGGCTTGACGTCCCGATGAACGACGCCTTGCGCGTGCGCCTTGGCCAACCCGTCGGCGATTTCGGCAGCGAGCTCGATCGTGTCCGGCACCGGCAGCGCCCCGCTTTCGAGCTTGTGTTTCAGCGTCTGGCCCTCGTAATAGGCCATGACGATGAAGAGCTGCCCATCGTCGGCTTGCCCGATGTCATGAACAATGCAGATGTTGCGATGATTGGTCGCGGACGCCGCCTGCGCTTCGCGGATGAAACGCTCGCGGGCACCTTCGTCGTGACTCCACTGAGGGGGGAGGAACTTGAGCGCGACGTCCCGACCGAGCCGGGTGTCCCGGGCCCGATAGACAACCCCCATCCCTCCGCCGCCTACCTTGGCGACGATCTGGTAGTGAGAGACGGTCCTACCGATCAGTGGGTCGTTCGGGGTGTCGCTCACAACGGCACAAAGCTGCGTGTGTGTGATTCTTATACTCCGAATCGGACCTCCGCGGCCCTCGGCCGCCGTCGTTCGCGGCGAGCGACGATCGCTTGCTGGGGCGATTCGGGCGACCGGTCGATCGGCACCAGCCGGTTCAAGTTCCTTGCGGGGTTGACTGGCGACGTCCGTCGTATTGACCGACCGCTCGTACCTCGCCCTGCCGGCAAGCTCAGCGTGTGACGCGGTCACCGGCCGGTGGACCCGGCGACGCGTGAATCCATCGGCGTCACCACGAGGTCCGTGGGCCGCTGCCGTCAACCTCTATGCTATACTTTGGAATTCGTGAGCTTAGGTGTAGGACCGAAGTGGGCGTGTGCCCACTTTTTTAGTTTAAGGGGCCGACTCCGCACGGCGCATGGCGCGCGATGCTGACATCGTTGAGCAGGTCAAGGCCCTGGCGGGCCGCGTAGCCGGCACGCTTGGCCTCGAAATCTTCGACGTGCAGTTCCGGCGGGAAGCCGGCGGCATGGTGCTACGTGTGCTGGTCGATCGGCTGGGGCCATCGGCAACCGCAGAGGACAGCGTCAGCGTCGACGAATGCGCGACCGTCAGCCGCGACTTGAGCGCGGTCCTCGACGTGGAAGACGTGGTCCCTACCGCGTATATCCTGGAAGTTTCGTCGCCCGGCCTCGATCGTCCGCTGCGGGGAGCGGCCGACTACCGCCGTTTTACCGGCCGGCGGGCCAAGCTGGTCATGCGCGAGAAGGTCGACGGCCAGTCGTTCTTCAAGGGACGGATTGAAGGCGTCGACGATCGTGACGTGATCACGATCGCGACCGATGACCGGAAGCAGCATCGGGTGCCGGTGTCGATCATCACGCGTGCGAATCTGGAAGTGGAATTCTGAGATCCTGATATGTCAGTGAACCCTCTGCAGCAGACCATCGAAGCGCTCGCCAAGGAGAAGGGCGTCAACCAGGACATCATCATCAGTGCCCTGCAGGACGCCATCGAGGCTGCTGCGCGGAAGCGATACAAGAACGAGAACATGCGCGCCCGCTTCAACTTCGAGGCCGGGCAGATGGAGCTCGTGGCAGTCAAGCGCATCGTCGAACAGGTCGCCGATCCGGCCACCGAAATCTCCCTCGCCGAGGCCCAGGGCCTTTACGGTGATGAAGCCGAAGTGGACATGGAGATCGAGTTTCCGCGGCCTACCGAAGACCTTGGCCGCATCGCGGCGCAGACGGCGAAGCAGGTCATCTTCCAGAAGGTGCGTGAGGCGGAGCGCGAGAACATCTTCGCGGAATACAACCAGCAGATCGGCGACGTCAAGAACGCCACGGTCAAGCGCTTCGAGAACGGCGACATCATTGTCGAGATTGGCCGCACCGAAGCCGTGATTCCACGCAAGGAGCAGTCACGGGCGGAGAGCTACAATCCCGGCGATCGGATCCGCGCGGTCATCAAAGGCGTCAATAGAAGTGCGAAGGGTCCGCAGATCGTCCTCTCGCGTACCGACCCGGCCCTCCTCATCAAGCTGTTCGAGCAGGAAGTCCCCGAGATTTACGACGGGACGGTGATGATCCGCGGCGCGGTGCGCGAGGCGGGAGATCGGGCCAAGGTCGCTGTCTACTCCCGCGAGCGCGACGTCGATCCGGTCGGGGCGTGCGTCGGCATGAAGGGGACGCGCGTCCAGTCGATCATCCGCGAGCTTCGTGGTGAGAAGATTGACATTGTCGAGTGGTCGGAAGATCCAATCGCTTTCGTCACCAACGCGCTCAGTCCGGCCAAAGTGCAGCGCGTGTCCATCGTCGACGACCGCGACCGGGTGATGGAAGTCATCGTCGAGGACAAGCAGCTGTCGCTGGCCATCGGCAAGAAAGGCCAGAACGTTCGGCTGGCGGCCAAGCTCACCGGCTGGCGCATCGACATCAAGAGCGAGGAGGAGAAGCGACGCGAGGTCGAGGCGCAGTTCGAGGGCCTCGAAGGGGCCGCCGAGGAAAGCGCCACGGAGAATCAGGCCGAACCGAACCCGGCCGAGGCGGCCGAGGAAGCGCCAGCACCGTACGCGCTGGCCGGCATCGGCGACAAGACCATCCGGAAACTGTACGAGGCCGGGTTTGTCGACGCGGATGCGGTGGGCGCCGCGACCGTCGAGCAGCTGTCGGCCATTCCGGGTATCGGAGAAAAGACGGCAGAGAAGATTCTGGCGGCAGCACGCGGTGAAGCCGCCCCAGCGAGCGACGGCGCGGGCAGCGAATCGTAGGGCGACCCGGTCCACCGCTGCGGGCGCTCAATGACGGGCTGCCCGTTCTGCACGAGTATTTGAGGTCACCGTTGGCAACTGTTCGGATTTACAAGGTCGCTGAGCTGCTCAACACCACGAGCCAGGAAGTGACCGCGCTGCTCAAGCGCGATCACGGCATCGAGGTGAAGAGCGCGTCGAGCACGATTGAAGAGGTCGTGGCCCGCCAGTTCGTGGATCGTCTCGCCCGCCAGCGCAACATCACGCTGCCGACGGGCGACATTTTCGCCGAGACACCGGCGCCCAAGGGCGGCAAGAAGCCGACGCTGTCGAAGAAGGCGCCCGAGCCGATCAAGCCGGCGGCTCCGTCGCTGCCACCGCCGCGCCTGGTCAAGACGCACAGGCCCGCGCCTGTCGCTGCGCCGCCCACAGAGGTCGTCGAACCCGAGCCGGCGCTCGAACCAGTCGTCGCCGCCGAGGTAGCGGTCGCAGAGCCGATCGAAGAGCCCGGGCCGGTAGCGGCAGCGGTCGACGAGGCGGCGCAGGCGCCCGCGGAAATCGAAGCGGAACCGGAGCTGGTCGCGCCGGAATCTATCGAGGCGCCCGTCCACAGCACCCCCGAACCAGCGGCAGCCGCCGCACCAGTTGCGGCTCCGCCGGCGCCGAAGTCGCCGACGCCAGGGCGGCTGGTGCCTCAGCGCATCCGGCTCCGAATCGAGGAGGAACGTCCGACGACGCCGACACCGCCACTGCCAACGTCGCCAGCGCCGCGAGTCGTCGTGCGCCCCCAGCCGCCGCGTCAGGATCGTCCGGCGGCGCCAGTCGCCGCACGCCCGTCGGGCACACCTCACGTCACCACTCCGGCGGCCCGGCCGCCCAGCGGCGCACCAGTCGCCCGGCCCGCCGCGCCGTCGCCGCGGCCGGCTTATCCAGCTCCGTCGATCCCGCGTCCAACGCCCGGCGGTCCGCGTCCGCTGCCATCGCAACCGGTCCGCACGCAACCGACGCCGCCGGCCGGGGCGACCCGGCCGCCGCAGTACCCCCAGCGTCCGGGCATGCCGTCGCGCCCGCCGATGCGGCCTGGCCCGGCGTCGCGTCCGGCCGCCCCGGCGTCGCAACGTCGCGAGGCACCGAGACCGCCTGTTCCAATCATGCCGTCGGCGCCGCCGCCGGTCACTCGCACCATCACGCTCGCCGAGGGCATGACGGTCAAGGATCTGGCCGACAAGCTCGATGTCCGCGTGAAGGACCTCCTCGGGAAGCTGCTGATGAAACGGCTGATGATGACGATCAACTCGACGCTCGACACCGAGACCGCGACGATGCTGGCGCGCGAGTTCGGTGCCGACGTCCAGATGCGCAGCTTCGAAGAGGAAATCGTCTCGACCGAAGGCGAGGAATCGCGGCCGGAAGACATCGTCACGCGCGCGCCCGTGGTCACCGTGATGGGCCACGTCGACCACGGCAAGACGAGTCTGCTCGACGCGATTCGCGAGGCGCGCGTCGCCGAGCGCGAAGCCGGCGGCATTACCCAGCACATCGGCGCGTATCACGTGACCATCAACGGCCGGAATATCGTGTTTCTGGACACGCCGGGTCACGAGGCGTTCACCCTGATGCGTGCCCGCGGTGCCAAGGTGACCGACATTGTCATCCTGGTCGTCGCCGCCGACGACGGGGTGATGCCGCAAACCCGCGAAGCGATCGACCATGCCAAGGCGGCGGGCGTACCGATCATCGTCGCGATCAACAAGGTCGACAAGCCGAACGCCAGCCCGGAGCGCGTGAAGCGGGAGCTGACCGAGCT
>JBKPSC010000172.1:0-7112 GCA_046734915.1 Acidobacteriota bacterium | reverse complement strand
CGAATAGACGAGGGGGCGTTTGCCGGTGCCAAGGACGTCGCGCAGCTGCGTGCCCTCATCGACCAGGCGGCGACGAGCGACAGCGCGCCCGCCGAGCCGGTCGACTTCCCATCGTGGAACCGATCGGGCCCGGTCTGGTTGGTTCGCCGCCTCAGCCTGCCGACGTGGATTCTGCCGCTGGCCCGGGTGTTCGCCTGGATTCGCGTCGACGGACTCGACCATTTGGCCAGCCTCAAGGGGCCGGTGATGTTCGCGGCCAATCACCAGAGCCATATGGACGCGCCAGTGATTCTGGCCGCGCTACCCGGGCGTTTCCGCTACCGCACGGCGATCGCCATGGCGAAAGAATTCTTCAAGCCGCACTTCTTCCCGGAGCAGTACGGCCGCCGGGCCTGGTTCACCAACAGCCTCAACTATTACCTCGCGTCGCTCTTCTTCAACGCCTTTCCGCTGCCGCAGCGCGAAGCGGGCGCCCGACAGACGCTTCGCTACATCGGTGAAGTGCTCGAGGACGGCTACTCGGTGCTCATCTTTCCGGAAGGCCGGCGTACGCATACCGCCGAAATCGAACAATTCAAGCCGGGCATCGGCATGATCGCCTCGCGGCTGAACGTGCCGGTCGTGCCGGTCCGCATCGATGGACTCGACAAGGTGCTCCACCCGACGTGGAGGATGGCCCGGCCCGGACGGGTGCGCGTGGCATTTGGGGCCCCGCTCTTGCTCTCCGGAGACGATTACCAGGCGCTCGCGCGGCGAGTCGAGGAAGCGGTTCGGGCCCTGCACGCGTAAACCGGCACCCGCGGCCGGATCCAGTGCGGGCGCGCAGGCGTCTTTGTCTCTGTGGCCGCCTCAGGTTTGTCAGCCCAGCGCGCCTGTGACAGAATGAAAGGCTGAAATCTGGCAAGAATCGGTCAGACACCAAAGAAGAAAGGACAGCTAGCCCGATTGAGCAAGGACGATTTGATTGACATGCAAGGCACTGTGGTTGCGGTTCACAGCGGCGGTCTCTACCGCGTGCAGTGCGACGCCGGCCACGAGGTGCTCGCCCAGTTGAGCGGGCGCATGCGCCGCTTCCGCATCAAGGTTGTCCCTGGAGATCGCGTCACGGTCGGCGTTTCCCCGTACGATCCTGTCCGGGGCATCATCACTTTCCGTGCCCGCTAGCACTAGCCAGTTTGAGCGCTGATTCCGGCGGCAGACGACATCCCCGCAGACCCTCCCGGTTCTCCTCGCGGAGGGGCACCCGGAGGAGCGCTGCCACACAGACGCCGCGACCGTCACACACGCCAACCATCGCCCTCGAGCCGGCGCCCGTCGACACGACGCCGATGCCGTTTGTGTCGCTCGGCCTCGACCCGCGGCTGTTGGAGGGGATCAAGGATCTCGGCTTCAAAGAGACCCGGCCCATTCAAAGCGCTGTGCTGCCGCTGGCCCTCGGCGGCCACGACGTCATCGCCTGCGCGGAAACCGGCACGGGCAAGACCTGTGCGTTCGTCGTCCCCATAGTCCAGCAATTGCTGGCCGACGCGGCGCGTCTGGCCGCCCAGGGCGAACAGCCGGACGCCGGATGGAAGCGGAGCCGGGTGTTGATTCTGGCGCCGACGCGCGAGCTGGCGGTGCAGATCGAAGACGAAATCCACGGTCTTTCCTATCACACGACGATCACCAGCGCGGCCATCTTCGGCGGCGTGGAAATGGGTGGACAGGAGCGCGCGCTGAAAGCCGGCGTCGACATCATCGTCGCCACGCCGGGGCGCCTCATCGATCACATGCGCCAGCAGAACGCGGACCTCGGGGCCATCGAGCTCCTGGTGCTCGACGAAGCCGACCGCATGATGGACATGGGCTTCTGGCCTGATGTGCGCCGCATCATCGGCGCGTTACCCACCGAGCGGCAGACGCTGCTCTTCTCCGCGACGATGCCCGACGAGGTCGTGCGGTTCGCGCTGGAAATCGTTCGGGAACCGAGGTTCGTGCAGGTGGGCCGCCGCAGCAAGCCGCCGGGCTCGATCACGCATCGCGCGGAGCGGCTGCCCGCATCGGGCAAACTGGACTGGCTCATCGAGCATCTGAAGCAGCCCGATGGTCCGGTGCTCGTCTTTTCACGCACGAAGATTGGCGCCGAACGCCTCGCCCGCAAGCTCGCGGCGGCCGGCATCCGCTGCACGGCGCTGCACGCCGACCGCACGATGGAGCAACGGCGGGCGGCAGTGGAAGGCTTCCGCGGCGGCAAGTACAAAGTGCTCGTCGCGACCGACATCGCGGCGCGGGGACTCGATATCGACGGCATCCATACCGTCATCAACTTCGAGGTGCCGGATTCACCAGACGCTTACGTGCATCGCGTCGGCCGCACGGGTCGCGCCGACGAGACCGGTCATGCCATCACGCTCGTGTCCCCAGAAGAGCGGCACGCCCTGGCCAACCTGGAAAAGTCCGTTGGCGTTCGTTTAGAATCGGGTGGAAATGTCTGAAGAGAACGCGCCGGACGCCCCCACGGCTGTCGAGTCGCCCGCGGTCTCGGAGGCAGTCCTGAAGTTCAAATCGTGTCGCTGGCGCCGTCCGCCCGAGGATGGCCCGGAGTGCTGCGGGCACCGCGACGTGCTGCCGATTGCTGGCACGAGCTTCAACCCGGAAGCCTGGTGTCCCGATTGCACGTTTTTCAAGCTGCGGCGGACTCCGAAGAAGCGCAATCCGGACGACTATCGGTATTAACGGGCTCCCGGGCTTCAGGCTTCAGGTTCAATCAGAGAATTCTTTTGCGAGCTCGACCCACTCGCCTTTCGGGGCGAGCTGCCGGTAGGCCGTCCAGTGCCGACGGGCTTCCTGCGAGAGGCCCATCTTCTCGAAGGTGACCGCCAAATAGAAGTGGGCGTCCGCGTAAGTGGGGTTGAGTCGCAGCGCCTCGCTGTAGCAGCGCTGAGCCTCGGGAAAGCGGCCGAGATCGTGGTGGATGTTGCCGAGGTTGAAGTGCGCCTCGAAGTACTCGCTGTCGAGGCCGATGGCCTGCTCGTAGAGCGCCTGCGCCTCGATGAGCTCGTCCCGCCCGTAGTGAATGTTCGCCAGGTTGATAATCGCTGCGACGAGATACGGATCGAGCTCGAGCGCCTTGCGGTACGCGGCCGCGGCTTCTGCGAGCGCCTGCTCGTCGCCGTTGTCGAGCGCAGCCGCCGTCCTGAAATATTCCTCGGCCATCTCGGCTCGGCGCCGGATGCTCGGCGCGACCATCGTCGACGCCGGCACGGTGGGCGTTTTTGCCGGACGCCCCTCCAGCGAGATGATCCGCGCCGGTTCGGCGTCGAGGCGGAAGTCGAACGACAGCTGCCCTTCCTGTTCGGCCAGCAGCGATTTGACGATGCTGCGAAAGGTCGACCCGCGCGCGAGCTCGTCGTGCGCCTGCTTGATGAGGCCGAGGTCTTGAAAGGCGAAGAAGATTTCGGTATTGCCGCGTTGAGCGGGTTTGATGGCGCCACACTTCACGAGATACCGCAGGTGGTCTTCGCGCAGCGCGCGGTAGCGCGCCAGTAGTTCGCGGGTCCCGTGATAGTGCTGCCGCAAATCCGCCGGCGCCGGCACGCCGGTCAACCGGCAGAAGGCGTCTTCGCTGATGATGTCGATGACGCCCGCCTGGTTCGCGTTGAGCTCTTCGGCCCGGCGAATCTTCGGGCTCTTCTCGCGCGCCGCGGCGTCCGGCTCGGCCTGACTGGCGAGCTCCTCGCCGACGACGAGCATCGTCGTTTTTGCGGTGACATCGTCCGCCGTCGTCCCGCCCAGGCGTTCGACGAGCTCCCGCGCTTCCTTGCGACCAAGCAGCGTCAACTTGCCGGCAAACGCGACGATTTGTCCTGACAGGACCTGGGGCACGGCAGATGTTGGCGAGCCAGCGGACACTCGGCCTCCACTCGGGATCAGTCGAGGGTCGGACGGTGCCTCAAGATGATGGAGAATGAAGGCGAAGTCAATTGCAAAGTGAGCGACGCATGATCCTCGCCGGCGACATCGGAGGTACGTCGACGCGGCTCGGCCTCTTCGAGCCCGCGCCCGTTCGACCTCGGCCACGTGTCGTGCGTACCGTGACCACGCTCGGCTTCACCGGATTGGCTGACATGGTGCGCGCGTTCAGCGTCGCCCCCGAGGTGAATGGCGCGCCCGTCGAAGCCGCGTGCTTCGGTGTCGCCGGCCCGGTCGTCGGCAATACCGCTCGGCTGACCAACGTTCCATGGACGGTTGAGACCTCCGAGCTCAAGCAGGCGTTCGGCATCGGACAGACGGCACTGCTGAACGACCTGGAGGCGATGGCCTACGCCGTTCCCGTTCTCGAACCGCGCGAGCTCCACTCCATCCAGACCGGGCAGGCGAACCGTGACGGAAACATGGCTCTCATCGCCGCCGGCACCGGACTCGGACAGGCAATGCTCCATCGCGTCGATGGACGCCTCGTGCCGTTTCCGTCGGAAGCCGGTCATGCCGACTACGCGGCGCGGACTGAGCGCGAGATCGTGTTGCTGAGGGAGTTGACGGAGCGCTTCGGTCGCGCTGAAGTCGAGCAGGTCGTGTCAGGCATGGGCCTCGTGAACATCCATCGCGTCATGCACAAGACGACGCCGTGCCTGGCACCCAGCAATGCGCCGGCGGACATCACGAGGGCGGCGCTTCAGCGACGTTGTGCGGGCTGCATCGAAACGTTGGACCTGTTCGTCGAGGCGTATGGCGCGGAAGCCGGCAACCTGGCGATCCGCTCGGTGTCGACTGGCGGACTGTTCGTGGGTGGAGGCATCGCCCCCAAAGTCCTGCCGGCGATCACCGATGGCGGGTTCCTGCGCGCGTTCCTCAGCAAGGATCCGATGCGCGAGCTCCTCACGCGAATGCCCGTCAGCGTCATCCTCAACGACGAAGCAGGACTGCTGGGCGCTGCCGTCTATGCTCAGACTCTACTTGCTGTCTGAAGACCAGTCAGTTTCGGGTTCTGCGGTTCTGAGTGCTGGGTTCCCGGTTCCGCGGTTCTGGGTTCTGGTTCAAGGTTCGGCGTCAGAGCGAGAACCCCGTCAAGAACCTCGAACCCAGAACCGCAGAACCGCCGAACTGACACGCGTGTAAGCGATCGTCAGTCGGTCAATTGGTAGCTGAAGGCCTTTCCCAGAGCTGCGGCGCTACCTCGTTCAGAAACCGCCGCCACACGATCCAGGTATGTGCGCCGGCCGTTGTCTTGAAGGCGTGCTTCACGCCAATCGACTCGAGGTACTCGGACGTCCGCTTGGCATTGACGAAGCCGGGGTCGTCGGTGCCGATGCCCATCCAGAACAGCTTCAGCTGTGAGTTGATCGTCTTGGCGTTCGCCGCCAGATCCTTCATCGACTCCTGCGGATTGGCACCGCCGCCGGCACTGAAGACACCGAGGCGGCTGAACGTGTCCAGGTGTCGCGGTCCGATGCTCAGAGTCAAGCCCCCGCCCATGGACAGACCCGCCAGCGCCCGATGGTCTCGGTCCGCAGCCACGCGGTAGTTGGCCTGCACGAACGGAATCAGGTCGCCCAATAGATCCTTTTCGAAGTCGGCCCGCTGCTTCTCCGTCGGCACGCCGGTAATCGGCGGATAGGCGTACGCCGCCGGTGAAACGATGATCATCGGCGCCGCCTTCTTGTCGGCAATCAGGTTGTCGAGGATGAGATTCATCCGGCCGAACTGCGTCCACACCGTCTCGTCGCCGTCACCGCCGTGCAGCAGATACAGCACCGGCAGTCGGGCATTCGAGGTGTCGTACCCGGGCGGCGTGTAGACGTAGACGCGGCGCGTCGTGCCGGTGGCCTTCGAATCGTACAACCTGAGATCGACGCTGCCGTGCGCGACGTTCCGCACGTCGTAGAACATCGGCGACGCACCGGGGACTTCGAGCACGCTCTCGATCAGATTCGGCCGGCTGTTGTACTTCACCACCGGATTGCGCGGATCCAGCATGTCGAACCCGTCGACCTTGAAGTGATACTCGTACAAGTCGGCGTCGACCGTGGGAAGGGTCACCGTCCAGGTGCCGCTCGCATCTTTGGCGAGCGCGCGCTCACCCTGCCCGGACCGGATCTCGGCGATCGCCTTGTTGAGGCGAACCATCTCGGGGTCCGTTTCCGGGCGCTGGCCGAGCTGGGCCTGTTGCTGTTTGAGCTTTCCGATCTCCTCGAGCGTCAGACACTCGCAGACGACCGACACCGCGCTCGCCTTCGGGGCGGCCAGGCGGAATGTGACACGCCGATCGGCGGCCACTTCCGGCGACTTCACGTTGGCCAATCCTCCGACGGCCGGTTCCTGACTGGACGCGGCAGGCTGTTGTCCGTAAGCCACCTGAGCGAAGACGGCCATTGGCAGCACCAGAAGCAACGGGCGGACTCTCATGACTGACCTCCTCGAGCCTACGCCGACGCGATTCCCGCTTGAGAACGTCGTGGTTCTACTCCCCGGTCTTCCCGGTGTCAAGGCGGCCGGGACGGGCGCAAGAGCTGCCTCGCGCGGCATATAGTTAAGACTACACGCGTGTCAGTTCCGCGGTTCTGCGGTTCTGGGTCCTGAGTGCCACGCCGTTCTCGGGGAGGTTTTGTATGGTCATCAGCCGGTCGGCCCGCCTGTTGCCGGTGCTGATCGTCGGCGTCATCGCCGTCGCGTCGATTCACGGACAGCAGCCACGGTCGTTCGGCCTTCCCGTCCGGCCGCTCGGCTCTGGCCCATTCATTGTGGAGACCGCCGAGCAGGGCAAGGTCCGCGTCAGCGTGCTGACACGAGGCCTCGTGCACCCGTGGGCGATCGCATTCATGCCCGACGGACGCCTGCTGGTCACCGAGCGGCCCGGCCGGCTGCGCGTCATCCGCGACGGCGTTCTCGACCCACAACCGATAGCCGGCGTGCCGCAAGTGAGAACCGACGGCAACGGCGGACTCATGGATGTCGCGCTGCATCCGCGGTTCGCCGAGAATCACCTGGTCTACCTCACATACACGAAGCCGGTCGGCAACGGACGCGGCGCGCCCGCGCTCGCGCGCGGCAGGCTCGACGGCACGGCACTCGCCGACGTCCGCGACCTCATCGTGACCGACGACTTCGAGGGCAACTCCGGGCTGAACGGCCGC
>JBKPSC010000171.1:0-9532 GCA_046734915.1 Acidobacteriota bacterium | reverse complement strand
AGCGCATCTGGCTCGAGCCCTCGGTCTCGATCCATCCGGCGGTCGCCGCGGCGATCGCCGAGTTCGATGCCGTCATCATCGGCCCGGGCAGCTTCTACACCAGCCTGATGCCGATCTTTCTCGTGCGTGGCGTGCCCGAAGCGCTGCGCGCGGTGAAAGGCCCGGTGATCCTCGTCGCCAATCTGCTCACCGAGGGCCGCGGGATGATCGGGTTCACCGCCGCCGATGCCGTCACGCGAATCGAGGCGACGATCGAACGGCCGATCGACGTGGTGATCACCAACGAGGTCTGGCCGTCCGCCGAAGTGCTCGAGCGTTACGCCGCCGAGCACAAGGAACCGATGCGGTCCGGGGCGCTGCCGGCGCACTGTGAGCAGGTCGGAGGGCCGTTCTGGAGCGGCGAAATCGCCCGTCACAGCCGGCGCCGACTGGCCTACGCCGTCTGGACCATCCTGTCCAGGCGCCTTCTGTAGTCGATTTCAGCGTTTCTTCTTTGCCGCTGCGGTGTTGCGCGATCCGCGGGCAACCGCGGAGCTCTTCGCGGACTGCGTGGTGTCGGACGACTTGCGTTTCGCGGCGCGCTCAATCAGCTCGGCGAGCAGCGCCCCGGTCTCGCCGCCTTTGGCCGGCCGGTTCGACAGCCACACCGCCGGCGTATCCGATGCGAGGATGTCTTCGAGATCGCCGTCGCTCTTCACGCTGCGGGGGGCAAACGTCGTGATGTCCAGTTCGCCGCTCCATTCATCGCGGTGCTTGATGAGCAGCCAGCTCCGTCCTTGACCGCTCCGCGCGCCGGCGTATCGGCCGCTGGTCCGCACCAGCACCCACGAGCCCTTCAACTTGTAGCCATCGAGCGTGAACTTCAGATCGCCTTTCTTGATCGCCGCGTCGACGTCGGGCGTCTCGGGCGTCCAGGTGCCTCGATCCCACAGCATCACGATGCCGGCGCCGTAGCCTTCGGGAATCACTCCCTCGAACTCACCATAGTCGAGCGGGTGATCCTCGACGTGCATCGCCAGACGCTTCGTTTTGGGATCGAGCGACGGACCTTTGGGAACGGCCCACGAGAGCAGCACGCCATCGTGCTCGAGACGAAAGTCGTAGTGCAGGTGGCTCGCGAGGTGCTTCTGGACGCAGAAGTAACGAGCGCCCTTCGACGATTTGACCCGGCCTGCGGGTTCGGGCGACTTGGTGAAGTCGCGCTTGCGGTTGTATTCCTCTAACGGCTTCGCCATGGAAATGCAGAAGTCAGAATTCAGAAGGCAGAATTAGAAGTACGACGGTCAGACGATTCCAATTCTGAATTCTGAACCCTGCAATCTGCATTCTCAAGTGTCAGTGCACTTCGCCCATGAGCTTCTTGATGCCGGGTGAGAACACCAGCAGGATGAGGCCCCACCCGATGCCGAAGGCGGCGACGACACCGAAGAGTTGCGTGAGCGACCACGCTTCGTAGAAAGCGGCCAGGCGGCCGCCGATGAAGTTGCCAACCGACGCGCCCAGGAACCACACACCCATCATCAGGCTCGACACACGGGCCGGGGCCAGCTTCGTCATCGAGCTCAGCCCGACGGGACTGAGACACAGTTCGCCGAACGTGTGCAGGAGGTACGTCACCAGCAGCCAACTCGGGCTCACTTTGGTGCCATCGGCTGCAGCCGTAGCGGCCAGCATCATGACGACGAACCCCAGGCCGACCAGGATGAGGCCGAGCGAGAACTTGAACGGGCTCGACGGTTCGCGCGATCCGAGACGCAGCCAGAGCCATGCAAAAACGGGCGCGAAGACGATGATGAAGATGGCGTTGACTGACTGGAACCAGCTGCTCGGGAACTCCCAGCCGAAGAGTGAGGTCCGCGTGTCTCGCGCGGCGAAGAGGTTCAACGTCGAGCCGCCCTGCTCGAACGACGACCAGAACAGCGCGGCGGCCAGGAAGAACACGCCGATGACGTACAAGCGTTTGCGCTCCGCGCTCGTCCAGTCTCCGGCGAAGAAGAGCCAGCCGAAGAACACCACCGTGGTGATGAGCAGCAGATAGCCGGCAATGTCGGCGATCTGCGTCGTGGTCACCGCCAGCGTTCCAGTCGCCATGCCCAGCCCGACGAGGACGACGAAGGCCGTTGCCAGGCCACCCCACAATTTGGCCGAGCGGCGGACCGCTGCCGCTTCTTCTGGCGACTTCGGCGGCGCCGGCTCGAGGCCGGCCGAGCCGAGATGCGATCCGCCCAGCACGTACTGAATGACGCCGAGCACCATGCCGACGCCGGCCGCGCCGAAGCCGATGTGCCAGTTGACCCGCTGACCGAGGAATCCACACACCAGCGGCGCGATGAACGCGCCCGTGTTGATCCCCATGTAATAGATGGAGAAGCCCGCGTCGCGGCGTTGATCGCCCGGCGCGTAGAGCTTGCCCACGAGCACGCTGACATTGCCTTTGAGCAGGCCGGTGCCAATGACGATTAAAACGAGTCCGAGGTAGAACGTCGAGAGTGAAGGAAAGGCCATGCTGAAGTGGCCGCAGGCGATGAGAATCCCGCCCCACAGCACGGCGCGGCGCTGGCCGATCAGCCGATCGGCGATCCAGCCGCCGGGCAGGCTCGCCAAATACACCATCGACGTGTAGAGCCCGTACACGGCACCGGCCGCAGCGGTATCGAAGCCGAGACCACCGGCCGCCGGCGCGGCAGTCATGAACAGGATGAGCAGCGCCCGCATGCCGTAGTAGCTGAAGCGCTCCCACATCTCGGTGAAAAAGAGCGTCGACAACCCGCGCGGATGCCCGAAGAAGGCGCGGTCGTCGTCGCGCGCGATCGGAATGGCGGCGGGGCGGGCCAACGTGCCCGGGAGAGCTGTGCTCATGTGCGGAGTCTAGCAGACGTTGTGGCAGAATGAGCCCGGGGCGCGGTGTCCCTGAACCAATGCGCGCGCTTCTCATTTCGACATACGAGCTCGGTCGTCAGCCTTTTGGCTTGGCCTCGCCAGCGGCGTGGCTGCGCCAGGCGAACATTGACGTCGACTGCATCGATGCCTCGCGGACGCCAGTCCCGGATGCGCTCCTCGCATCGGCCGATCTGACGGCGTTCTACCTGCCGATGCATACCGCGACGCGGCTGGCGTCGCCGCTCATCCAGCGAGCGCGGCGCCTGAACGCCGCCGCGCGGTTGTGCGCCTACGGCTTGTACGCGCCGATGAATGCCGAGTGGCTTCGCTCACTTGGCGTCGACGATGTGCTGGACGGCGAGTTCGAGCACGACCTCGCCGAGATCGCGCGTGCGATGGGCGAACGGCGGCCGCTTCGAAGCGAGCGAGAAACGATAGCGCGGCTGTCCTTCAGAGTGCCCGATCGGACAGGTTTGCCGCCGCTGGCGCGCTACGCGGCGCTCGAACTCGGGGATGGCCGCCACAAGGTGGTCGGCTACACGGAGGCCAGCCGCGGGTGCCGCCACCGCTGCCGGCATTGCCCGATCGTCCCCGTGTACGACGGCGTCTTTCGCGTCATTCAGTCCGACGTCGTGCTCGACGACATTACGGCGCAGGTCGCGAACGGTGCGGAGCACATCACATTTGGGGATCCGGACTTCTTCAACGGTCCGACCCATGCCGCGAGGCTCGTTGGCGCGTTGCATGAGGCGCATCCCGAACTGACCTACGATGTGACGATCAAGATCGAGCATCTGCTGAAGCACCGCGATCTATTGCCGGTCCTGGCCGCGACAGGGTGTCTATTCGTCACGAGCGCAGTCGAATCAATCGACGATCGGGTGCTCTCGTTGCTGGCGAAGGGACACACGCGCCAGGATTTCGAGGACGCGGTCGCCGTGTGCCGCGGCGCCGGCCTGACGCTGGTGCCGACCTTCGTCGCGTTCCACCCGTGGACGACGCTCGACGGGTACTGTGAGCTGCTCGACACGATCGCTCGCTTGGGTCTGGTGGATCGTGTCGCACCGATTCAGCTGGCTATTCGGTTGCTCATCCCGCGCGGGTCCCGGATGCTCGACATCACAGAAGTGGCCGATCTCGTCCAGCCGTTCGATCCAGCCACGTTGACGTACCCCTGGTCGCACCCTGATGCCAGGGTCGATGCGTTACAGGACGAGATCATGCGCCTGGTCGGACGTCAGTTGAATGCCGAGCGCGGGCCCGTCTTCGACGCCATCCGTCGGCTGGCGTACGAGCGCGCCGGCCGAGCGGACCATCCCGTGCCGACGCTCGCCGGGCCGAGGACGCCGTTTCTGAGCGAACCGTGGTACTGCTG
Organism: Acidobacteriota bacterium; assembly: GCA_046734915.1. Classification (GTDB taxonomy): domain Bacteria; phylum Acidobacteriota; class Vicinamibacteria; order Vicinamibacterales; family CAVVIG01; genus VFZL01. The sequence continues at coordinate 5,277 of JBKPSC010000171.1, read as the reverse complement.
CGCCGAGCCCAGCCCCGAGCAGCTTCGGATGATTTGACATGAGCACTCGCCGGGTTCTGTTGCTCGCGTCGACGACTGGCTATCAGACCCGTGAATTCGAAGATGCCGCCCGACGCCTCGGCGTCCGGCTCCAGTACGCGACAGACCGGTGCCACGTCCTGGACGATCCGTGGCGCGATTCTGCGATTCCCGTTCGGTTCGATCGTCCAGAGGCCGCGGCCGAGGCGATCGCGCAGTCAGCGGCACGCCTGCCGATTAACGGCGTGCTCGCCGTCGGCGATGCGCCGACGGTCGCCGCTGCTCACGCGGCGCAGTTGCTTGGGGTTCCCTTTCACAGTCCCGACGGTGGTTGGGCCGCACATGACAAGCTCACCGCGCGCCGCCGCTTCCTGGCGGCCGGTCTGCCGGTCCCGGCTTTTCTGGGCGTCCCGCGTAACGCTGATCCGCGAACACTCGTTGATTCCCGAGAACTCGCCGGGGTCGGCTTTCCCTGCGTCTTGAAGCCGATCGGTCTGTCCGCCAGCCGCGGTGTCATCCGCGCTGATGACCGGACGAGCTTCGTCGCGGCGTTCGAGCGCATTCGGGAGTTGCTCGAAATGCTGCCGGCGGACCAGGCTGGCGGCGCCGAGACGATCCTGGTTGAGGATTTCATTCCAGGGCGGGAGTTCGCAGTCGAAGGGGTCATGACCCACGGCCGGCTGCGGGTGCTGGCCGTCTTTGACAAGCCCGACCCCCTGGACGGTCCGTTCTTTGAAGAAACGATCTACGTTACGCCACCGGAATTGTCTGAGGAGCAGGTAGAAGCGGTGTCGCGCGTGGTCGCAGACGGGGCCGACGCGATGGGTCTGGGCCACGGATCGATTCATGCTGAATGTCGCGTCAACGCACGCGGCGTTTACCTTCTCGAGATTGCGGGAAGGCCGATCGGTGGCCTGTGCGCTCGTGCATTGCAGTTCTGGCGGGACGCATCAATGGAAGTGGAGAGCCTCGAGGCGATTCTGCTGCGTCATGCCCTGGGTGAGCCCACGACCCAGTGGAGGCGCGAGCCCATTGCTTCGGGGGTAATGATGATGCCGGTGCCCCGGCGGGGCGTCCTGCGCGGGGTGACGGGCCTCGATCGAGCGCGTACGACCCGGCATGTGACCGATGTCATCATCAGTGCCCGGGCGGACCAGGTCCTCGTGCCGTGGCCAGAAGGTGCCAGCTATCTGGGGTTCATCTTTGCGCGCGCAGGAGAAAGCCGGGAGGTCGTAAACGCACTCAAAACTGCGCATTCTTACCTTGAGTGCATCATCGATCCTCAATTGAGAGTGGTACAATCCACTCACCATGGCTGACGGACCCCGGACTGTGTTCTGCGTGAAGTTCCAGAAGCAGTTGCCGGGGCTGGACGCGCCACCGTGGCCGGGCGAGCTGGGGCAGCGGATCTACGACAACATCTCGGTCGATGCGTGGAAGCTCTGGGAAGATCGGATGAAGATGATCCTGAACGAATACCGCCTGATGCCGTGGCAGAAGGAGGCGCAGGATCTCGTCGCTCGTCACATGGAAGACTTTTTCTTCGGCGAAGGAACGGCGCTGCCGCCGGAATATAAGCCGCAGCAAGCGAAGTAGGAGATGCGAGTCACGTTGGGGGAGGCGGGGCAGCGGCTCCAGCTGAGCTGACCATATTCACTACTGTTGTCCAGCCCTTCTGTAGCAAACCACTGCAACCCCCACGTGCACACAAAAAAGCTCATCGCTCTAACTGTTAGGTAGAAAGGGATTTACATAGCGGCTTCTGCCGGGCTCGTGGCACCAATCTTGAAACCGTCGGGGTGGCAAGTTGGACTCGAGAGGCTGAATTACAAACGGGAGGAGCCACCGTGAATACAGAACGTAGAGAACGTCGTGGATTCGCGTCGATGTCACCCGAGAAGCAGCGGGAAATCGCAAGCAAGGGTGGCCGCGCCGCGCATGAAAAGGGTACAGCCCACGAATGGACGGCCGACGAAGCGCGGTCGGCTGGACGTAAGGGGGGTCAGGTGAGCCGTGGGGGCCGCGGACGCCTGGTAACGCCGGAACCGACGACGCCTGAACCGAGTGGCGAGGGCCAGTGAGAGCACAAGCCATCGGATTCGCGCCGTCTGTTCCTCGCTCGGTGCGCTTGGAAAGGCAGGACCATGTTGAGACGCGTAACCGCGTTCCTGACGCTGGCGCTCGCCGTCGCGGCAAGCGCGAGCGCACAGAGCGGTTCTACAGGGACATCCACGGCACAGAATCAACCGGCAGCGACCTCGTCGTCTTCGGACGCGTCAGCGGCGACACGACCGGCGACGACGACGTTCTACGGCGATACTGGACTGTGGTTTGTGCCGACCGCGGAGGTGCTCGCTCACGGTAAGTGGTCCGTCAGCGGGTACCGCCGTGGTACCAACTACATCCAAGGTTTCACCAACGTCGGTGATATTGCCGGGACGTTCGGCGTGGGCATCAGAGACCGCGCCGAGATCTTCGCGTCCTTCCTCGTCGACACGCGAGTCGACCGCGATCTGCGGCCCATTTTCGTGGCCGACCAGAAAGTCGGCGGCGTCGTCGATCGCTATCCCCGCATCAACTCCGGCTGGAGCGGTGACAACCTTGGCGACCTGTACATAGGCGCGAAAATCAATCTGCTGTCGCAGTATCAGCAGAAGCCGGTTGCGGTCGCCGTCCGCGGCATGCTCAAGCTGCCAACCGGCAAAGACGACGAGGGAGTCAGCACCGGAAAGACCGATTTCCTCGTCGACTTCATCGCCAGCAAGGAAACGACGCGATTCGTCGAGATCTCGGGCTACGCGGGATTCGACATCCGCGGTCAGCCCGACGGTTTCGACGCACCGTCGAGCGCGTTCCGTTACGGCGCCGGCGTAGGCGTCCCTTCCCGCAGCCCACTTCGCGGCATCTTCGAGTTCAATGGCCTGATTCCTTCGAAGAGCGAAGTCTCGTTCGACGGCGATCGCTTCATCGCGGTCGATGGCTCGCTTCCGCCGCTCACCTCGGAGACCGAGAAGATTCAGCGCGCGACCGCGGCGGTTACGTGGCAGAACCGAAACGGCTTCTTCCTTGGCGGTGGTGTCAGCTGGAACTTCCCGAGCGAGAACCGCGACGGCTTCAACGCTGACAGCGATCCGTCAGGCGACTACTTCGATTGGCAGATTCGCATCGGCTATCACCCAGGCGTCCGGATTTACGTACCGCCGCCGCCACCGCCACCGCCACCGCCTCCGCCGCCACCGGCGCCCGCCAATCGTCCACCGACGGTCACGGCGCAGTGCACTCCGAGCACGGTTGCACCGGGGGCGATCTCGAATTGCCAGGCGACCGGCAACGATCCTGACGGCGACACCCTCACCTATCGGTGGAGCTGTCCGACGGGTGCCCTCGCGACGCCTGCCGAGCGCGAAACACGTTGGACGGCGCCGCAGCAGGAAGGCACCGTGCCCTGCACCGTGACCGTCGATGACGGCAAGGGCGGAACGGCCACGGCCACGGTGAACCTCACTGTCGCGCGTCCGCCGATGAAGGCGTACACGTTCGAAGACGTTCACTTCGACTTCGATCGCTACACGCTGCGGCCGGAGGCCACTCGTCTGCTGGACGAGGCCGTCGCCGCGATGAAGGAAGACGATCGGCTCCGTCTCCAGCTCGAAGGCCACACCTGCAACATCGGCACGGCCGAGTACAACCTGGCGCTGGGCGATCGGCGCGCAAACGCTGTGCGCGACTACCTCCTCAGCCGTGGCGTGACGGCCGATCGGCTGTCGACGGTCAGCTACGGCGAGGAACGGCCGAAGTACGACAACGCTCGTGAGGAAACACGGCGACTCAACCGTCGCGCCGCTCTGGTCGTCAACCTCACCCGCTAGTAACTCAACCGGGTCCGGCGGCTCGACCGCCGGACCCGATCCCTTCTGATTTTGCTCGCCCACCTCAGAGGCGAGTCATCTGTTTCACCCATCCCTGGCATGCGGTATGTTTCGGCGGATGCTCGTGAACCGCCAGGCGATTGTCGCGGCCCTTCTTCTCGCCATCGTGGTCACGGCGTGCAAGGAAAGTGGCACGGTCCGGGTGCGTTCGCTGGACTTCAATGGCCTGAAGGCCGTCGATGCTGGTGAGCTTCGCAGCGTACTTGCGACACGTGTGAACTCCAAGCTGCCCTGGGGGAGAAAGGCCTACTTCGAGCGGTCGCGCTTCGACGCCGATCTCAAGCGTGTCGAAGCCTTCTACTCGGACCGCGGCTACCCCGACGCGCGTGTCACTGCGGCCGACGTCAAGCTCAATGAGAAGCAGGACGCCGTCGACCTGACGCTCACCATTGACGAAGGCCAGCCGGTCGTCGTCACCGCTCTCAATTTCACCGGCTTCGACGTCTTGCCGCCGGATAGAGTGCGGTCGCTCGAGAGCAGCTCGCCGCTGAAAGTCGGCGAACCTCGCGACCGGCGTCAGGTCGTCGCGGCGCGCGAACTCGCGGTGAACGAGCTTCGCGAGCACGGCTACGCGTACGCCCGCGTGACGACGAGCGAGGCGCCAGGAAGCACCCAAAAGGAGACATCCGTCACGTTTCAAGGCGAGCCCGGCCCGTTGACGCATTTCGGCCCGGTCGAGATCGTTGGCAACACGAGCGTGAGCAACCGCGTCATCGAGCGTCAACTTTCGTACCGGCCCGGTGATCTGTATCAGCGGAGTCTCGTCCAGGTCAGCCAACGTCGCCTGTACGGTCAGGAGCTGTTCCAGTTCGTGAACATCGAGCCGCTGGACCAGGATCAGCAGAATCCCGAGCTCCGCACGCGCGTCACAGTGGCTGAAGGCCGACATCAGCGGTTGAACTTTGGCGTGGGTTACGGAACGGACGAAAAAGGCCGGGTCGACGGTGAGTATCATCACGTCAACTTTCTCGGCGGCGCACGCTCGGCCGGGGCGCATGCGCGTTGGTCGTCGCTCGATCGGGGAGTGCGGCTGGACTTCAACCAGCCATACTTCTTCCAACCCGAGTTGTCACTGGCGGGTGAGGCGCAGCACTGGCTGACTTTCACCCCGGCGTACGACTCGACGATCACAGGCGGGAAGATCACGGTCACGAGACGACCCAATATCCGGTCGTCATGGGCGGTTTCCTTGGCGACCGAGCGAAGCATCAGCACGATAACGCCCGAAGCGCTCGCCGACCCGACGCTGGTCGACGAGCTCATTGCGCTCGGCCTCGACCCGTCGACCGGGTCGCAGCAGGGCACGCTGATGGCCGTCGGTTTCGACTAT
>JBKPSC010000170.1:0-14885 GCA_046734915.1 Acidobacteriota bacterium | reverse complement strand
GCGGTGCCGCGCAGATGCTCATCGTCGGTCTGCAGACCGCGGAACGCGAGCTGCAGCGGTTCGCGCGGCAGGACGAGCGAGAGCAGCGTGAAGACGTGCGCCAGGCTCTCGCCCGCGCGGTCGCGGACGAAGGCGTCGATTTGCGACTGACCGCTGAATCCATCGAGCATCCGGCGGCCTTCCCAGACGGGTCGGCCGACCGCGACTTCACGGAGGACGGCCTCGAGAATCTTCTCGGTGTCGATCTGAATCTTCGGATTCTTGTCGACCATGGCGACCAGGGAGCGGGCGGCCTGGGCGCGCACGCCAAAGCGCAGGTCGTCGAGAGCGACGATGGCTCCGTCGGCGGCCCGCTGTGACACGCAAACCGCGAACACGCGCGCCAGGCGGCGCCGGACCGCGAAGTCCTGATTCGGGTCCATCAGCGCGTCGACGAACTCGCCGATGTGCTCCTCGGCGACCTTCTGCAGCGCGAACGTGGCGTGCTCGGACACGGGGTCCCACGCCAGCAGCGGGATGACGTGCGGCACGAGAATCGCCGGCAGGCCCTGCTCACGCGACAACACCTCACGGATGCGCTCGCGGTCGCGCGAGCGCAGGTTGATGATGTCCTGCACCTCGGGGTCGAGCGGTTTGTGCGACGCGGCTGGGAACTGCTGTCTGCCGCTGCCGCCCGCACCGGCCGTGCCGCGAGCGAGCAGGCTCTGGACGAGCGTGCGGGTCAACCCGGCATCGACCGCCGCCGCCGAAACTTCGAGGCCAATCGCGTGGTGCCTCAGGCTGCTCGCCAGCGTGGAGATGTAGCCGCGGTTCAACCGGCTGGCAGCAAACACGGCGCCGGCGGAGCAGGCAGCGGCCAACGAAAGAATTGCCGGGGCTTGAATCGCCGGAAGAAGCACGATCGTCAGCCGCACGAGGCCGCCGCCGACGGCGTCGCCGAGCCGATCGAAGGCCACGTCGATGAGCGATTTCGCGGCGCGCTTTTCCTCCGCCGGGATCGGCGTGTAGAAGAGCTCATAGCCGGCACGGAAGAGCGAGCTGCGGAAGATCGACTCGCCGCCGCGCGCGACGACGAGACTGCCGAAGCTCGGGACGAACAGGCCGGCCACGCTGCCCAGGAGCAACGCGAACGAGGGCGTGCTCGTCGACAAGCCCAACCCGAAGCGCTCGAGCATCAGGCGGCTGGACGACGTTTGAATGAGGAACGTCAGAATGCTCGTCGCGGCGTAATAGAGGGCGAAGAAGCGCAGAAGCTGATCGCCGCGTCCGAAGGTCTCGACAGCGTGCACTTTGAACAAGTAGTCGACCAGCGCCGCGCCCGTCGTCCCAAGGAGCACCAGCGCCGCGAGGTGGCGAAGGTACGGCGCCTCGGCAATCACCCGGAGACCCGAGCGCATCGGCGCCGTGGCCGGTGAAGCGGCCGGCACGGCTTCGGGCCGCGCGTTCATGCCGACAGCGAGCGAGCGGACGAGCGCCGCGCTGCCGAACTGAAGCGCGGCAAGCAACGGCAGCATGGCCGGCGTGCCGAAGAGCGCCGCCATACGTTCGGCCACGAGCGCGCTCAGCAGGCCGCCCAGCGTTCCTGCCCCGGCCAGCTGGCCGAAGCGGCGCTTGGCCGTCCGCGGGTCGAAGCGCTCGCTCGCGATCAACCAGAACCCGGACGTCAGCAGCGGACCCGCGCCTGAAATATGAAGGAAGACGATGATGGCGATGGTCGTCGGCGCGGCGGGCCGCAGGGTCCATTCGACGAGGAAGAGAACCCCGCTCAGCACGAATGACAGCGGGATAAGGGTCCCCGGGGTCACCCGCTGAGCGCACCGGGAGTGCAGCGCCACGAGCAGCATCGAGCAGGCCGACGTCGCGATGAGCATGGCCGGCAGGGCGGTCACGTCGAGCGACGTCAGAAAAAGGGCGTCGCGCATGGCCTTGCCGGCCACGAACTGCCCGGTTACCGCCGCTGCACAGAAGGTGGCCGTCAGCAGCAGGCCTGGCGTCCGCGACGTTTGAGGTTTCACCATCACGGTCATAACGCGTCAATTCGGGGAGAGACCCGCAAGATCCAGGTGACCTCACAGTCCCTCAACGTCTCAGCATCGGGGTTGCGGGGTTGTCGCTCGTTTGTCGCGTTACAGGATTGGGTGGGCAATGGCGGACTTCCGTGTGGAAACGGTTCGGCCGGGATATACCTACCAGGCTTTGCTGCGCTGCAGCGGCCGGTTGGTGCTCGGCCGAGGTGCTGAACGCCACGTCTGGGCCGCGTTCCTCGACGGGACCGAGCGGGTTGACGTGCTACTGGACCTGACGGCCGTGACCGACATGGATGCCGCCGGCGTCGGCGTCATCGCCGCGCTCTGCCAGTCGATGCGCCGGCGCGGCGGAACGGTGCGGCTGCTCGGGGCCTCGCCCAGGGTCCGGACGCTGCTCCGTGTGACCGGGGTCGAGCATGCCCTCGATCGGCCGACGCCCCCTTTTTGTGAAGACGGCTGCAGGGGTGGCTTTGTTCGAGCGTCAGCTAGGCGGAGTCCAATCAGCGCATTGGCATCGGGACGTGTGGCCAACCCGGTGATGGGGATGAGCCGGTTGTGATACGGTGGGCGGCCTATGCCCACGGGCGACGGAGGGCCCTCCGAAGAACTGTTTCCGCTCATCTATGGTGAACTGCGCAAGGTCGCGGCGCGGTACCTGGGCCGCGAGCGCCGCAATCACACACTGCAGCCGACAGCGCTCGTCAACGAGGCCTGGCTGAGGCTCGAGCACGAACGCGGATCCGAATGGCAGGGCCGCACGCACGGGCTCGCCCTCGCGGCGCAGGCGATGCGCCGGCTGCTCGTCGATCATGGACGCCACCAGAAAAGACAGAAGCGCGGCGGTGGCGCGCCGAATCTCGTTCTCGACGATCTGTTGCTGGCGGCTTCGACGGGCGCGGTTCCGGTCGAGGACCTGTTGACGCTCGAGGCAGCGCTGACCCGCCTCGAGTCTGTCGATCCGCGAGCGGCGCAGGTCGTGATCCTCAAGTTCTTTTCCGGCCTTTCGTCGTCCGAAGTCGCTGAACACCTCGGCGTGTCGCTGCGGACGGTGGAGGCGGACTGGACCCACGCGCGGGCGTGGCTCAAACGCGAGCTTTCCGGCGGTCAGTGAGATGGCGCGGCGTTTCGTCCACGTTCCACACGAATTCCTCGTTCCCTTCGACGGCAGCTTTCGGATCCGCAAGTCGATCACCCTGCCGCCGAAGCGGCAGCGGGATCGCGAGGAGAACCGGCAGGCCCTCGACACGGCGATCGGCCGCATGCGCAAGCTGCAGGCGCGGCTGCTCGCCAGCGACACGCGGGCGCTGCTCGTCGTCTTTCAGGCGCTGGACGCGGCAGGGAAGGACGGCACCATCAAGGCGGTGATGAGCGGCATCAACCCGGCTGGCTGCGAGGTCTACAGCTTCAAGGCGCCCAATTCGCTCGAGCTCGATCATGATTTCCTGTGGCGGATTGCGACCCGCTTGCCAGAACGCGGGCGCATCGGCATCTTCAACCGGAGCCACTACGAGGAAGTTCTGGTGGTGAAGGTTCACCCGGAGATTCTCCAGGCGCAGCGTCTGCCCTCGCTGCCGAGTGCCAAGAAGGTCTGGAAGGAGCGGTACGAATCCATTCGGACCTTCGAACGTCACGTCGCACGCAACGGCACGACCATCGTCAAGTTCTTTCTGCACGTGTCCCGCGGCGAGCAGAAGCAGCGGCTTCTCGATCGCATCAACGATCCCGAGGCGCACTGGAAGTTCGCCGCAGGCGATCTTCGCGAGCGCGGGCGCTTCGACGAGTATCACGACGCCTATCAGCAGGCACTGCGCGAGACGTCGAGACCGTGGGCGCCGTGGTACGCGATTCCGGCTGACGACAAGTACTTCATGCGGCGGACGGTCGCCGAAATCCTGGTCGAGACGCTGCGCGGCATGGATCTTCACTACCCCGGCACGACGCGAGAGCAGGAGCTGTCGCTGGCGTCGGCGAAGCGGGCGCTCGAACGCGAGACGAGAAAGCGGAAGAAGTAAGAGCCGCGATGATCCTGACGCTCGGGCAGATCACCGCCGCCGACATCGACCAGGTTGGCGGCAAGGCGGCGAACTGCGCGCGTCTGTTCAACGCCGGCTTTCCGGTGCCTGACGGCATCGTCATCGCGGCCTCTGCCGGTGCGAAGGACAACGATTTCGATCCCGAACTCGGCCGGCTGCTCGCGCACGCCTGGTTTGCTGGCCAAACCACTGATCAGCGCTTCGCCGTCCGGTCGTCGGCGGTCGGTGAGGACGGATCAGGACACTCATTTGCCGGTGTCCACGAGACGTTTCTGAACGTCGAGCGAGAGTCCGTTCCCGACGCGGTCCGCGCCTGCCGACGGTCGGTCAGGTCGGACCAGGCGCGCGCGTACCGCGCGGCGCGAGGCCTGGCGCCCGACACGCGGACGGGCGTGCTCATTCAGCCGATGGTCGACGCCGTCGTTTCCGGCGTCGCCTTCACCGTGCATCCGGTCTCCGGCGCCGACGAACTGCTCATCAACGCAGCGCCCGGTCTCGGTGAGGAGCTGGTCAGCGGCCGGATCGAGCCGGACGAGCTCAGCGTTCGTAAGACTGATTTCGCCGTGCTCGCCTCCCGGTTTGCGACGGGACGAACGGCGGCCAGCACCGGATCGATGAACGAGGCGGACCTCAGGGAACTGTCCGACCTGCTCGTCCGCATCGAGCGGCATTACGGGGCGCCGCAGGATGTCGAGTGGTGTCGTGACGACCGCCAGCTCTGGATTCTCCAGTCGCGTCCGGTGACGACGACGCAGCCGGCGCCGAAGATGCCGGCGACAGAGCAGAAGGCGAAACCAGTTCAACCCGCGGTCGTGGACATCGAATGGTCGCGGGCGAACCTGGCCGAGGTCTTTCCCGATCAGATGTCGCCGCAGGCGGTTCACGCGTACGAACAGCTGCTCGTGAACGGTCAGCGCAGGTTCCTCGGCCGCATGCTCGGTCCGGAATCGGTGCTCGGCCCGCCGTTCAAGGCCTTCGCCGGCCGGCTGTACGTCAACATGTCGCAGCTGCGCCATGTCGTGACGATCAGCGGGTCGCCGCCGTCTGGGGTTCTGCGCTCGCTCGGCCACGCCGACGCCATCCAGCCTTCCGACGAGGTCGCAGTGCGTGCGCCGATCGGCGAGATCCTCCGCTGTCTGCCTGATCTCTTCCGTCTTGCGTGGCTCGACTTCCGGTCGGAGGCTGTCGTGCGGGCGCAGGACGCCGAAAACGACGCCAGCGTCCGGTCTTTCAGCCGCGACGATCCGGCCTCGCTCGATGACCGCGCCATCTGGGGGCGGCTGACGCAGTGGTGGAGCGTCGGTCCCGATCGGATGCAGGTCATTCTCCTGCTCGGGAGCATGGTGTTCCTCGAGGACATGCTCCGCAAGGCGGCGCGGGCCGCCGGCCAGCCGTATGACGCGCTGGTCTACCCGCACCTGGCCGCGGGCGAGCCGTCGGTCAGCACGCAGCAGGCGTTCGACCTCGTCGAGCTTGCCGACCTCGCTCGCGGCGAGCCATCGACGGCGTGGTACTTCATCGCCGGGCCAGAGAACGTCCAAGACTTCCGACGGCAGCTGGCCGGCAGCCGGTTCCTGCCGGCGTTCGAGCAGTTCCTGGAACGGTACGGTCACCGCGGGCTCTATGAATCCGACTATGGCCTGCCGCGATATCGCGAGGATCCGTCCGCCCTCTTCTTCGCCATCCGATCGCATCTGCAGCATCCGCCCGCAGAGTCGCGGGCTTCGATCGAACGGCGGCTGCAAGACGACGCGCGCCACGCCTGGGCCGCATTCGACGCTGGCTTGAGCGCGTGGCAGCGCTTGACGTTGAAGCCTCGCGTCCGCCGTTTGCTCGCCAGGCTGAAGAAACGCTACGTGATGCGCGAGCATTGCCGCTCGGATCTGACCCGCGCGCTGTACTACGCGCGGCAGTGGCACCTTGTGCTCGCGCAACGTTTCGCCGAGCGACAGTGGCTTGCCGACCCGCGCGACTACTTCCTGCTCTTCCGCGAAGAGATCGACGATGTGCTTCATGGCCGTTGCGACCCATCGTTGCTTGGATCGATCGTCGCCGCTCGCTCTCGGCAGCTCGAGGCCGAGCGCCAGCTGAAGATGCCGCTGTTTATGCGGGAGTCCGAGGTACCCGCTGTGCTCGCCGGCGCCGTGACCGCATCACTCGATGCGGCCACGGACCGGTTGGACGGCCTTTGCGTCAGCCGCGGCATCGTCGAAGCGGAGGCCGTCGTCATTCGCGACCCACGCGAGTTTCAATTGATGCGGAAGGGCGCGGTGCTGGTCGCGCCGGCGACCGACCCGTCGTGGACGCCGCTGTTCACGCTTGCCTCAGGCGTCATCGTCGAAGTTGGCGGGATGCTCTCGCACGCATCGACCGTTGCCCGCGAGTATGGATTGCCGGCGCTCGCCAACGTCCGCCAGGCGACGTCTCGATTGAAGACCGGCGATCGTGTGCGCCTCAATGCCTCGAGCGGATTCGTCCAGAGGCTGTCGTCATCAAGCTGAGCCGCAAAGGGTCGACTCGGATGCCCGGCCAGTGATCGCTGCTATACTGCCGCCCGCTCCCCAGCAACTGAATGTTCCGTCGGCGCGGCGCGTTCGATGTACGCCCGAGGCGGTTTGTTCGGGGGATCCGCATGAACATCTGGACCGAGTTCAAGAACACCATTCTTCCGTGGCTGCTCGCCGCGGGCGTCGTTGCGTTCCTCGTGTCTGAACATCGCCGGACGACGGAAGCGCTCATGAGCGCGAACAGCCGCCTGGCCGAGGCGGTGGAGCAGCAAGGCAAGGCGCTCGAGGGCGTGCGGCAGCTGCTGGCTGCGCAGGGTTACACGCTCCCCCCTTTCACCGCTCAGCAGTAGTCCGCGGACTGCGTGAGCGCGTCCGCCTGACCACCCGTCAGGCGCTGCGGATATTCGACCTCGCCGACATCTGGGCGACACGGACGGGCAACACGGTCCGCCTGACGTCGGCCAACGATCATGTGCACACCAGAAATTCGGCGCACTACGCCGGCCGCGCGCTCGATCTCCTCAGCTCGGATCCCAACGGTCTCGCCGATGCCATGCGGCACGCTGGGTACACCGTGCTATGGAACGTGCCGGGACACTACGGCCACGTCCACGTTCAGGACGGGGACATTCAGGGAGGCCCCTGAATCCAGAGGACGGGTCTTTGATCCCCCTAATCCCCCAGTACCGTTCGCAGCGCTGCAGCCCTGGGAAGGAGCGCTGCGAACGTCTGAAAGTTGACGGCGACGATGCCGGCGACCACCAGCGCGGTGCCCACGAACAGCCGCCAGTCGAGGGCCTCGCCGAGCAGCGTGATCCCGAGAATCAGGCCGACAACGGGAAAGACGTATGACACGAGGGCGGCGCGGGTCACGCCCCACGAATTCATCAGAGAAAAGTAGAGGAGGTACGCGAGGCACGAACCGAGCAATCCGAGCCACGCGACCGCAACCCAGGCGAGCGGCGGCGTCGGCAACAAAACGGGACGCTCGACGATCGGCACGACGATGGCCATGAACCCGAACGCGACGAGCAACACCATGAAAGACTGAGCAATCGGCGAGACGCCGCGCAGGTACTTTCGCGAGAACACCGCCGAGACGGCGTAGCAGATGACCGCCGCCATCACGCCCAGCTGGCCGATCGCGTCGCTGCCGGATGACGTGCTCAGATCGCGGCTGACCAGAACGGCGACGCCGGCGAAGCCGGTAATGAGGCCGACGAGGCGCGACCGATTGATCCGCTCATCGTCCAGCCAGAGGTGAGCGATGACGGTGACGAAGAGCGGCAGCGTGCCGTTGTAGATCGACGCCAGGCCGGAGTCGATGCGCGTCTCGCCCCACGAGAACAGCGTGAAGGGCACCGCCGTGTTGAAGATGCCCATGAACGCGAATTTCGCCAACGTGCGCGGATCGCGGGGCAGAGCCACGCGCTTGGCGAGGACCACCGCGGCCATGCCGAGGACGCCGAACATCACGCGGCAAGCGACGAGAAGAAACGGACGAAAGACGGGCTCGCCCGGTGGAAACGCGATGCCGAGAAACGGCTGGCCGCCGTTGCCTTCGCCGACCTTGATCCATAGGAACGACGACCCCCAGACCAGGCCCAGCAGGACGAACATCCCCCATTCTTTGAGCTTCATGTCGTCTCTGAGTCGAGCGCAAACCCTTCCTCGCGCCAGCCGCTGATGCCGCCAATCATCTTCTTCACCGGCCGCCCGATTCGGGCAACCCGGAGCGCGGCGCGGTCAGCGCCGTTGCAGTGCGGTCCGGAGCAGTAGACCACGAAGAGCCGATCTTTCGGGTACGCGTCCAGCGCGGCCTTGGTGATGCGTCGATGCGGCAGACTGATGGCGCCCGGCACGTGGCCGGCGGCGTACGCTTCGGGAGAGCGGACGTCCAGCACGACGAACCCGTCGTGCCCGGCCGCGATCGCCGCATGAACGTCCCAGCAGTCGGTCTCGTAAGCGAGCAGCCACTCGAAGTGAGCGCGCGCGTCGCCGGGCGACGCCGCTGGTACGTCGGTCACGGGACGCTCGTTCGTCAATAGACTTGGCATCGTCTCCTCTCCTCCACCGATAGTGTGGCGCGGCGGCACAGCGCTTTGCGATAGGCAGAAATGACAATGTTCATTAAAATCCTGCCACATGCCGCGAATCGACCGCCGCCACGTCGCAGTCATTGCCTACGATCGCCTGTGCACGTTCGAGTTCGGCATCGCCGTCGAGATCTTCGGTCTGCCGCGACCCGAGATCACGGTGCCGTGGTACACGTTCCGCGTGTGTTCGCTCGATCCCGGCGATGTCCGCGTCACCGGCGGCATCATGATGCGCGCGCCGACCGGGCTTGGCGCACTGCGCCGAGCCGGCACCATCGTGCTTCCGGGCTGGCGCGATCCGAACGAGCTGCCGCCGCCCCGCCTGGTTCGGGCGCTGCAGCGTGCCTACGCCAGGGGCGCGCGGCTGGTCACGATCTGCTCGGGCGTGTTCGTTCTCGCCGCGGCCGGGCTCGTCGATGGCAAGCACGTCACCACGCACTGGCGGTACGTCGACCGCCTGCGTGAGCGCCATCCGAAGGTGCGCGTCGAACCCGACGTCCTGTATGTGGAAGACGGGCGCATCCTGACCTCCGCCGGCAGCGCCGCCGGCATCGACGCGTGCCTGCACCTCGTGCGTTCGGACTACGGCGCGGACATCGCGCACCAGGTTGCCCGCCGTCTCGTCATGCCGCCGCAGCGCGACGGTGGCCAGCGTCAGTACATTCCGGCGCCGATCAACGACACGCCGGCGTGCGGCCTGACGCCGACGCTCGAGTGGATGCAGCGGCGGCTCGCCGAGCCGCTCACCGTCGACGTGCTCGCGAAGCGCTCGGGCATGTCGCCGCGAACCTTCGCCCGGCGCTTCCGCGACGCGACGGGCACGACGCCGCACCATTGGCTGACGCATCAACGGCTGCTGGCGGCGCAACGGCGTCTCGAAACATCCCGCGACTCGATCGACGCCATCGCCGAAGCCGTCGGACTCCAGACGGCGGCGACACTGCGGCATCATTTCGCGCAGACGCTCTCGACGACGCCGACGGCGTATCGCCGGCGGTTCTCGAAGGTCACCCGATGAGCGTGCGGTCATACTCACCCTCGTCGCGTCAACGCTTGACGACCTACGATCTCGCCAGGTTCCCCTCCGACTCGCTCTTCGATCGGCTGGCGCGTGCCGTCTGCCGCGCCGGGTGCCTGCCGCGGAAAGAGCTCTTCGAATCGTGGGAAGTCGCGCGGCGCTCGCGGCGTCTCTTCCGCGGCGGCCGCGTCGTCGATCTCGCCGCCGGCCATGGTCTTCTGGCGCTGGCAATGCTGCTGCTCGATGATTCGTCGCCGCTGGCCGTGGCGGTCGATACGACCGAGACGCGGTCCCACGGCCGGGTCGTCGACGCCGTCGTTTCATCCTGGCCGCGTCTCGCCGGCCGAATCAGCTTCGAGCGAAGCGGCATCGAGACGGTCCCGCTCGACGCCGGCGACATCGTCGTGTCGAGCCACGCCTGCGGCGGGCTGAGCGACGTGGTGCTCGACCGCGCGATTGAAGCGAGAGCGAGGCTCGCGCTGCTGCCCTGTTGCCACGATCTGACCGCGTGCGACGCCGGCGGTCTGTCCGGGTGGCTCGACGGACCGCTGGCCGTGGACGTCGTGCGCGCCCAGCGTCTGCGGGGGCACGGATATCGTGTGTGGACCCAGGCGATACCCGCCGCCATCACGCCCAAGAACCGGCTGCTGCTGGCCGCGCCAGAAGCCGCTCAGTAAGCGCGCCTTCGTGCTCGAGCAGCCAGCGCTTTCGCGGCAGCCCTCCGCCGTAGCCGGTCAGCGAGGCGTTGGCGCCAATCACCCGATGACAGGGGACGATGATCCCGATTGGATTGGCGCCGTTCGCCAGTCCGACCGCCCGAACAGCCGTTGGCTGACAGATGGCAGCCGCGAGCTGGCCGTAGCTCCATGTCGTGCCCGCGGGAATCGTGCGGAGAGCGTCCCAGACGCGACGCTGAAACTGCGTACCGCCAGTTGCGGTTTCGACGGCGTCGAGGGCCGTCAGGTCGCCGTCGAAATAGGCGACGAGCGCGCGCCGCGCCGGCGAAGTGTGCGGCGCCGCGACGACTGATGCGGTCTCGCCGTAATGGAGCCTCAGCAACCGATGCAGGCGCTGCGCGTGGTCTTCCCAGTCGAGCGCCCGCACGCGTGCGGCGGCATCGGTCAGCAGCAGCATCGGGCCCGTTGGCGTCGGCACGCGTTCGACGAAGATGGTGTGTCCGGAATCGGATCGTGGCGCGGTTGGCATCTGAGTCATATCGCCATGCTGCCCCGACGAGGGACGGCGCGCTGGCCGTTTTCGGACCTCTATGCGATGACAGCCAGCTCGAGATGGGTCACACTGATGATGTCCGAAAACCGCCAGACCTCGGCCGCTCGCGCCGGCAGGATGGAGAAATGGAACTGAACGCTGACGCGTGTTACCGCGCGCTGCGGACACGTGACGCTCGCTTCGATGGGCAGCTCTTCGTGGGCGTGAAGACGACCGGCATCTATTGCCGGCCGATCTGTCCGGCACGAACGCCGAAGCGCGAGCATGTCGTGTTCTTTCCGACCGCGGCCGCCGCGCAGGAGGCCGGCTTCCGGCCATGTCTGCGCTGCCGCCCTGAGACGGCGCCCGATCTGGCCGCCTGGAGGGGCACGTCGAATACCGTGGCACGCGCGCTTGCGCTCATCGAAATGGGCGGGCTCGACGACGCGGACATGGAAACGCTCGCCTCACGCCTGGGCGTCGGCGATCGGCAGCTGCGACGCCTCTTCCGCGTGCATCTCGGCGCGTCGCCGGTCGCGGTCGCGCAAACGCGTCGTGTGCTGCTGGCCAAGCAGCTCATTCACGAGACGACGCTGCCGATGAGCGAGGTGGCGCTGGCCGCCGGCTTCGGCAGCATCCGGCGCTTCAACGAGACCTTTCAGCGGCTGTTCAACCGGCCGCCTGGTGCCCTGCGCCGCATCGGCGTCGGCGCCGCCTCGCCGTCGAAAGGCGAGGTGACCATGCTGCTGCGCTACAAGCCGCCTTACGACTGGCCGGCGATGATGGCCTTCCTGAGGGCTCGCGCCATTCGCGGCGTCGAGGTCGTCACCGAGGATGCCTACGCCCGCACGATCGAAATCGACGGCTGCCATGGCACGGTGCTGGTTCGCCAGGGTAAAGGCCACACGCTGAAGATCACCGTCAGATTTCCGAAGCTCTCGGCCTTGCCGACGATCATCGCGCGGCTGCGGCGGCAGTTCGATCTCTCGGCGGATCCATACGCAATCGGCGCACAGCTATCCGAGGATCCCGTGCTGGCGCGGCTCGTCCGCGAACGGCCGGGTCTGCGCGTGCCAGGTGCGTGGGACGGTTTCGAGCTCGCCGTGCGTGCGGTGCTCGGGCAACAGGTCAGTGTGCTCTCCGGCATCAGCCTCGCTGCGCGGCTGGTCGCGGCGCACGGCGAGCGGCTACACTCCGGCGGCTACACCGAGAAAATCGACTTCGGCATGCGCAAGGCCGACCATGCCGACACCGGCCGCGCCCTCTATCGCCGTCTGATCCATGTCTTCCCGCGCCCGGAGCGGCTCGCGTCTCTCGATCCGGCGAGCTTGCCCATGCCGCGGTCCCGGGGGACAGCGCTCGTGTCCCTCGCCCGGGCGGTCGCCGCCGATCCACAGATCTTCAGGATCGGCCGGAGTCTCGACGAAGTCGTCGCTCAGCTGCGGTCGATGAAGGGCATCGGCGAGTGGACCGCGCAATACATCGCGATGCGCGAGCTCCGCGAGCCCGACGCATTCCCGTCGGCGGACGTCGGGTTGCAGCGTGCGATGGCGGCCGCCGACGGCCGACGACCTACGGCGCGCGAGCTGCTCGAGCGGGCCGAACAGTGGCGGCCATGGCGCGCCTACGCGGCCCAGCATCTGTGGGTGGCGGCGGCCGGTTAGTCGAGGACGGCCGCCAGTTCGACAATCCCCCGGCGAATCTCGCGGGGATCGACTGCCGCAAAACCAAGCAGCACGCCTTCGCGCGCCGGACGGCCGCGCCAGCACGCGTCGAGTGGCGTGACCTCGACGTGTCGCGCCGCTGCGGCCTTCGCCACATCGACAGCGCGGCCCTCGGCCAGCCAGCCGGGGGTCTGCAACCCGGCCTCGATCTGCGAGACCTCGAGCCGTCCCGCCAGATGGCGTGACGCTTCGTCGACGAGCGTTGTGAGCCGCTCGGCATAGACTTCGCGCATGCGCCGGATGTGCCGGCCGAAGTGTCCCTCGACGATGAAGTCCGCGAGCACGGCCTGATCGATGACCGGTGCGTGACGGGAGGACAGAGACTTCAACGCCGAAAAGCGATCGATCAGGTCGGGTGGCACCACGAGGTAGGCGAGGCGAATCGATGGAAACAAGACCTTGCTGAACGTCCCGGCGAAGAGCACGACCCCGCGTGAGTCGAGGCCTTGCAGCGCTGGAATCGGCCGACCGGAGTAGCGGTACTCGCTGTCGTAGTCGTCTTCAAAAATCATCGCGCCCGCATTGATGGCCCACTCCAGGAGCGCGAGTCGGCGGACGAGGCTCATCGGCACCCCGGTCGGAAATTGATGTCCGGGCGTGACGTAGGCCAGCCGGGCCCGGCGCGCCCGGCCACGCGGCAGCTGCATGCCAGCGGCGTCCACCGGCAGCGCATGGACGCGCGCGCCAACGGCATCGAACAAGCGGGTCGCGCCGACGTAGCCGGGATTCTCGGCACACACTTCGTCGCCAGGATCGAGGAGGACGCGGCACGCCAGGTCCAGCGCCTCCTGCGCACCTGACACGACGATGACCTGATCGGCGGCGCACCGCACGCCCCTCGAGGCCTTCAGGTAATCGGCAATCGCCTCACGCA
The DNA here is from genome assembly GCA_046734915.1 of Acidobacteriota bacterium. GTDB lineage: Bacteria > Acidobacteriota > Vicinamibacteria > Vicinamibacterales > CAVVIG01 > VFZL01. Next base: position 1,397 of record JBKPSC010000170.1, on the reverse strand, counting down.
GCGGGCCGTAGCCGGCAGGCGGGCAACTGACGATCAGGCTTCGGGCCGATCGGCGCAGACGCCGCGCCGAGATCTGCGCCCACACCTCGGCCGGAAAGAGATCCACCGCGGGGAGGTTCGTGCGAAAGGCCCGCGGACGGGAGTCGGGCAGCGCAGGAAAACCCTCGGCGCGACGCGCCAGGCGCGAAAGATGCCGGACTGACGGCCGGAGGGTGTCGGCAGGCTCCGTGCGGCGGCCAACCTGCAGCAATTCATCCGGGAGCACGTCGTTCACGAACGTGCCCGAACCACCGCGCATCTTGAGGTAACCCTCCGACTCGAGCTGTTCGAACGCCGTCACCACCGTGCCGCGTGCCAGCGCGTATTCGCGGGCGAGCTCGCGTGTCGCCGGCAGACGCGTGCCGGGCGCCAGGCGTCGCTCGAGGATCGCGTCGCGAAGTGCGGAGCACAGCCAGCGATGCGCCGTGACGCGGCCACCTCGTGGAGACAACACCAATGGCAGAGTCGTCGTTCGTCTCGGCATTTAAGTGGTCCAGTCATAATATGGTAAATGGACCTTCTGCGTCGGTCCACTTCGGCGTAATGTGGACAGGGTGAAGGAGGGAAGAAGAACACATGCCTCGCACTAATCTGTCCGTGGCCATCGGCTTCATCGCGGCCGGGCTGTTGGTGGGCTCGCTGCCGCACGCCCAGGAACGCTCCGCGGCGGCTTCGGGCGCCAGCAACTCGCGCGTGGCGATCACTCGCGCCCTGCCGCCGCTCGACGGCAGCCATCTGCAGGGAACCATCGTCGAGGTTTCGTACGCACCGGGCGGTTCGTCGGCAGCGCACAGCCATCCCTGCGCTGTCCTCGGGTACGTTGTCAGCGGCGCCGTTCGCATGCAGGTAAAAGGTGAGCCGGCGGCGAACTACAAAGCTGGCGACACCTTTTACGAGGCGCCGAATGGTGTTCATCAGGTGTCGGCAAACGCCAGCGCCACCGAGCCGGCAAAGATCATCGCGGTGTTCACTTGCGATCGAAAGACACCGTTGTCAGTGGCGCCACCCGACGAGCGGTGATCACCGAGCTGGTCCATTCAGGAGGAACACGCATGACCGCACGATTCAAATACAGCAGCGGGGCTTACAGCGCCATGGACGGTCTGGAGAAGTATCTGGTCCACTGCAGTCTCGAGCCTGGCCTCGTGCACTTGATGAAACTACGGGCGTCGCAGTTGAACGGCTGCGCGTACTGCATCGATATGCACTGGAAGGATCTGCGGGAGATTGGGGAGACCGAGCAGCGGATGTACTCGCTCGACGCCTGGCGCGAATGCCCGTATTACACCGACCGCGAACGGGCGGCGCTGGCCTGGACCGAAGCGGTGACCTTCGTCGTGAGCGGGCACGTGCCAGAC
>JBKPSC010000169.1:0-13406 GCA_046734915.1 Acidobacteriota bacterium | reverse complement strand
GCGACATAGCGCTCGGTCGGTCGGTTGGCGACGCAAGCGTGCGACGTTGTACCCCGTGTGACGGAGTACGGCTCCCCATCAAAGGAGCGGGCATCATGATTCTCCGGCTGGTCGGGCCTGGAACACTGGCGGTGGCGCTGGTGATTTCAACCGCCTGTGGCAGCGACCCGCCGACGATCCCGACAGCTATCGATGAGCCCACGGTTCTCCTCGCTCCGACGCCGCGTCCGAGTTTTCCGGCCCCGTCAGGACCGTCGCGCGTTTTCACCTTCGATCGCGGCGTTGCGCCGCATGTGACCGACTACACGCGTCACTCGCAATTCTCTCTTTACGATAACGGCGCGTTCGCGCTGCGGTACGTCTCGACCGGCGCCGAATATCGCGGCGGTTACACGGAGTCGGACGGTGTCATCACGTTCGAGTGGGAAGGATGGAGCCGTGCCGGCCCCTGGCGAGCGACGGCGACGCTGACGAGTGACACGCTGAGCGTGAGCTACAACACGATCATGCAACTGACGGACTTCGAGGACGCGGTATATCGGTTGGCGGCTAGATACGGTGCTTGGGGCTTGGTGCAAGTACCAACACCAAGCTCGAGCACCTAGCACCAATCACGACTAGCCCGACGAACCAAGTCCCAAGAACGAAGCCCCAAACCAAGCACTGATTCCCGCATCGCGCCACCCTCCGACGCGTCGGGGCGCCGTGAGCTGGAAGCGAAAGGCTGGCGATGGCCCGCCGCGGCGTCTTCTGAAGCCGTCGGCCATGCCCGTCTTATCGGCGCGACCCGGCGATCGCCGAATCCCGCCCAACCGGCCGCGCAGAGGGTATAGTTCCTCTTCGTAGGGAGGAGCCAGGTCATGCCTGTACCGCGTTCCGCCAGCCGCCGCGCCCTCGTCTCCGCGGCCCTTGTCGCTTTCGCCCTCGCGCTCGCCGCGCCGTTTGCGAGTGCCGAAGTCACCCGCATCGACATTCAGCGCCGCGCCGACATCCTCGGCGGCAAATCGTTCGGCAGTGCGGGCCCTTACGAAAAGCTGGTCGGCACCGCCTACTTCGCGGTCGATCCGGCCAACCCGCGCAACAAGGTGATCGTCGACATCGACCTCGCCCCGCGCAACGCCCAAGGCAAAGTCGAATTCTCCTCCGACATCTACATCATCAAGCCGAAAGATCCGTCCCGCGGCAACGGCGTCCTCTTCTTCGACATCGTCAATCGCGGCAACAAGGCGCTGCTGGGTGTCTTCAGCCGCGGTGCGCGCTCGGCCGATCCGACCACTGAAGCAGACTTCGGCGATGCCTCCCTGCTCGAGCAGGGCTATACGCTCGTGATGGTCGGCTGGCAGTTCGACATCCCGATGGGGAAGACGCTCGTCGGATTCAAGGCACCGATCGCCACCGATCACGGCACGCCCATCAAAGGATGGGTGCGTATGCCGTTCATCTCCGACAAGCCGGTGCCGTCGTTCTCGTACGTCGGCGGATACAACACGTCGATGTACAAGCCGCTCGATCAGCAGAATCCGAAGTACCGGCTGACCGAGCGTGAAGGCACGTTCGCGCCGCCTCGTCTCATCCCGCGCGACGAGTGGCAGTTCGCCAAGAGCGAGAACGGAAAGATCGTCCCCGACGTGAACTCGGTCTACCTGAAGTCGGGTTTCAAGGCTGGCTTCACGTACGAGCTCGCGTACGAGACGCAGAACCCGCCGGTCGCCGGCCTCGGCATGGCCGCCATCCGCGACGTGGCCTCGGCCTTCAAGTCCGGCGCGAATCAGACAGCCTCGGGCAAGCTTGCTTACATGTACGGCGCCTCGCAGACCGGTCGACTGATCCGCCAGATCATCTACGAGGGCTTCACGATCGATGAGTCTGAACGCAAGGCCTTCGACGCCGCGTTCGTCCAGACCGGCGCCACCGGGCTCGGCAGCTTCAACGAGCGTTTCGCGGCGCCGAACGAGCTGGGGCCGTTCACTCAGACGAAGTTCCCCTTCCTCTATAAGACGACCACCGATCCGATCACCGGCCGGGAAGATGGCCTCGGCGCGCGCATCCCGGCGGGCCTCGAGCCGAAGATCTTCCTCGTCGATTCGTCGTCCGAGTACTGGGACCGCGGCCGCGTCGCCGCGATGCGGCATACGACGATGGACGGGAAGCAGGATGTCGAGGATGCGCCGAATGTCCGGGTGTATCACCTGACTGGGACCAAGCATGGCGCGGGATCGTTCCCGCCGGCTGACAACGGCGGTCAGTTCAAGGAGAACCCCAACGACTACCGCTGGGCCCAGCGCGGACTGCTGACGGCACTCGATGCCTGGACGCGGCAGGGCGTCGAGCCGCCGGCGAGCAAGCATCCGAGCTTGCGCGACGGCACGCTCATCGCGCACAAGGATCTCCGATTCCCGAATCTGCCCGGACTGCAGCAGCCGACGTTCGTGCCCGGCGGCTACCGTGCCGACGTGCCGGCGCCGTACTCGGCCATGCCGTTCCTGGTCCCGGCCGTCGACGCCGACGGCAACGAAATCGGCGGCATCCGTCTGCCGATCGTGTCGGTGCCGCTGGCCACGCTGACCGGCTGGCAGTTCCGCGGCGAGCAGATTGGCGCGCCGAGCACGCTCATCGCGATGGCCGGAGCCTACGTACCGCTGCCGGCGACGAAGGCCGACCGCGAGCGGCGCAAGGATCCGCGAATGTCGGTGGCTGAGCGTTATCCAGCCAAGGCGGACTACCTCGCGAAAACGCAGGCGGCGGCGACGAAGCTGGCCGACGATCGGTACATACTGAAGACCGACGTGCCCGCCATCGTGAAGGAAGCCGGCGCGCAGTGGGACCTGGTGATGGGTACCGGGAGCGCCACTGCCTCGAACCAGGCGGCCCGCTGACACGGCGGGCGCATGCGCACCGACGAGCGAAGTATGGGGAGGCCAGCATGAAGAAACTGCTCAGCGTCGGCGGCGTTGCGCTTGCTATGAGTCTGGGACTGTCGCTTCCGGCGATCGCACAATCGGCCGACGCGCAGATTGCCGAAGCCGTTCAGATCCTGCCCCCGGACCTGCGCGGCGGGGCCACGGTGGTGACTTACGACGAAGCCACCGGCGCCCGCAAGGTCCTGCGCACCGGCACCAATTTCATCGAGTGCCAGCCGCGGATGGCCGACGGCTTCACGCGGTGTTATAGCAAGACGATGGCGCCGCGCCGCGATCTCGAGGCCAAGCTCCGCGCCGAGAAGAAATCCGATCAGGAGATCAGCGCCGCAGTCGCCGCCGCCGTGAAGGCGGGCACGCTGCCGGCGCCGAGCCACGGCATGATGTCGTACCGGGGCTACGCCAAGCCCGATCGCATTCAGAACCTGTGGGTCATGTCACTGCCGAACGCGACACCCGAATCCGTCGGGGTCTCGACGGCCAGCCAGCGTGATGACGCCCTCAAGGGCCGCGGGCTGCCGTGGATGATGCTGCCGGGAACGCCCGGCGCCCACATCATGATTCCGATCAACCCGCCCGCGAAGATGTCGGCCATCACGGACGAGGCCCCCGACGAAATCACGCAGGCGACGCTGCCGCTCCCTGAGGACCTGCGGCCCAAGGCCACGGTCTACAAGTACGACCCCAAGACCGGTGAGCGCATCACGCTCCGAAAGGGGACCGGCGTCATCGAGTGCACGCCTCGTGGCGCCGATGGCTTCACCTGGTGCTACAACCAGGTCTCCGCGCCTCGCCGCGACCTGGCCGCCAAGCTGCGCGCGCACGGGAAGTCAGACAAGGACGTTCAGGCGGAGCTGGACGCGGCCATGAAGGCCGGCACGATCAAGCCCGCCCCGTTCGGCACGATGTCGTACCGGCTGTACGGAAAGAAGGATCGGATCCAGCTCCTATGGGTCCTCTCGGTGCCGGGGGCGACGCCCGAATCAATCAATGTGTCCACTGGCAGCCAGCGCGACGAATCGATCAACGGCGACGGCCGGCCGTGGCTGATGCTCGCCGGCACGCCGGGCGCGCACATCATGATTCCGATCAATCGATAACGCAGGAGGCTCATCAGTCCATGCGCGTCTACCCTCGCTCGTTGCTCGCTCTCGTCGTCGCCGCTGCGATGGCGCCGTCGCTCTACGCGCAGGGACCCATACCGCCGCCGGGCGACGATGACAAGAAGTCGCTGTTCGATCGGTACTCGGAGCCGATTCAGATCTACAAGACCGGCCTGGGCAAGTTCACGCGGCCGATTTCATCCAAGAACAAGGAAGCCCAGGCCTATTTCGACCAGGGCTTCCAGATGATGTACGCCTTCGCCAAGCCCGAAGCCGTGCGATCGTTCCGCGAATCCTGGAAACGCGATCCCGACTGCGCCATCTGCTACTGGGGCGAAGCCTGGGCGTGGGGCTCGTACCTGAACGCGCCGATGAACGTCGAAGAGGCGCCGCACGCCTACGCGGCGCTGCAGAAGGCCATCGGCCTGAAGGCGAAAGCGGATCCGAAAGAGCGCGCGATGATCGACGCGCTGTCGGTTCGGTACGTGAAGGACTTCGACCCGAGCAAGCGGGTCGAGCAGGATCGGGCGTACGCCTCGGCCATGGAAAAGCTGTCGGCGACGTTCCCGACCGATCTCGACATCGAGACGCTCTATGCCGATGCGCTCTTCCTGCTCGAGCCCCGGCGCGGGACGAGGGACATCAACACGCCGAACGTGCAGCATCTTCACCACGTGCTCGAAGACATCCTGTCCAAGGACGTCCATCACCCCGGTGCGTGCCATTTGTACGTGCACGCGACGGAGTCGACGGTCGTGCCCGGCAAAGCCGAAGACTGCGCGCAGTTCCTCGGTGCCTCAATCCCGGGCGCGAGCCACATCAATCACATGCCGTCCCACACCTGGAACGTCGTCGGCCGGTGGGGCGATTCGGTGCGGTCGAATCTCGAGGCCTGGCACTCCGATTTGAAGGCGGAGATCGGCGAAGGCTTCGCGATCTATCCGGAGCACAACCTGCACATGCTGCTGTACGCGGCATCGATGGATGGACAAGGCGCAATCGCCATGCAGGCCGGGAAGGATTACGGCAAGCTGACGGGCGACACCTTCTATCAGGCGCTGACGCTGGTGCGGTTCGGCCGTTTCGACGAGGTCCTGCAAGTGACCAAACGGCCCACGAACGAAGTGACCGCCGGTTTCTGGGATTTCGCTCAGGGGTATGCGCAGTTGAAGACCGGCAACGCGGATTTCGCCAAGGTCTATCTCGCGCGCGTGCAGAAGACCGCCGACACCACCAAGAGCAGTTTCCGCGTCAACACCGGCAAGAACCTCCTGGGCATCGTCGCCAGCATTCTGGACGGCGAGATCAAACGCACCGAAGGGGACTTGAACGGGGCCATCGAAGTGCTTCAGAAAGGCGCGGAGCTCCAGGACGGACTGATCTACGATGAGCCCGAGCCTCTGCCGTTTGCGGCGCGCCACTGGCTCGGCGCGGCGCTGCTCGAGGCGAAGCGTCCCGCTGACGCCGAGAAGGCGTATCGTGAGGAGTTGAAGCACCATCCGCACAACGGCTGGTCGCTGTACGGCTTGAAGCAGGCGATCAAGGAGCAAGGGAAGACCGACGCCGAGGTCGACAAGGACTTCGAGAAGAGCTGGGCGCGCGCGGATCACTGGATCCGCTCGTCGCGGTTCTAGAGAGCTCGGCCGCGCGACGGCGCCGCGATGAGGCGGGTCGTGACTGGCGGGAGCGGGTAGGAGGGCGTGAGGATCACGCTCACGGTCAACGGTCAGCGACAGACGGTCGACGTCGACCCGGCGACGCCGCTCTTGTACGTGCTGAGCGACGACCTCCAGCTGCGCGGTCCGAAGTTCGGCTGCGGGCTGGGCCAGTGCGGCTCGTGTACGGTCATCTCCAGCGGCCGGGCCATTCGCTCGTGCGTGACCCCGGTTAACGCCGTCGCCGGCGGCGACGTCACGACGCTCGAAGGCCTCGGGACGCCGGAGGGCCCTCACGCCATCCAGCAGGCCTTCATCGATCAGCAGGCGGCGCAGTGCGGCTTCTGCCTGAACGGAGTCATCCTCACCGCCAAGGCCTTCCTCGACGAACGCCCCGACGCGGCAGATGCAGACGTCCAGCGGGCGCTGTCCGGCGTGCTCTGCCGGTGCTTCAGCCACACGCGAATGCTTCAGGCGATTCGCCAGTATGCCGGAGGACTGAAACGTGGCGCCGTCCGCTGATCGCCGCGACTGGTCGCGCCGCGATTTTCTGAAGGCGTCAGGCACGCTCGTCGTGACCTTTGGCGCGGCCGCTGTCGGGGGCGACGTGCTGAGCGCGCAGGGGCAGTTCGATACGCGCGCCTCACACGTCGATCCCGCCCAGCTCGATTCGTGGATCGCGGTGAACGCCGACGGCAGCGTCACGGCGTTCACGGGCAAATGCGAGTTGGGGCAGGGCATGCTGACGGCGCAGACGCAGCTCATCGCCGAGGAGCTGGGCGTTCCGGTCGAGCGGGTGCGCCTGACGATGTGTGATACGGACGTCTGTCCCGACCAGGGCACGACGTCGGGCAGCCAGTCCACGCCGACGAACTTCAACGAGCGCAACCTGGCGCTGGCGGCGGCGACGGCGCGCGAGGCGCTCGTTCGCCTGGGTTCCGGGCGGCTCGGAGTCGCCGCCACCGATCTCGTCGCCGAAAACGGCTTTGTCGCGTCTCGCGCTGATCGTACGAAGCGCGTCGCCTTCGGCGACCTGGTGGCCGGCGGCAAGTTCTCCCTGCCGCTCGACGGGGGCGCGAAACGACGAACGCCCGACACGTGGACGGTTCTGGGGCAGCCGGTGCGCCGCATCGACATGCCAGCCCTCGTCACGGGGCGGGCCGAGTACGTGCAGAACGTCCGCTTACCCGGGATGCTGCACGGAGCGGTCGTCCGTCCACCTACGGTGGGGGCGACGCTGACGCAGGTGGATGAACGTTCGGTCAGCGGTCTGCCGGGTGTAGTGAAGGTCGTCAGGCGCAACAACTTCGTCGGCGTGGTCGCGGGGAAGCCGTTCGAGGCCATGCAGGCGGCGCGCGCGCTGAAGCTGACCTGGACGCCAGGTCCGGCTCTCCCGGCGCAGGCGAGCTTCTACGACCACCTGCGCAAACAGCCGTCGCGCGACGCGCTGGTCGTGGACTCGGGCGACGTCGACGCGGCAATGGGAAGAGCGTCCAACGTTCTCCGGGCTACGTACCTGCACCCGTATCAGATGCATGGTTCGGTGGGCAGTTCCTGCGCGGTGGCCGATGCTCAGCCTGACAAAGTCACCGTGTGGTCGTCGACACAGTCCGCGTATCCGACGCGCAGCGGCGTCGCGATGCTGCTCGGCGTGCCGGTCGACCGCGTGCGTGTGATCTTCGTACGCGGGTCGGGCTGCTACGGCATCAACGGCGCCGACACGGTGGCGTATGACGCGGCGCTTCTGTCACATGCCGTGGGCAAGCCGGTCCGCGTCCAGCTCTCGCGCCGCGACGAGATGGCGTGGGAGAACTACGGGTTTCCCTACGTGATCGACCAGCGAGTCGGACTGAACACCGACGGCAGCATCGCCGTGTGGGACTGCGAGTCATGGTTCGCGTCGCTCGGCGGACGTCCCGGCTATCAGGCGCCGGGCAACGTCGTCACCGGCATGCTCGCGGGGTTCACGCCGGCCTCCGTCAGCCCGCAACGCGCCGCGCCGCCGTCCGCGTTCAACAACGGCAGCAACGCGGCACCCTCGTACGTGACCGGCCGCGTCGGCGGGCGCGCCTCGGGCACGGGCACGGTGACCAGCGAGCGCGTACTGACGCACACGATCCAGTCGCCGTTCTTCACCGGACCGCTGCGCTCGCCGTCGCGCCTGCAGAACACCTTCGCGCACGAATGCTTCCTCGACGAGGTCGCGGCGCACCTGAAAGCGGATCCCATCGAGTACCGCCTCCGGCACATTCGCGATCCGCGTCTCCGGGCGGTCGTGTCGGCCGCCGGACGCGCCGCCGGTTGGCAACCGCGGCCATCACCGCAGGCAGGTACCACCAGGACCGGTGTCGCGCGTGGTCGCGGCTTCGCGTGCGTGCTCTACGAAGGCGACAACGGGTACGTGTCGCTCGTGGCCGAAGTGGAGGTGGACCAGTCGAGCGGCGACGTGACGGCCAAGCGCCTGGTGGTGGCGCAGGATTGCGGGCCGGTGTCGAACCCCGACGGCATGCGCAATCAGCTCGAAGGCGGTGCACTCCAGGGGCTGAGTCGCGCCCTTGGCGAAGAGGTGACCTGGGACGACCAGAAAGTCACCTCCGTGGACTGGCGGACGTATCACAGCCTTCCGCTTGGCTTTGCCGTGCCACAGATCGAGAGTGTGCTGATCGATCCGCACGAAGGCGAGGCGATGGGCGCCGGCGAGACGGCGATCACGGTGGTCGCGGCCGCAGTCGGAAACGCCATTTTCGATGCGACCGGCGTCCGCATCCGCCAAGTGCCGTTTACCCCGGAGCGGGTCAAGGCGACGCTGACCGGACGCGGAACGCAAGGCTGACGCGATCTACTTCTTCACGAACTTCCGCACGTTCATCAGGAAGTCCGCTCCATACATGTTGCCCTGTGTGTCGATTGTCACGCCCTCCGCCAGGCTCGACGCGGCGGGGTAAGGATACGGACACGGGTCTGGCACGAAGTACTGCACGTTGCCCGCCCGCGCGCTGCCGATGCGGATCCCCCGGCGGATGCCGGCGTTGAAGCCGTAGCCGCTCTGCGGCAGCGCGAACTGGCCGGTGTTGGTCCGCCCGTCGCGTGATTCCGAATCGGCCACGTACAGTGTGTCCGTCTTCTTGTCGATGAACATGCCGCTCGGACGGCCGAACTGATACCAGACGGCGATGAATTTCCCATCGGGATCGAAAACCTGCACGCGGTTGTTCTGCCGATCGCCAACGAACACGCGGCCGCGGGAATCGATCGCAATCGTGTGCGGGACGTCGAGCTCGCCGGGGCCCATCCCTTTCTTGCCCCACGTCTTGATGAACTTGCCGGTCTTGTCGAACTTCACGATGCGCGCGTTGCCGGTGGCCAGTCCGCCGCCCGAGTGGCCATCCGCCACGAAGATGTCGCCGTTGTCGGCGACGGCGACTTCAGTCGGTGCGTCGAACTCGTCGTTGCCAGGGCCGGCCACGCTTTTCTTGCCGAGCGTCATCAGCACTTTGCCGCTCTGATCCAGCTTGAACACCTGGTGCGCGCCGTTGTCGGCGAGCCACAGATTGCCGTCCTTGTCGATGGTCAACTTGTGCGGGCTGACGAAGAGGCCGGCGCCCAGCGACTTGAGCACCTTACCGGATGCGTCGAGCTGAAAGATCGGATCGATCGTCGCGTTCTGCCCGCTGCATGTCGTGCCTCCGGCGCCGGAGGAGCCACAGCGGTCGGCGACCCAGATCGTGCCGTCCGGGGCGGTGCTGATGCTGGCCGTCGAACCCCACTTGCGCCCCGCGGGCAGCTGGCCCCAGTCGACGCCGTCTCGATACGGATTCGGGAGGTCGTTGCGCGCGCCGAGCATCGACACGGCCGGCAGCGCCACGGGAAACTGACCGGCCGGAAACACCGGCGGAGCGCCTCGCCCGGCCGCCGCGGGATTCGGTGGTACTCCGCACGAATACGCCAGCGGCCCGGCCGACGAACTGGCGGGCGGTGACGGAAACGGCGGTGCCGACTGAGCCGCCGGCAGGCTGACGAGCAAGGTTGCGAGCACGACCGCAGCGAGTGCCGAGCGGAGCATGGAAACCTCCTGCTGCGTTAAGATGCGCCCGCCATGTTTACCACAGGCTCAACACTTGCCGCGGTCTTCCTGCTCGTCTCCGCGACCGCACACGCCGCTGGCTTCCGCGACCTGACCATGCCTCGGCCCGACGGCGGCCAACTGCTCTACGCCATCTCCGTTCCCGACGGGTACAAGCCAGACGCCGCGCGGCCGCTGGTGCTGGCGCTGCATCCAGGCGGCGAGCGCATGCGGTACTACGGCCGTGCGTACGCGCAACTCGTGGTGGAGCCGGCGCTCCGCGATCTCGGCGCCGTCATCGTCGCCCCTGACTGTCCGACGCAAGGGTGGGGGGATCCTCTGGCAGACCAATCCGTCATGGCGCTATTGCAGAAGGTCTTCGCCGAATACACCATCGATAAGAAGCGCGTGCTGGTGACGGGCTTCAGCCTGGGCGGCCGCGGCACGTGGTTCATGGTGTCGCACCACGCCGATCTCTTCACCGCCGCGATCCCGATGGCGGCCTCGACCGGCGACGAACCGCTCGAGCGGCTGGCGACGATGCCGACCTACATCATTCACAGTCGAGCCGACGAAGTCGTGCCGTTCGCACCGGCGGAGAAGACGGCTCTCGCCCTCGAGGCGATGGGCCGGCCGGTCAAGTTCGAGGCGGTCTCGAGCGTGACGCACTTCCAAATGAACCTGTATGTCCCGGCCCTGAAACGCGCCGGACGGTGGATTGCCGAACGCTGGTGACGACGACTGGCCGGTCCCGCGTCGCGGTCAGCGCTTGGGGACGGTAAAGAGATACGCGACGCTGCGACCGACGACCACCTTCATATCAGGCTTCCACTCGGGGCTGATGTCGTAATTGTGCGACACGATGCGCGTCCCCGGTTTAAGCCCGCGAAGCTTCGGGTAAAGCCTCGCGTTGATCATCGGCAGCAAGTACATCGTCACGACCGTCGCCTCGCTCAGGTCGGCCGTGAAGAAGTCGTCGTCGCGGAACTGCACGCGATCCGTGACGTTCGCCAAGCGGGCGTTCTCGTTCGCTTCGATCAGCCGCTGCGGATCGATTTCGAGACCGACTCCTTTCTTGGCGCCGAAGTCGCGCACGGCCGCGATGACGATGCGGCCGTCTCCCGATCCGAGGTCGTAGACGATGTCGTTGGGACCGACGCGGGCGATCGAGAGCATCTTCGCGACGACCTCGTCTGGCGTCGGAACGTAGATCACATCCAGCTGCCTGGGCGCCGGCGCGGTCGTCTGCTGGCCGGCTTGAACGGGCACTGCGATTGCGAGAATCAGGGCAATCACGAGGGCTTTCATCGTTGGTGCTCCGACGGCACGATCTCGGCGGCGCGGAAGAGATCGTCGGCCGATTGCAGAATCACGCGGCGCAATCGTAAGGGGTAGTCAGGCCGCTCGGCGAGAAATCCGCGCACCACGTCGGCGACGGCCTTTGATTGATATCCGGTCAGGGCGGCACTGGTCCAGTCGCGCGGGAAGAAGATGTCGCCGGTCTGCTGAACCTCTTGCAGCCGGTCGAGGGCCGGACGCACGTACTGAGCCGATTCCGCTGCACGCAGCGGATGGTTCAAGTACGAGAGGCCTTCGCTGACCCACGGCTCGCGACGGCGATTCTTGACGTCGGCCAGATTGGCGAAAAATCCCGCGCGAACACCGGCATCGGCAGCGAGCGCTGGCATGACGAACTCGAACCGTGCCTTGCGATCGGGATTCTGGAAGCGCGTGCGCTGTTCTTCGAGGATCGCCGCCGAGTTAGGCAGCCCGCGAACCGCGAGCTCGAGCGCCAGGGTCGCCTCGTCAGGCTCGGCCATCGGCAGGCCGGCGATTTTCTCTTTGCGCGCCCATACCCGCTCGAGGAAGGCCACGCCATCTGGCGTGAGAGCCATCGATCGCAATCCGTTGAAGAAGACCGCCTTGGCACTCGTTGTCGACGAACGGGTGATGCCGTCGCGCATGAGGCGTTCGATCGACGGCGCCAGCCGTGTCCGCGCCGACGGCGCCGAGAAGCGCCAGTACGCGTCGCGCATGTACCCGACGATCAGCTGGCTGTTCTGCTGAACGGATTCTCGCGGCAGCGCGGCGACCGCGGCGTCAATGAATGCCGCTGGCGTGATGCGTTTGTCGAGCACCTCTTCCCAGAGCGTCACCCAGGCCGCGCCGCGAGTCACCGGATCGTTCAGCTGGGAGACGTGTTTGAGCAAGTATTGGCGGCTGCGCGCATCCAGCACGAAATCGCCGTAGGCCAGGCCACCACCCGTCGGCAGCACGAACTCGACATCGCGAAGGCCATGGGCGTCCGGTACGTCGTTGCGCGGCGCACTCAATTCAAGTGGAAACGTGCGGACCGTGCTTCGCGATCCGACGATCACCTGCATCTTTTCGGTCCATTGCAACTGGCGGCCTGACTGAGGATCCTGTTGCTCGAACGCAAGTCCGGAAATCGACCCGTCAGGAGCGTTCGCGATCTCGGAGGTGATCGTCGGCCGTCCGGACTGCTCGACCCAGGTGCGGCTCCAGGCGGCCAGGTCGCGTTCGGTGCGATCGTCCAGGACCCGGACGAGATCGAGCCACGTGGCGTTGCCGAACTGAAAGGCGTTGACATAGGCGCGGAGGCCGTCGCGCATCTGGTCTTCGCCGATCAGGCGTTCCAGCTGGCGCATGACGATCGGCGCCTTCTGATAGATGATCGCGCCGTACTGGCTGCCGGCGTCGAGCAGGTTGCCGAGCGGCTGGCGAATCGGATGGGTTCCCTCGGTGCGGTCGACACCATACGCCGACGGATAGTTCGAGACGAGAAAGCGCAGCTCGTGATTGATGGTCGGGAATGAGGGGTTGACGATCTTGCCGGCCATGAAGTTCGCGAACACTTCCTTCATCCACACATCGTCGAACCACCGCATCGTCACCAGATCGCCGAACCACATGTGCGCGGTCTCGTGCGAGATGGTGCTGGCGCGACTGAGCATTTGATTCTCGGTCGCCGACTCGTCGAGCAGCATGGCGCTCGCGTTGTACAAGATCGCGCCGGGATGCTCCATGCCGCCGAACTGAAACGACGGAATCAGGACGAAGTCGAACTTGCCGAAGGCATACGGGATGCCGGTGTAGTCCTCCATCCAGCCGAGCGCCGCGGCGTGCAGATCGAAGATCGCGTCCCGGTTGCGGGCCACCTTGGCAGCGTCGGTCTCGCGGTGGAGCATGTGGAACGTCCGTCCACGCCGTTCGGCCGTCTCGACCTGAAATTTACCGGCAGCAAAGGCGAAGAGGTACGTCGGGATCGGCGCCGTTTCCTCGTACGCTATTTCGACCCGATCGCCGGCTGCCGCTCTTTTCGCCTCGGGGGCATTGGCAACCGCTTGCCAGTCGGCGGGGACTCGCAGCGTGAGCGAGTATTTCGCTTTGAGATCCGGCTGATCGAAGCAGGGGAAGGTCAGGTGCGCCCGCGCCGGCACGAAGAGCGTGTAGAGAAAGTCCGGGTTGCGGTTGAGCGCTGCGTCGCCGGCGCGAAAATCGAGGGCGATGCTGTTCTCGCCGACATTGACCTCGCCGGCGGGAACGACGATGTGGTCGCCGAGGACGCGCGCGTTCGAGCTCCTGCCGCCAACCGTCACACGCTTGGGCGGCTCGGCGCCGTTCGCGAAGTCGAGAACGATTGGAT
>JBKPSC010000168.1:0-9451 GCA_046734915.1 Acidobacteriota bacterium | reverse complement strand
TTCGCTGGCTCAGCACCCGTGCACCCGTGAACCTCTTTCGCGCACTTGTGAACCTGTGCACCGGTGCACCTGTGAACCTTATTTGACTTCTCCCCCCTCCTGTGTTGTCCTAATAAACCATGGCACGCGGGAGTGGATCGGGCTTCGGGGCGGCGGGCCGCGTCAGCGGCGTGCGCCGGGTCTCGTGTGTCACTTCGGCGCTTGCAACCATTACCCTGACGCTGCTGCCGTTGAGCGGCCTGCTGGGGCTGCCGCTGAGGAGACGCGCACTCGGGTGATGTGAACCAATCGGATAACCAAGATCGACAAGGGCCATCACCTGAAACCGGGTGATGGCCCTTTCGCTTTTCAGGGGAGAAATGAACATGTACTGCAATGACGAACCAGCGCCACCGGTGGCTTCCGCAGCGTTCGAGCGCGATGGCACTCCACCCGAAGGCGAGGAGCCGGACGACAGTCATCCGCCCGGCGAGAACGACCAGGAGGGCGAAGACGAGGCCGGCTACGGGTACGGTGTGTGAGAAGATGACTCGCCGCTTTCCGGCAGATTGACCAGACCTCATCGAGGCGACCGCGCGTGACACCATCGACAAACGAACAGCACGGATCCCGTGTGGCTCTTCTCGGGTTCGGCACGGTTGGACAATCCGTCGCCCGGATTCTGATGAGCGGCGACGCGCCGGGCATCCACCTGACTCACGTATTCAATCGGCAGGTGGCGCGTAAACGCGCCGATTGGGTGCCGTCTTCCGTCGTCTGGACCGAGTCCATCGACGACATCATCGCCGCCGACGTGGACATCGTCATCGAATTGGTGGGTGGCGTGAACCCCGCCTACGACTGGGTGCGTCGAGCACTGCAGTCCGGCAAGTCGGTCGTCACCGCGAACAAACAGCTCATCGCTCATCACGGCAGCGAGCTCACCGAGCTCGCCCGATCGAAGGGGCTCGAAGTCCGGTTCGAGGCATCGGTCGCCGGCGGCATCCCAGTGCTGCGCGCCCTGCAGGACGGCCTCGCCGGTGACCGGTTGGTCGAAGTACGCGGCATCCTCAACGGCACCTGCGCGTACATCCTGAGCCGCATGCAGACGCAAGGGGCATCGTTTGCCGATGCGTTGAGAGAGGCGCAGCAGGCCGGCTACGCCGAGGCCGATCCGACTGAGGACGTCGACGGAGCGGACGCTGCGGCCAAGCTCGCCATCATCGCCGCAGTCGGATTGCGGCGGCCGATCAAGGTCGCCGACATCGCGACGCGCTCCATCCGCCCCATCGAGGCCGTCGATTTCGATTACGCGCGACAACTCGGCTGCACCATCCGGCAGATCGCCCGTGCCTCCATCGAAGAGGACGGCCGCGTGTTCGCTGCCGTCCGCCCGGCGTTGGTCGGCTTGACCTCGACCTTTGGACAGGTCGAGGGCAGCCAGAACCTCGTGACCGTGCGGGGCGTTCACGGCGGACAGACCGCGTTTTCCGGCTCGGGTGCCGGCGGAGCGCCTACCGCGGTTGCGGTGGTGTCAGACGTGCTGTCGGTGCGTCGATCGCTCGCCGCCGGCGCCGGCAAGGCACCCTCGGTCGCGCCGCAGACGCATACGGTGACCAGCGATTTCACCGCGCCGCATTACGTGCGCTTCCTGGTGAACGACAAGCCCGGCATTCTGGCCCAGGTCACGACGGCGTACGCACGCTACGGCATCAACATCGACGGCGTCCTGCAGCTGCCGCGATTCCGCAAAGACCGGTTGCCCTTCGTCACGACGCTCGAAGAATGCGCCGAGTCGATGCTCGACAAGGCACTCGCCGACGTGGCGCGTTCGGACTATCACGTGCTGCCACCGTTGGCCCTGCCCATCTTTGGCTGACCGATGGCCAAGCCCGATACGTTCAGCGAGGTGGTCGAGGCCGAAGGCCACTTGATCGATTCGCAGATCCTGAACACGGTCTTCGACGCCGTGGTCAAGGGCAACGCGGCGTTCGACGTTCTCAAGTTCTCGATCGGCCGCAGCAACGACGATCCCTCGTTCATCTCGATGCGAATCTCCGCGCCGAGCGCCCAGATTCTCAGCCAGGTACTCGAAGAGCTGGTTGGTCTGGGTTGCCGGCTGGCCGATCAACAGGACGCGGTGCGCAAGCCGGCCGAGGGCGACGGCTGCGTCGCCGACGATTTCTACTCGACGACGAACCACCGCACCTACGTGCGCGTGAGTGGGCAATGGGTGCAGGTCGAGCGCCAGCGGATGGATGCGGTGATTGTCGTCGATGGCGACCGTGCCGTCTGCCGCAAGCTGCGCGATGTGCGGGCTGGCGACGACATCGTCTGCGGTGTATCCGGCATCCGCGTCACGCCAGAGTTCCAGGAGCGCGACCGGCATGGCTTTGCGTTCATGACGAACGAGATCTCGTCTGAACGCCGAGTCGAGGTCGGCGTCGCCCGCATCGCCGCGATGATGCGCGACGTCAAGGCGGCGGGCGGACGCATTGCGGTGGTCGCCGGACCGGTCCTGGTACACACGGGTGGATCGACTCACTTTCAGGAGCTCATTCGCGCCGGCTACGTCGACGTGCTGCTCTCGGGCAACGCGTTGGCCGTCCATGACGTCGAGCAGGCGCTCTTCGGCACCTCGCTTGGCGTGAGTCTCGAGACGGGCAAAGCCATCGAAGGCGGCCACCGGCACCACATGCGCGCGATCAACACCATCTGCAAGGCTGGCGGCCTCAAGCAGGCGGTCGCGCAAGGCGTCCTCACGTCAGGCGTGATGCACGAATGCATCCGCCACGGCGTGGAATACATCCTCGCGGGCAGCATCCGCGACGATGGCCCGCTGCCCGATACGATCATGGATCTGCGGGCCGCGCAGGATCAGTACGCGTCGGCGCTCGAAGAGGTGCGGCTGGTGCTGGCGTTGTCGACGATGCTGCATGGCATCGGCGTCGGGAACATGCTGCCGTCGTGGGTGAGGATGGTCTGCGTGGACATCAATCCTGCGGTGGTGACGAAGCTCGCCGACCGAGGATCGTCACAGACTATCGGGATCGTGACCGATGTGGGGCTGTTCCTGCACCGGCTGGCGCAGCAACTGGCGGCGCCGAACTAACTAAAGGCGACTGTCAGTTCCGAGTTCTGCAGTTCTGGCTTCTTGGTTCCCGGTTCCGTAGTTCTGGGTTCCGTGGTTCTGAGTTCAGGGTTCTAGATTCTGGGTTCGATGAACCGTGAACCACGGAACCCAGAACCCGATAACTGGGAACGCAGAACCCAGAACCGCAGAACCGACGTGGTTTTTACAACCTTTAGGGCTTGGCCGAGAGGAACTTGTACATGTTCAGCATCTCGGTCTGTGTCGGCAGCTCGGTCTGCCCGGAGGGGTAGTTGCCCTTGTGCAGAATCGCCGCGAGGATGTCCGCGTTCTGCTGACGGCTCAGGCTGCCGGGATTGTTCTGCGGCATCGAAATGCGCATGCGCTCGAAGAGATCGCCGAGCGTCAGGTCGTTCCAGTTGGCCTGGAACTCGCCACCGGTCAATCCGGGCGCCATTTCGCCGCCGTTCATGTCCGGACCGTGGCAGCTCGAGCACTTCTCCTGGTATAGCGGCTCGCCGCGCTTTGCCTGGTCCTCGGTGTAGACACCGTCCCACTGCGTCTTCTGCTGGGCCGACAGCGTGTCGTTGACACCGATTGCACGGAATGCCCCAAGCGCCGCCAACCCGAACATTGCCACGATTGCGATTTTGACCTTCATTTGATCCTCACCCCAGCGGGGAAAAACAAGCCAGACAAGGCCGTTATCTTAACAGGGAAACCATTATTCAAAACACGCGCCTGTGGCCGGAAGACGCTCGCCACAAGATGCCACACGCCGCGACGAGAGCCGGCCGGAACCATAAAGGATAAATGTTCCAACAGTTGCGGACGACGAGCGCCGGTCGTTGCGGCAATCGATCGGAACGGCCGAGCTCTTGATCCGCCGACCTACGGCACGTCTGACCGCAACGCCGCAAGACACTGTGTAATCTGGAGGACAGGGGAGGAACCGTCAGCCGCGAGCCCGACCGGACTCGCGGCTGATGGTCGTTGATGCCGACGGTTGCCGAGCGCCTTGACTAATTGCCCGTCCTCGCTTCCGAATCCGGCAACGCGAACGCGATGAACTCGCCGGAGTAGTTGCCGCCGCTGACCGAGACGATCATGTACTGCTTGCCGTCGACCGAGTAGGTCATCGGCGA
The DNA here is from genome assembly GCA_046734915.1 of Acidobacteriota bacterium. Taxonomy (GTDB): domain Bacteria; phylum Acidobacteriota; class Vicinamibacteria; order Vicinamibacterales; family CAVVIG01; genus VFZL01. The sequence goes on along the minus strand of JBKPSC010000168.1, from coordinate 5,236 downwards.
ACCACTCTGCGGCGCGGGGAGGTAGACAGCACCGACCTCGGCGCCGGTCTTCTTGTCGTACGCCCGCAGCATCGCGCCGCGTGGACGTCCGGGCGGAGCGGTCACCTGCGGATCGCCCAGCACGACGAGCGTCCTGGTGACCATCAGGCCCACCGAACCCTGCTGACCGGTCTTCGGGATGTTGATCCCCTTCAGCTTCGGGTGATTGCGGACTGCATCCGGCGTGTCGCCATGCGGAACCTGCCAGAGCAGATCGCCCTTGTTGACATCGATGGCCGCGAGCAGGCCGTAGGGTGGCTTCAAGAGCGACAGGCCTTCGACGTTCAAGAGATTTGGCACCTGGACGGCGTTGGGCTGCTCACGCTCGACGATCTTGGGAGCGTCCGCCGCGCTGCCGAATCCTGGTCCCAGCGCTTCGCGGAACGCCGCGCCACCCACACCCGAGACGTATCGCATGTCCGAGAAGCCTGGCGGCGGCGGCGCGATCGAGAACGACGACAAGCCGGCGTTGGCCGCCTGCGCGTAGACGATACCGGTCTCGGGATCAAACGAGGCGCCCGGCCAGTTCGTGCCGCCTCCCGCGTTGCCGATGTTCAGCGCGCCCAGCAGGCCGTTGACGTTGCCCAGAATCGCCGGGTTGTACAGCGGTCCGTTCTTGTAGCGCTTCAGGTTCTCCAGCGCCTGCGCATGCAGCTCCGGCGTGAAGTCGATGACGTCGTCCGGAATGCGGAGGAAGTTGCGTGCATAGGCCGGCGGTTTGGTCGGGTGGGGCTGCGTCGGCGAGGTCTTCTCGCCCGGCACGTCCGATTGCGGAACCGGTCGCTCTTCGATCGGCCAGATCGGCTGGCCGGTGACGCGGTCGAAGACGTAAAGGTACGCCTGCTTGCTCGGCACCGCCACGACCTTGCGCGGCTTGCCGTCGACGTTCACGTCCATCAGCAGCGGCGCCGACGACATGTCCATGTCCCAGATCGGGTGATGCACGAACTGGAAGTGCCACTTGCGCACGCCGGTCTTCAGGTCGACCGCGACGAGCGTCTCGCCGAAGAGGTTATTGCCCGGACGATGCCCACCGTAGGTGTCCGAGGTCGGCGACTCGACCGGCAGGTACACGAGTCCGGCTTCCGGGTCGACGGTGATTTGCGTCCACACGCCGGTGTTGCCGTTGAACGACCAGGAATTCTCTTCCCACGTTTCCGCACCGAACTCGCCCGGCTTCGGAATCGTATTGAAGCGCCAGATCATCTTGCCGGTCCGGACGTCGAACGCGCGCACCAGACCCTTGGTGTTGTTGTGCGTGACGACGGTGAATCCTTCTTTGAACGACGAACCGACGATGACGACGTCGCCGACCACGGTGGGCGTCGAGTGCAGGCCGATTTCGCCCTTTTCGAGGTCGATCTGCGTCCCCGTGCCGGTGACCGCGCCGTCCTTGAGATCGACGATGCCGTTGCGGCCGAAGCCAGGAACGGGCTGACCGGTCTTGGCATTGAGCGACACCAGCCGGTATCCGGTGGTGACGAAGATCACGCGATCGTCACCTTTGCCGTCGGTCCAGAACGACACGCCGCGTCCCGACAGCTGTCGAGGAGCGATGGCCGCGCGCGTGCCCTCGCGCAGGCTGTAGACCCACTGCAGTTCACCGGTTTTGCCGTCGAGAGCGATGACGTCGCGCCGCGTGCCGGCAGTGGTGTAGAGGGTGCCCTTCACCATCAGCGGCGTCGCTTCGAGCTTGAACTCCGGCCGCGTGCCGAGATTGTCGGTCTTGAAGCGCCAGGCCACTTCGAGCTTGTTGAAGTTGGTGGCGTTGATCTGTGAGAGCGGCGAGTACTTGCTGCCCCGCAGATCGGCCGTGTACATCGGCCACTCCCCATTGGCAGTGCTTGGCTGGCCGGTGGCAGCGCCTCCGCCGGCCTGTCCTGCCAGCCGGGGGGCCGTCCACGCGAGCCCCGCCGCGAGCAATGCGATCGCGGGCGCGGTTCGAAAAATTGTTCGCCTCATTCCTCTACTCCGATCGTGTTCCGGAAAAAGTCACTGAAGGGCCGCGACATGACTCAGCGAGCGTGCCCGCCTGAGCGGCGCAAATTATCGCGCCTACCGGCGGGCGATCGCAAGCGAACTGGGCAGGTAAGGCAGGTAAGGCGGGTAAGGCAGGTAAGGCAGGTAGGGCAGGTAGGGCAGGGAAGGGGAGAAAGCCGGCGAGAACGCGCGACCGTCTCGTCGTTGTTCCCAGCCCTTCCCGCCTCCCTGCCTTCCCAGCCCTATTTCTTGGCTTCCGAATCCGGCAGGCTGAACGCGATGTACTCGCCGGAGTAGTTGCCGCCGCTGACCGCCACGATGATGTACTGCTTGCCATCCACCGAGTAGGTCATGGGCGAACCGCTCTGGGCCGCGGGCATGTAGACCGCGCCGAGCTCGGCCCCCGTCTTCTTGTCGTACGCATGCAGCATCGCCCCGCGCGGACGCCCGGGCGGCGAGGTCACGGCCGGATCGCCGGCCACGACCATCGTCTTGGTGACGAGCGTTCCGACGCTGCCAGTCTGACCCGTCTTGGGGATGTTGAGACCCTTCAGCGCCGGGTGGTTCCGCACGTTGTCAGGGGTGTCTCCGTGCGGCACCTGCCACACGAGATCGCCCTTGTTGACGTCGATGGCGGCCATGACGCCGTACGGCGGCTTCACGATGGAAAGACCCTGGACGGAGGCGTTCGTGACCGGTGGCCGGCCACCCGCTGAGGTCGGTGCCGGGGGTGCCGGGGGCGGTCCTGCCTCGGCCCGTGCCGCGGCACGGACGCTCTCCGGAGCATCCGGATTGGTGCCCGTGCCGGCCGCGACGGCCAGGCGGAACGGACGGCCTGCCACACCCGACTGGTATTGGATGTCAGAGAACCCAGCGGGCGGCGGGGCCAGCGAGCCCACGGTCACCTGGGAGTTCGACGCCTGAGTGTAGAACCAGCCAGTCTCCGGATCGAACGCGGAACCCGGCCAGTTCACACCGCCCGCCGTGTTGCCGATGTTGATAGCCCCGAGCTTGCCGTTGACGTTGCCGAGGATGAGCGGCACGTACGGCTTCTCTTCCCAGCGGAAGTGTGTCAAGACCTCGAGCGCCTCGGCGCGCAGCTCCGGCGTGTAGTCGATGAGATCGCTCTTCGCGATGAAGGTCCGGGCGTATGGCGGCGGTTTGGTCGGAATCGGTTGCGTCGGCGAGCTCTTCTCCCCGGGGACGTCCGACTGTGGCACCGGCGTCTCGACGATGGGCCAGATGGGCTGACCGGTGATGCGGTCGAACACGTAGAGCCAGCTTTGCTTGCTGGGCACGGCCACGACCTTGCGCGGCTTGCCGTCGATGTTCACGTCCATCAGCAGCGGGGCCGACGACATGTCGTGGTCCCAGATGGGGTGATGGACGAACTGGAAGTGCCACTTGCGGACGCCGGTCTTCAGGTCGACCGCGACGAGCGACTCACCGAAGAGGTTGTTGCCCGGCCGCTTGCCGCCGTAGAAGTCCGAAGTCGGCGATTCGACGGGCAGATAGACGATGCCGGCTTCCGGATCGACCGTGATTTGCGTCCAGACGCCGGTGTTGCCGTTGAACGACCACGAATTTTCTTCCCACGTCTCGCCGCCGAACTCGCCCGGCTTCGGAATCGTGTTGAAGCGCCAGATCATCTTGCCGGTCCGGACGTCGAAGGCCCGCGCCAGACCCTTGGTGTTGTTCGAAGTCTCGACGGTCATGCCTTCCTTGAAGGACGAGCCGACCAGCACCATGTCGTTGACGACGGTGGGCGTCGAGTGCAGTCCGATTTCGCCTTTCTCGAGGTCGATCTGCTGGCCGCTGCCGTAGATCACGCCGTCCTTGAGATCGACGATGCCGTTGCGGCCGAAGCCGGGAACAGGCTGGCCGGTCTTCGCGTTGAGGGCGACGAGACGATAGCCAGTGGTCACGAAGAGCACGCGATCATCGCCCTTGCCGTCGGTCCAGTAGGCGACGCCACGACCCGAGAGCTGCCGCGGTGCGACGCCGGCGCGGACACCCTCACGAAGGCTGTAGACCCACTGCAGCTCACCCGTTTTGGCGTCGAGGGCGACGACCGCCCGCCGCGTTCCGGCCGTCGTGTAGACCATGCCCTTGACCATCAGCGGCGTGCCCTCGAGTTTGAACTCAGGGCGCGCGCCGAGGTTGTCGGTCTTGAAGCGCCAGGCGACTTCGAGCTTGCTGAAATTGCTGCCGTTGATCTGGTCGAGAGGTGAGTACTTGCTGCCTCGCAAGTCGGCGGTGTACATCGGCCACTCGCCGTTGCTGGGACTGGGTTGCCCGGTTGCCGCCGATTGGCCGGCCTGCCCCGAGACCCGAGGCGCTGCGACCCACGCGAGCCCGCTGACGAGCAACGCGAGCGCCGGCACCGTTCGGAACACTGTTCGCGACATCTATTTTGCTCCCGCTGAAGAAAAAGACCCGGTTCGCCGACCGACGCTGGCGACTGTCAGCGCCTCCCCATCGATCAGCATCGGCCACTGTACACGAATCCCACAGGAATGAGGAATTAGGGAATGAGGAATGAGGGAATGCCAATCAGGGAATGGCAATGAGGGAATAGGGGCCCTGTGAACGAGAAATCAAATAGCCGAGAAACTGAGCAAACGACGCTGAGCAACTGAGCCCAAAAACCTCGAGGCCCATCAGCTCGATCGTTCGCTACTCCCGGATTCCTCATTCCTTCATTTCCATTCCCTCATTCCCTCATTCCCTCATTCCTCCAGTTCTTCGCGGAATCGGGCGATGAAGTGCCGCCGTCTCCAGCCGCTCGCCTCGACGAGTTGACCGATACGAGCCGTGCCACCCGTGCGGACCAGTTCGCGCCAGGCCCACGCGATGGCTGCCGACGGCTCGCTCGAGCGCGCCACACGCGCCGCGATCTCCCGATCGAGGATGTCGAAGCGTGTTTCCCACGACGGCGCATCGCGAAGTCGAGACACGAGCCGCCGGCCGTCTGCGCCGAGCACGTCCTCGAGGGCGACGACCCGGTTCGTCAGATCGGCAAGGGGCCATCCGAAGAAGAGCCGCGCGCCGAGGATCGTGAAGTTGATCTGCACGCCTCCCGAAGGACCTGCGGTGCCGACAAGGGCATACGTGTCGAAGCTGCCGGTCGTGAAGCTGTCGTGGTCGGTCCATCGCCTGAGGTCGTCGGACTCGAAGATGCGGACCGGCGCACCGAGGTTGATGACTACGGGAACCT
>JBKPSC010000167.1:0-15027 GCA_046734915.1 Acidobacteriota bacterium | reverse complement strand
GTTCTTCACCGTGGCCGCCGCGATCGGTGCGCTGACCGGAGGCGCGAGCAGTCAGGAGCGCGAGAAACCGGCACCCAAGCCGACGACGCTACCCAATCCGTACCGTCTCGACCCGGATTGGCCGACGCTGCCAGCCACGATGAAGGGCCCGAACGGCCGCAAGTGGGGTGAGGTGATCAGGGTGCACGCGGCGCCCGACGGCAACATCTGGGTCTTCCACCGCTGCTTCCACGACAAGCCGAATGGAGACGCGACGTGCCTCAATCGAGGTGACGCGAACCCGCCGATCCTCGAGTTCACTCCAGCCGGCCAGCTCCGCAGGAGCCTCGGTGTCGGGCTCTTCGCTCACCCCCATGGGTTCACCGTCGACAAGGAAGGCAATCTTTGGACGACCGACACCAACGACGAAGAGGCGGTGCTTGGTATCCCGGCCAGGAACGCGAGCGGCATCCCCATCGGTCAGCAGGTCTTCAAGATCAGCCCGAGCGGCCAGGTCCTCATGACGCTGGGCAAGGCCGGCATCGGTGGAAGTGGTTCCGACGCGTTCGACCGCCCGACCGGAGTGGCCGTGGCCGACAACGGCGACATCTTCGTGTCCGATGGACACGCCCGCAACAAGTCGAACAACGCGCGGGTCGTGAAATTTTCGCGCTCCGGCACGTTCATCAAGGCTTGGGGCCGGCTGGGATCCGAGCCAGGAAACTTTCGTGAGCCGCACGACATCTACGTCGGCGGTTCCCGCGGCTACGTCTACGTGGCCGATCGCCTGAACAATCGCGTTCAGGTATTCGATCAGGACGGCAACTTCATTGCCGCCTGGAAGCAATTCGGTCAGCCGAGCTCGGTGTTCGTCGACAAACAGGACAACATCTACATCGGCGCGACTTACCAGGATCCGTCGGGCGGTGCGTCCGTGAACGGCCCGTCGAGTGGGCCGAACGACCGGGCCATCGTCATCGGCAACGCCATCACGGGTGAGCTCAAGTACCTCATTCCAGACCCGGGCGATCTCAGCAAGATGACCGATACCGGAACGTCTGCATCCGGCATCGCCGTCGACGCCCAGGGCACCATCTACGCCGCTGACGTCGGCTTCAACAACTTGAGGAAATACGTCCGAGCTCGATAAGACCGAGGCGACCGATGAATCTGGGCGACCTGCTCCGTTCTCGCGCGAATCAGGCTCCGCACACGACGGCGCTTTTCTGCGGGGACAGAGCGATGTCCTTCGCAACGCTCGACGCCTCCACTGATCGCCTGGCCGCCTGTCTCTTGGCTGAAGGGTTGGGCCCCGGTGATCGGGTCGCCGTGCAATGGCCCAACACCGTCGAGGCGGTGCAGCTCTACTTCGCCGCGTTCAAGGCGGGATTGATCGCCGTCCCCATCAACCTGCGCCTGAAGCCGGTGGAAGTTGCCTGGATAATCGCGAACTCCGCTCCGGCTCTGGCGTTTGCTCCGCCGCCTTTTGCCGATGCCGTGCGCCAGACCGGTGTGCGGGTGTTGAGCGAGCTGCCGAATAACGAGCCGCCGCCCACCGGTCTGCCAGTGGTCGAAGACGATGCCGCCGCGCTCATCCTGTATACGTCGGGCAGCACGGGGCGGCCGAAGGGAGCTGTCCACACACACCGCAGCCTGCTGATGACCGGAGGACTGTGCACGCAGGACTTCGAACGTACGTTCGGCACGTCCGCGGCGCCGCGAGGCCTGCTCATGACGCCGCTGATGCACGCCAGCGGACTGTATGTGCTGCTCGGGACCCTGCGTCTCGGCGAGCCCTGTGTTCTTCTCCCGACGTTCGACCCCGCCGCGGCCCTCGATGCCATCGAACGATTTCGCTGCACGCTGACGCTGGGCCTGCCGGCCATGATGCACTTCATCCTGGAAGAGCAGGTCAGACAACCGCGCGACGTTGCTTCGTTGCGGATGGTCTACGCTGGCGGCGACAGCGTGCCGGTGGCCTTGCAGGAGCGGACGCGCCGGGTGCTGGGCTGCGAGGTCGTCGAAGGCCTGGCGCAGACCGAGACCGGACCGTCAATCGTCAATCCCCTTGCCGGCCAGCGGCCGGGTTCTCTTGGCGTCGTCAATCGAGGCGTCGAGGCGCGCATCGTGGACGGGACGGGCAACGTCGTGTCAGACGGCGAGGCCGGGGAACTGCTGATTCGCAGTCCGTCACTCTGCTCGGGCTACTGGCAGAATGCGGAAGCGACCGCGCAGGCGCTGCGCGATGGCTGGTTCTACACCGGCGATCTGGTGAGCCGCGATGCGGACGGCTATTACTGGTTCCGCGGCCGGATCAAGGAGATCATCATTCGCGGCGGGTCGAATATCTCGCCGCAGGAGGTCGAGGAAGCGCTCTACTCGCATCCGCAGATTCTCGAAGCAGGAGTCGTCGGCCTGCCGCACGAGGTCTGGGGAGAGACGGTCGTCGCCGTCGTCGTGCTCCGTGACGGGGCCAACTGTGGAGAGGAAGACATCCGCGCCCACGCTCGTCTTGGATTGGCCGACTACAAGGTTCCCGAGCGGGTGCATTTTGCCGCGGCGCTGCCCAAGGGTCCGACCGGGAAAGTCGATCGCCGGGCGCTCAAGGACACGCTGACTCAAACACCCGTGCGTGGGTGACACGTGGTCGAGTTGAGACACTTCGCGGCGTGGATGTCATTCGCCGTCGCCATGACAGCCGCGTCAGCGGCCGCGCAGCTGGCCGTTCATCTCGATCCCAGCCATCCAATCGTGTTCGAAACCGAAGCACTGCGCGTGCTGAACGTCACCATCGCCGCCGATCAGACCAGCCTCGAACACGTTCATGCCAACGACCTCGCGACCATCTGCATCAGCGGCTGCGAGGTCCGCGCGCGTCTGCTAGGCGCGGGATGGGGCGGCTGGCTGTCACGCCAGCCTGGCCAGGTGCTCTTGACCGAGTATGCCGGCCGCTCGAGCGCCCACACCGAGCAGGCGGGAAAGCGGACGTATCACGTGATCAGCGTGGAGAACCTTCGGCAGCGAGACTGGTCGCGCGATCTCCCGGTCAGCAGTCCCGTCACGCGACCGCGCGCGAGCAGCCGGGCGTTCCACGTGTCGGAGGTGCGGTTGAGTGCAGGGGCGACCGACACGCTCCACACGCATCTACATCCCGTCGTCGCCGTGCTCGTCGCCGGCGAAATCGTCGATCGCGAGCGCGGCCAGAACACCGTGAAGGATCTCAGGCGGACGGGCGATTGGACTGTGCTCTCCGCCGCCGATCCACATCAACTGATGAATCGCAGCAACGCCGCAGCCTACGTCGTCGAAGTCGAAGTGCGATGACGCGCGTCGGGTGATTCAGCTCCCCCAGGCCCCAATCCGCCCGGTCAGTTGTAGTCTGCGAGATTTCCCCACACCACGGTCGTGGATCGAACCGGGCCGCCGTCGTTGGACGACAGGGCCGCGTTGCCCCAGACGACGGTGTTTGCCCATGTACTCGGATCCCCCCACACCGCGTTCGATTCGACACCCCAGATGATGTTGGTGTTGCCCCAGACGACGGTCGAACCCGCAACGGCATTGCCCCACACCACCGTGTTGCCCCACACGACCGTGTTGCCCCAGACGACGGTTTGACTCCACGTTGGGAGGTTCCAGTAGACGGCATTGCCCCAGACGACGGTATTGCCCCAGACAACGGTCTGCCCCCACGGGAGCGTCTCGCCGCCGATCGCGGTCCTCTCAGAGACTCCGGACTCGAGCCACCAGGAGCCGGACTGCGCCGATGGGTCGATCGCTGCGGCGAGAGCGATTGCGCCATCCGCATTCAGCACGCCGGATCCCTGCGTCAAACGGTCGTGCCCGCTGAGCGGAATCGCGCTGAACTCCAGAATGGCCTTGATGGCGTTGGGCGACAGGGGTTCCTTGTGTGACTTCTCGTGGGCCTCGATCATCAGTGCGACGACACCGCTGGTCACGGCGGCCGACATGCTCGTGCCGCTCAGCCGCAGATACTGATGCTTTTCGTCGTCGCCCGCCACTCGTGCGCTCGCTCGATTCGCGAACAGGGTCGATCCCTGAGCGGCGATCGACACCAGCCGGTGACCCGGCGCCAGCAGGTCCGGCTTCGCCAGGCCGTCGTACCACGTTGGGCCACGCGAGCTGTAGCCAGGGATCGTGTCGTCCTGGTGCGTCACGGTTCCCTTGGTGTCGAGGGCTCCGACCGTGATCGCCGATGGCGCGTTGCCGGGCGATGTGATGCCCGCGTATCCGACGGCGCCGGTCTGCGGGTTCGTGCCGTAGTTTCCAGCGGAGACGACGACCACGATGCCGGCACGGACCGCGGCCTCGACTGCCTGCACCAGCGGATCGCTCGACGCCGGCTCCAGGATCGGATGTCCCAGTGAAAGGTTGAGCACGTCGATCTTGAGGTCGTCTTTGTGGTCGACCGCAAAATCGATAGCGTCCAGCACGGCACTCGTCAGGCCCTGCCCGTTGGCATCGAGCACGCGAAGGCTCACAACCTTCGCTTTGGGCGCGATGCCGCCGTACCGCTTCGCGTGAACTTTGTGAAGCTTGCCGTTTCGGTCCACCAGCTCGACTTCGCGCTCCGAGCCTCGGCCCGTTCCGCCGATGAGACCGGCGACATGTGTGCCGTGTCCGTAGTCATCGCGGGCGTGGTCATCACGGCTTGTGGAGAGGAAATCGTAGAACCGGTCAGCCCGGCCGCCGCCGAGATCGTCCGTCATCTCGAGGCCCGAATCGATCACGGCAATCGTGACCTTGTCGCCCGTCGGTCGCTCGCCGTCGAGGCCCAGCGTGGCGAGCAGCGACTCGTGCTCGGACACGGTAGTCAAGTCGTACTCGACGCCATTGGCCCTGACCGGCGCATCACTCGAAATGCTGAGCACGCTGGGGTCGGCGGCCAGCGCTTCAAGATCCCCGACATGAACTTCGGTGGTCAACGCACTGATGGCGCGATGTTCCGCGCGAGTCTTGTGACCCTGCTTCTGTAATGTATCCGCCACCGCTCGGCGTTTGTCCGCCGGCGTGCGCACGATGACGCGAACGGTGCTTTGCTGGGTCTCGTCGCTCCTGGCCTCGCGAACTTTCTGCTGCAGCTCACGATCGAGCTTGGCGCGTCCCGCGGTTTCCACGGGGCGTGAGAAGAGGGGCATCGCCACGACCAGGGCGGTCGCGATGGCGATCAATCTTGTAAGCACACCGCCGTCAATCGAAAAGCGTGGACGCACCGTTTGCAGCCTCCTTTGCAGGCACCACGCACCAGCACAGCAATGAGGAGACCATCGGCGCCCCGGACCCGCTCAAGACTGTAAATGGCAGCACGATTTGGAACTTGCCGCTTCGGAGCGAAAGGACTGATCGCGACAGCAGTCCCAGAACGTCTCGAAACGATCCGCGCGGCCCGATCGACTGTTCCGTGACGAAACAGCGCACCATGTGTCGGCGGGAAGACTCGACAACAGCTGCGCAATCCGTGAGTGCTGATTCGGCACACGAAATCGAGGTGAGGCCAAGATTCCACTCACTCGATGCGTGGATGTGAGTGGAAGCACGCAACAGAATCACCGATCAACGGCCGACAGTGCTGATGTGGAGTGTTGTCGCTGAGGTTCATTACCAGCGCGTTCGAGCGCGTCAAGCGCGCGTGGCCAGATTTGTATGTCGGTTCCGTCGCCATCGCCGGGACTGCAGCCATCTGGGTGTCACTGCGTGATCGACACGATCACCCGCTGCCGCCTATCGGCCTGATCCTCGTGGCGCTCACGCTCGTCAGTGGCATTGCAATGCTGAGAATGCCGTCTGTGGCGGCGAGCTTCTCGATTTCGGACGCGTTCACCATTACCGCGGCGCTGGCGTTCGGTCCGAGCGCCGGCACACTCGTCGTGGCACTGGACAGTCTGGCGATTTCCTGGCGTCTGGCCCGGCGGGCGCTGCCTGGCCGTCGTGCGCTGTTCAACGCGACCGCGCCACCGTTTGCCATGTGGCTGGCGGCCTGGTTGTTCTTCAGCGTCACGGGAGTCTCGCCGCTGAGTGAGACGCCAGTCGCGCTGAGCCGCCTCGCGTTGCCGGCGGCGCTGTTTACCGTCGTGTACTTCTTGTTGAACACGGGTCTCATTGCGTACGCCATTGCCGTGAGCAGTGGCACGCGGCTGCTTCAGATCTGGCGCCAGCATTTTTCCGGCTTGTGGCTCAGTTACTTCGCGGGCGCGCTGGTTGCCGTGGTCCTCGTGCTCCTGATCTACGGCGACACGTCGTCGCTGCTGGTGCTCGTCGTCCTCGTCCCGCTGCCACTGGCTCTTCACGCGATGTTCCGCACAGGTCTGCGGCGCCTTGAAGATGAGATTGCCCACCTCGACAAAGTCAACCGCCTGTATCAATCCACGGTCGACACGCTGGCTCACGCCATCGATGCCAAGGATCAGGTGACACACGGCCACATTCAGCGCGTTCAACGGCGCACCCAGCAGCTCGCCGGTCTCGTGGGCGTCGGCGAGGACGACCTGCGGGCGCTCGAAGCCGCCGCGCTCCTGCACGATACGGGCAAGCTCGCAATTCCCGAACACATCCTGAACAAGCCCGGTAAGTTGACCGACGCCGAGTTCGCGGTGATGAAGCGTCACGCCGATATCGGCGCCGACATTCTCTCCAGGGTCGACTTCCCGTTTCCCGTCGTGCCCATCGTGCGACATCACCATGAGAATTGGGACGGCACCGGATACCCGGACGGACTGAAGGGGCGAGACATTCCGATCGGCGCGCGCATCCTGTCGGTCGTCGACTGCTTCGACGCCTTGACGTCGGATCGGCCATATCGTCGCCGGCTCTCGGACAGCGATGCGCTTTCGATTCTCCGCGAGCGGCGTGGCACCATGTACGACCCGGAGATCATCGATGCGTTCATCCAGGCGCACTCCAGTGGTGCCTTTGCCGACGGCGGCTGCTCGGTAGCACTGCCTGATCCGAGCGCCGCTCTACCGCAGATCTCGATCGCCAACGGACGCGCGTCGGCGCGCGACGACGCGCTTCGGACTATCTTCGAATGCGGCCGCCTGGTCAGTCAGTCTCTCGGACCCGATGAGCTGTGTGTCGGGGTACACGGACCTCTTCGTCGAATCATGCCTGCCGCCACCTGCGTCTTCTATCTCGACACTGGATTGGGCCAGCTCGTTGCGAAGCATCGTTCCGGGCTGCACTCAGATGTGCTGCCCGAGTGGCGAATGGCGATTGGCGAGAGATTGAGTGGCTGGGTGGTCGCCAATCGCCGGTCGATCGTCAATTCCGACGCCGCCCTTGATCTGGAGGGCCCCGCGGTCTTCGGGCCCGAGCCGCTGAGACTCTGTTTGAGCGTGCCCCTCATGACGAACGGAGAACCCATCGGCGCGTTGACGCTGTACTCGTTGTCCGAACCATTTGCCGAAGACGACGTTCCCGTCGTCAGCGTGGTGGCTGATGGCGTGGCTCCGGTGCTCGCCGGTACCCGTCGAACGCGGGACCGACAGCTCACAGAGCAGCTCCGCTAGCAACTTCCTGCCGGATAATTGACTCGGGGGCCTCCCAGGTCGATATTTCTCGCTATCATTCTGGCGTGTTCGACCAGCGAGACGCTGGCGGTCCAATTGATACGCTGCGAGCCATCCAGAGAAGGGGCGGTTTATGGATCCGAGCAGACGCAAGCTGTTGAAGGCGGGCGCGGCGGCGACGGCCATGGCCGCAGCCCAGCGCGTGTTGGCGCAGCAGACGGGGCAAGGAGGCGCTGCCATGTCGTTCTACGAACGAGGCCCGGTTCGAATCCACTACGAGGAGGCCGGATCCGGGTTTCCGTTGCTGCTCATTGCCGGCGGCGGATTGAACTCGACGATGGCCGGCTTGAAGCGCGGCGATCCCTTCAATCCGATCGAGGAGTTCAAGGGCGAGTATCGCTGCATCGCATCAGACCTGCGCAACGCGAATGGCGGTGAGTCGTCCGGTCCCCTCGAGATCGATCGGCCGTGGGACGCCTACACCGACGACCACATCGGGCTGATGGACCACCTCCGGATCGACAAGTTCATGGTGATGGGCTTCTGCATTGGCGGCCCCTTCATCTGGAACCTCTTGAAGCGCGCACCCGATCGCATTGTCGCGGCAGTTCTCGCACAGCCCAGCGGGTCTCGTCCGGAGATGCGTGACCTCTTCTACGAAACCAACATCAAGGGCTGGGCGCCCGCGCTGACCGCCCGCCGGCCCGATATCAAGATGGAGATGGCGGAGAAGTTCTTGACGAAGATGTACCGCTCTAACCCGGACTTCGTCTTCACGGTGACGCGCGACTTCGTCCGCAGTTGCCAGACGCCGATTCTGATCCTGCCGGACGACATCCCGGCGCATCCCTACGCCGTAGCAATGGAGGCGGCGATGCTCGCCCCGAAGGCCGAAGTCAGCATGTTCCCGTGGAAGGAACCCAAGGAGCGGATCCCGCTCGCGGTGCGTCAGATACGCTCGTTCATGCGCGCGCATCGGCCCGCGACCTCGTAGACGTGGCACATCTCGTCGGCGGCCGTCGCCGTTCTGCAGGAGCAAGTCGATGGTGAAAACCTTCCTGATGTGCGTGAGCGTGGGGGCGGTGGCTATCGCCCTACTCGAAGGGCGTGACCGAACGGCGCCGCCGACGCGAATGACGCCGGTGACGGACGTGTATCACGATGTTTCAGTGGAAGACCCCTATCGCTGGCTCGAGAACGGCAGCGATGCCGAGGTTCGTGCCTGGTCGGCCGCACAAACCGCACGCACGCGCGGCTATCTCGATGCGTTGCCATACCGGTCGGCAGTCGCCACTCGTTTGACGGAGCTCATCTCGCAGGCCTCGCCATCGTACGGCGACCTGAAGAGTGGAGGCGGCCGACTGTTCGCGCGCTACAACGACCCGGCCAAGCAGCAAGTGATGCTGGCCGTCATGGCCGCTGATACCTCCCAGCCGCGGGTTTTCCTCGATCCAAACGTCATCGACCCGACGGGCGGAACCGCGATCGATTGGTACGTCCCGTCGCTGGACGGTCAACGCGTGGCCGTCTCACTCTCTCGGGGCGGCAGCGAAGACGGCGATTTGCACCTCTTCGACGTCGTGAGCGGTCGCGAGATTGGCGAGGTCATTCCACACGTGCAGTACCCCACCGCTGGAGGTGATGCGGCCTGGACCGAGGACGGCCGGGCCGTCTGGTACACGCGGTTTCCGGGACCGGAGCGACCCGAAGCCGATCGGCACTTCTATCAGACCGTCTGGCTGCATCAGCTCGGGACTGACGTGTCCAAGGATCGGCAGGTCCTCGTCGAAGGGCTGCCCCGTGTCGCCGAGATCCAGTTGGACTATTCGCCTGTCGCGCGCGCGCTGCTCGTCACGGTGGCCAACGGTGACGGAGGGCAGTTCGCTCACTACGTGGTGGACCGGACCGGCGCGGTTCATCAGGTGACGCGCTTCGAGGACGAAGTCGAGTACGCCACGTTCGGTCCCGATCGGGCGCTGTACATGGTCTCGGAGCGCAATGCGCCGCGCCGCCGCATCCTCAAGCTGGCGCCAGGCGATTACGCGCTGGCGCATGCCCGCGAGCTCGTGCCACAAGGTGCTGACGTGATTGCGACGCAGTTCGGTGAGGCGGCGATCGTGTTTGCCGGCCGGACGATGGTCGTGCGATTCATGGCCGGCGGACCGTCGCGACTGCGATTCTTCGATACCGAAGGCCGCACGAGCGGCGAAGCGGCGCTGCCGCCGGTCGCGTCGGTCGGCGAGATGGAATCGGTGGAGGGCGATCTCATCTACAGCGTCGAGACGTATCTGACGCCCCGTGCGTTTCGTCGCAGGACGCCCGACGGACGTGATGCCGCGACGAATCTGAAGGTGACCAGCCCCGTCAATCTCGACGACATGGAAGTGACCCGCCTTACGGCGCGGTCGCGTGACGGCACGGAGATTCCGGTCAACATCATCCGCCGGAAGGGCCTGGTGCTCGACGGAAGCCATCCGACGCTTCTGTATGGGTATGGAGGATACGGGATCAGTGAGACGCCGTACTTCCTGGGTCCGTCACGACGCATCTTCTTCGATGCCGGTGGCGTGCTGGCGATCGCCAACCTCCGGGGTGGCGGCGAATTCGGGGAAGAGTGGCACGCGACAGGCTCGCTCCTGCGCAAGCAGAACGTCTTCGACGATTTCGTCGCCGTCGCCCAGCGGTTGATCGCCGAGCGATATACCTCGCCCGAGCGGCTCGCGATTCAGGGCGGGTCGAATGGCGGTCTTCTCATGGGCGCGGTTATGACTCAGCACCCGGAGCTGTTCCGGGCCGTGGTGTCGAGCGTCGGCATTTACGACATGCTGCGCGTCGAACTCGATCCAAACGGCGAGTTCAACACCACGGAGTTCGGGACGGTCAAGAATGCCGATCAATTCCGAGCCCTCTTCGCCTACTCTCCCTATCATCACGTCCAGGCGGGCGTTGCGTATCCGGCGGTGCTGATGCAGACCGGCGACAACGACGGCCGCGCCAATCCGATGCACTCGCGTAAGATGGCCGCTCGGCTCCAGGCAGCCACGAGCTCGGATCATCCCATTCTGCTCGCCACGACCAGCGAAGCCGGCCACGGCATAGGCTCACCACTCAGCGTGCGCGTCGGGCAGACAGCAGACGTGCTGGCCTTCTTGTTCGATCAGCTCAAGATGACCTGGCCGCCGCCGTCGTCGACGACGGCGGGGAGGTGAACCGCATGCTGGCGGTTCGCGCCCCTGCCTGCATCGACCTTCCTTTTACGGCCGTCCGCCGAGTTGACGCATCAGCCCCAGAGCATCGTCGAGAAACGACGCCTCGACGATCACGCCGTCGTCGATGCGTAGCAGATCCGCACCCGTCCAGCGCACACTCTTGCCAGTGGGCGGGATGCCGTTGAACTCTCCGCGATGAACGCCTTGAGCCGTATACCAGATCGCCACGTGGTCGTCCTCGGCGACAATCGCGGTGATCGTGACACGCAGGTCAGCAAAGGCCATCAAGAAGCCGCTCATGCTGCGCCGCAGGCCCTCGCGCCCGATGCGTTCTCCGTTGACGGTGACGGCCGGGCTGAACGTCTCCTCGACGACCTCGGGCATTCGCTGGTTGAATCCGACATCGATCCAGCGTTGAACGAGCGCTTTTTGCTGCTGCAGACGCGCATTCTGGGCGACGACCGGAGTCTGCAGGAGGGTCAAGGCGACTGCGATGATTAGCCACGATCGTAGGCGTGCTGCCGGCATGGGTGGCCCTCCAGTTAGTCGGTGCAATATGGTAGCGCGATCGAAGCGCCGCTCGGTCCGCGCGGCGAGCGAATCGGCCGTTTGGCAAATGCCGCCCGCCAACGCTACGATTTGCCCCCTGGGAGGATCCATGAAGACACTGTTCCTGAGCGCCGCGCTGATGCTGACCGTCGCCGGCACCGCCCGCGCGCAGCTCTCGCCGATGAACGCCGCCGGCATCACCTACGGGCACGTGCATTTGAACGTCGCCGACGTCGAAGTCCACAAGAAGCTCTGGGTCGACACCTTCGGAGGAGTGTTCGTCCAGAAGGGGCCGCTGATGGTGGTGAAGTTCCCCAACATGCTGGTCGCGCTCACACAGCGGGCGCCGGCAGGACCGTCGCAGGGCACGGTCGTGGATCACTTCGGATTCAAGGTCAAGAGCATGCCTGACATGCTCACGGCGCTGAAGGGCGCGGGCTACCAGGTGCAGAGTGAATTCACCGGCGCTGAAGGTTTCCCGAACGCATATGTCCTCGGACCGGACGGTCTGCGCATCGAGATGCAGGAAGACAAGACGCTCTCGGCCAAGGCGCTGCCGAACCACGTGCATTTCCTGACGCCGGACTTTGCCAAGCTCCTCGATTGGTATGCAGAGACGTTCTCGCTGACCAAGCGGGCTCGCGGCACGATCCAGACGACCGCGGATGCGGGCACGGTCAACCTGTCGTTCCAGACCAGCCAGAATCCGGTCGTCGGGACGAAGGGCCGGGTCATCGATCACATCGGTTTCGAGATCAAGGACCTGGCGGCGTTCGTCAAACAGCTCGAGGCGAAGGGCATCAAATTCGATGTGCCCTTCCGCGACGTGCCGGCGATCGCGCTGAAGATCGCTTACATCACCGACCCGAGTGGCGTGTATATCGAGTTGACCGAGGGCTACGTCGGATATTAGCGGGCTTCAGGCTCCGGGCTACTGGCTTCAGGCGCTTCGGCTTTAGGTTCCAGGCTTCAGGCGGTCAAGTCCGCAGCCGATGAAGTCCGAAGCCTCAAGCCCATTAGAATTTCCAGAAGATGCCGGCCGCGATATTGGTGTTTCAGGTAATGCCACTGCCCGAAAACGTCTGAACGCCGGCGAGTGCGGACCGCTCAGAGTCGACGGGTTGACCGCTGTTACACCCAGGTTTGTCACCGGCTCGAGCGAGTTGCTGAACTGAATCGTCGGATTGACATTCAGGATTCCCCGGCCAGCAGGCTGCAATCCAAGCTCCACGTGAGGCACAGCGTCCACGACGATCCTGGCGGTGTTCGGGCTGACGAACACACGCGTGTCGAAGCAGATGCCCCAGCGCTGGCCGGCCATATACTTCAGCCCTCCTCGCCTCGAGGATCGAGGACGGCTGCAGAGCTTCGATCTCACGCCCGACGGCAAGCGCATTGTGTTCGACCGACAACAGGAGAACTCTGATGTGGTCGTGATCGGCCTGCCCGATTGAGCGAGAAGTGTGCGCCGCTCCAGAGCACAGGATGGGAGACAACCATGAGAGCGCGAAACTTGGACGAGAGCTGGGTAATTGTTCTGGCGACCGTCCTCGCCAGTGCCATCCCCTTGTTCGTCTACACGCAAGGGAACGCGGTCGCGATCGACCCCGACGACATCGGGGGCGCGGTCACCAGCGCGAAAGGGCCCGAAGCCGGCGTCTGGGTGATCGCGGAAACGACCGACCTTCCCACCCGCTTCGCCCGCATAGTCGTCACTGACGATCGCGGCCGGTACGTGCTGCCCGATCTGCCGCGGGCCTCATATCAGGTCTTCGTGCGCGGCTATGGCCTGGTGGATTCGACGCGGGTTACGGCGAAACCAGGCCAGCGTCTCGATCTCACCGCGGTGCTTGCCCCCGACGCAGCGGCCGCGGCACAGGTGTATCCCTCGGCGTGGTGGTTGTCGATGGTGAAGGCTCCTTCCGGCCTCGAGGCTCAGAAGAAGTTCTCCATGGACGCCAAGGAGTGCTTCGACTGCCATCAACTGGGTAACAAGGCCACGCGCAGCATTCTGCCGTCGATGTCGGTCGGAACCGCCTCCACGCTGGCCGCCTGGGAGAAGCGGACCAAGGTGGGACCGTCGGGGCCATCCATGGGCACGTTCTTCATGAACTTCGGCGAGGCGCGGACGGCGTTTGCCGACTGGACCGACCATGTCCGCGCCGGCGAGGCCCCGAAGACTACACCGCCGCGGCCGGCAGGCGTCGAGCGCAATCTCGTTGTCTCGTGGTGGGACTGGGGAACACCGACTGACGGCCGCTCCGACAACGTCGCCGGCGATACGCGTGTCCCGACTGCCAACGCCAACGGTCCCGTCTACGGCGTGGCCGAGATGACGGACTCTTTGACCGTCCTGAATCCCGTGACGCACACTGCGCGCACGATCAAGGTCCAATCGGCCGCGCCGCCTCTGGTCTCGTCGTTCAATGCGGCGCCGACGCCGTCGCCCTTCTGGGGCGAGGACATCTGGAAGCGCGCCGCCGACGTGCGGAGCTCGGCCGTCGATCGCAACGGCAAGCTCTGGATGGCGGTGCGCAACCGGGACGCGCGGCAGCAGCCGGCGTTCTGCACGTCGAGCGCGAACAGGTTTGCGGCCTACTATCCATTGCGAGCGAGCTCCCGCCAGGTGGCCAAGTACGACCAGGCGACGAACACCTACGAGCACGTGGACACGTGCTTCAGCGCCGATCACAACATGTTCGACGCCGACAACAACATCTACTTCGGCATGACCGGTGCGGTGGGCTGGATCGACGTCAACACGTGGGAAAAGACCCATGATGCCGAAGCGTCGCAGGGCTGGTGTCCCGCCGTGCTCGACACGAACAGCGACGGTCGGATTACGCCGGGGTGGAGCGAACCCGATCAGCCGATCGATCCCGCCCGGGATCACCGGATTGACTTCGGCTGTTACTCGGTCGCGGTCAATCCGAAGGACAACAGCCTGTGGTGTTCCGGCATCGGCCGCGGGCAGAAGCGCTTGATGCGCCTCGAGCGGGGACCGAATCCGCCGCTGACGTGCAAGGCGGAGTTCTTCGAGCCGCCAGCCAATCAGCCGATTGACGTCTTCGGATCGGGCGGCGTCGAAGCCGACCACCAGGGTCTCGTGTGGCAGAACTGGCGATCGAGCGGACACTTTTCATCGTTCGACCGTAGCAAGTGCAGGACCACGAGCGATCCCACGGCCAGCGGTCAGAGTTGTCCCGAGGGCTGGACGTTCTACCGCAAGACCGATCCGACATGGGACGGCAGTCCGTTCCACGCGAACGAGAGTTACCTCACACACCTCGACGTGCACGACACGCTCGGCCTGGGAAAGGACGCGCCGATGTACGGATCGAACAATACGGACGCGTTCGAGGTGATCCATCCCGCGACCAAACAGTTCGTGACGCTGCGCGTCCCGTACCCGCTGGGCTTCTTCCCACGTTCGGCCAACGGCAGAGTCGACGACCCCAAGACCGGCTGGAAGGGCAAAGGGCTCTGGGCGAGCTTCTCCACGTATGCCACGTGGCACATCGAAGGGGGAGTCGGCGAGGGCGGTCGAGGCGTGCTTCCGAAGGCGGTGAAGTTCCAGATGCGACCGAATCCGCTGGCGAAGTGACCCGAAGCCCGGTTGCCGTGCTCAACCAGCTCGACGCTCGCGATCAGCACAGCCTGACATTTCAACTCGCGAAGCGAAAGCAAATCTATCTCGACTCCTATATCTGTGTCGGCGCGTGGTCTTTGCAGAACCCTGCGGTGACCGAACCAGACCCGTTCAT
>JBKPSC010000166.1:0-4358 GCA_046734915.1 Acidobacteriota bacterium | reverse complement strand
ATCCAGAGCCGCGTGTTTTCGTGCGCGACGATCGTCGCGCCGCCCTGCCGCAGTGCCTCGTTGGCGCCGGTGTTCTCCGGGTGATAGTGCGTGTTGAACACGGTGCGCACGCTGCCGCCGCCCGACAGCGATCGGAGCGCTGCGACGAGCGCGTCGCTGCGGTCTGGGGCGCCGCTGTCCACGAGCACCAGTCCGTCGGAGGTTGCGAGTGCCAGGACGTTGGTGCCACCGCTCGTGATCAACGACAACCGATCGCTCAACGCGGTCGTCGTGACCTGCGCTGCGCCGCGACGCGGTGCGGCCAGCCCCGCGATCACTGCGCCGACGACGCGTGTCATGAGCTGTCTTCGATCGAGCATTAGTCCCCCGCACTCCGCAGGTCACGGTCCGGCTAAAGCCGGACACTACGGCGACGCGGTCCCGCCGTCACACGTTCGCGATGAGGCCGGTACTGTCGCCAAACTTTTCCTGACGCGCGTTGATCCTGTCGAGAATCGTCAGGTGCAGGTTAGCGATCGGTGTCGGCTGGCCGGGATCGATGTGCTGGCTGCCGCGCAGCTTGCCGTTGCCGCCGCCCACGAGCACGGTCGGCAGCGGATGGCCGTTGTGCTTGTCGCTGTTGGACATGTTCGAGCCATAGAGGACCATCGAATGATCCAGCAGCGTACCGTCGCCGTCCTTGACGGCAGCAAGCTTCTTCACGAACGCGGCGAACCGCTCCACGTGCGACGTCTGGATCTTCGCGAGCTTCTCGAGCCGGCCGATCTCGTTGGCATGGTGCGACACTGGATGGAACGAATCCGAAACGCCGATGTGGTTGTAGGTCCGATTCGTGCCCTCCGCCACCATGATGTAGGAGGCGACGCGAGTCAGATCCGCCTGATAGGCCAATGCGATGAGGTCGAACATGAGATCGACCTGCTCGCCGAACGCGTTCAGCTCGCCCATCGGCGCTTCGGGCACCGTGATCATCGACAGGTCGCGACTCGACGCCAGGTTCACGCGCCGTTCGATCTCGCGCACCGTCTCGAGATAGGCGTCGAGCACCCTGCGATCGTTCGCGCCCAGGTCGCGCTGCAGCGCGCGCGTGTTCCCCGTGATGCGATCCAGCAGGCTTCGCGTCTGATCCTGAATCGCAGCGCGCTCTTCCGGCGTGTCGCCCTCGCCGAACAGCATCGCGAAGACCTTGCGCGGATTGAACTCCATCGGCAGCGGCGAATGCGCGTCACGGAACGAGAGCGTCGTGTTGTAGAAGCACGCCGCACCGCTGCACGCTGCCGCCTGTTGCGTGGTCTCCGACGACACCTCGAGTGATGGAAGCGTCGTGTTCTGGCCGATGTGCTGCGCCACGACCTGGTCGAGCGTCGTCGACATGCTGGCGCCGACGGAACCCTTGTCCGGCCGATGACCGCTCAGCCAGGTGGCCGGGGCGAAGCCGTGCACGCCGCCAACCATGGCCTGGTTCTGAAGATTCCCGAACGACGTGACGTACTTCTTGTAAGGCTCGAGCGATTTGAGGATCGGACTGAGCTTGAAGTCGGCGCCCGCGCCGCTCGGCGTCCACTTGTCCATCTCGGGACCGTGGGACGTGTTGCCCATGATGGCGCCGTGCGGAATGTAGAAGAACCCCATGCGCAGCGTGGGCGAGGCGGCCGTTTGCGCCAGCGCCGTCGCCGCTGGCACCATCGCGTCCAGGAGCGGCAATGCCAGCGTGACGCCGGCACCCTTGAGAACCGCGCGTCGGGACAGATGTCGCTTGGTCAGAAACATGTCAATCCCCTTTGCCAGTCGTAGGGGCGGCCTTCAGCCGCCCCATCGCAACCTGCACGCCGGGCTGCGGCGCGGGCGGTGCCTGCATGCGGAACGCGTCACTCGAGACGATGCCGGACACGATGGCCGATAGCCGATTGCCCTGCGCCGCCGCGCGATGGACCACCGCGCGCACCTGCGGCATGTCGTACGCCTGCAGCTCCCGCCCCAGGGCATACATCATGAGCCTCTCGGTGAGGGCTCGCACGAACAAATCGCGGCCGCCGAATAGCGCGTCGCGGAGCTCCGCTGGACCGTTCACCGCCTTGCCGTTCGGCAGTACCGTCCGCGCGTCGATCGGCGCTTTCGCCTCCTGATCCACGTCGCGCCATCGCCCGACCGCGTCGAAGTTCTCGAGTGCGAGGCCGATCGGATCGATGACGCCGTGGCACTGATTGCATCCCGGTTTCGAGCGGTGCTGCTCGAGCCGCGCCCGCAGTGTCTTCGGCGCTTCGCCCTTGGCCTGAGAGAGATCCGTGTCCACGTCCGGCGGGGGAGGTGTCGGCGGCGTGCCCATCAACTTGCCCAGCACCCACGCACCTCGCAGCACGGGCGACGTGCGATCTCCGTACGAGGTCCGCAGCAGCACCGCGCCCTTCCCCATCAGGCCCCAGCGCCGTGGATCGTCGAGCGTCACGCGCCGGAACT
Organism: Acidobacteriota bacterium; assembly: GCA_046734915.1. GTDB lineage: Bacteria > Acidobacteriota > Vicinamibacteria > Vicinamibacterales > CAVVIG01 > VFZL01. The sequence continues at coordinate 1,901 of JBKPSC010000166.1, read as the reverse complement.
GCGGACCGTAGACCGAGGCGATGCCGTAATGCTTCGCGAGCCGGTCATTGAGGAACGTGTGGTCGGCGGTGAGCAGGTCGCCGACGTCGCGGTCCTCGAGCAGGATGCTGCTGATGAACGACTCGATCTCAGTCGACATGTCGCGCCGGAGCGCATCGCTGAAGGTCGGGAACAGGTTCGGATCCGGCACCACCTGATTCAGCTTGTCGAGATCGAGCGCTCTCATCGCGAAGTTCCGCACCAGCCTCGACGCACGCGGATCCTTCAACATGCGCTGCGCCTGCGCCTGCAGCGCACCAGGCGCGCTCAGCTTTCCGCTCGCTGCGATCGCGAGCAGCGTCTCGTCCGGGCCCTGGCTCCAGAGGAAGAACGAGAGCCGCGACGCGAGCTCGAGGTCGGTCAACGGGTATGCGGCACTCCCGGTATTAGGACTCGTCGTACGGCGGATCGCACTCGCGGACGGTGCCGCAGGCGTATGGACAGTGCGATACAGGAACTCGGGGCTGACGAGCACCGCTGCGATCAGCTGCTCGATGCGCGCATCGAAACTGGTCTCGCGGCCCTTGTCGAAGAACGGCATCAAGCCGTCGACGTCCTGCTCGGTCACGGGACGGCGGAAGGCCCCGCGGGCGAGGCTGGCGGCGATGCGGCGCGCGCACGCTCGCTCCGGCGTCTTGCTGTCGGGCCGGCAGACGAAGATCTTCCGGCGGCTCGGCGTTTCCGACACGCCCGGCGAGTTGAACGGACCGTCCACCTTGACGCCACTGACGAGACGCGGCTCGCGATCCCCGCGGCTGAACTCGTCGCCCGGCAAAAAGCCGACGAACTCGTCGGACTGAACGCGCGCGCGCTCGATGAACGTCACCGCCACGTCGTGGATTCCCGCTTTCACCTGCACCGGCAAGTTGGCGAACCGGCTCGTGACCTCGGCGCGGCCCGGCGCGCCTTTGCGGTCTACGGTGCGCAGGTCTTCGGTGCCTCCAAGCTCGCCGCGAAACACCTCGCGGCCGTCCACGAGGATGACGACGCGATGGCGCGTATCGAGGACGCGGGAATAAAGGTCAATGCCGAGATCGAGAATCGTGACGCGGTATTCGCCATCGGCCGGAAAGTTGTGACGGAACTTCATCCCGCCGCGCGTGCCGAGCGGAAGACCATCCACGTGGTCAGGCTGCTCGCCTGGCGGCAGGAGATACGTGGCGCTCGTCATCTTGGTGGGGTCACCCACCGCCAGCTTCGCCGCGAGCCGCGCGCCGGCGACATATTGATCGAGGAAGGACGGAGAGACTGTGAGCGCGGTGGCGATGTTCTCGAAGCCGTTGACCTCGATCTCCGCCGGCAGGATTTGTGCGGCGTCGAGCTCGATGCCGAGGAGGTCGTTCACCGACGTGGCGAACTCCGTGCGCGAGAGGCGCTGCGCTGGAACGTGCCCCGCGACCAGGCCTCCGCGGGCGCTGTCCAGTTGCGTCTCCATCCATGTGACGAAGGCATCGATCTCACGCTGATCGGGCTGGCGGCTGGTCGGCGGCGGCATCAGGCGGCCGCGCAGCTTGCGCATGGCCTTTTCCCAGACGTCGGCGTTCTGCTGCACCGCATCGAGCGAGAGAGTGTCCAGCGCGAGATCGCCCGCCTTGGCGCGGGAGTTGTGGCAGCCGACGCAGTAGGTGTCGAGCGTCTTCTTCACCTGCGCCTGCTCGTCGCCGCTGCCCTGCCGACGTACCTGTTCCTGTCCCACGGCCCCGGTGGTCAGGACGGCGACGGCAGCGAGGATGCAGAGGGCCCGCTTCATGTCCGGCTTTTCAGCCAATGGCACCGGCATAGATGCCGGTCGAGATGATACCAACGCCCTCGACGTCCGATCGCGACTTCCAGCGGTAGTTTGGTGGCTCTCTACTGTGGGG
>JBKPSC010000165.1:0-17527 GCA_046734915.1 Acidobacteriota bacterium | reverse complement strand
GTGAACCTGTGAACCTCTGACTTACTGACTTCCCTTCGCTCTCGCCAGCCCTTGGCGAGCGGTTTCGGAAGCGGGATCGAGCGAGAGAGCCTCGGCGTAGAGGCGGGCCGCTGCCGCGACATTCCCGGTGTTCAATTCGAGCAGCGCCAGATTCTGATATGTGGCGGGATCGCGCGGATCGAGCGTCAGCGCGGCATTGAACGCCGTACGCGCGGCAGACGTGTCGCCCTTGGTAGCCTGAATCGCGCCAATGAGGTTTTGCGCTTTGCCGTGACGCGGATCGATCGTCAACGCGGCACGGGCGGCCGCCGCAGCGGCCTCGAGATCACCTTCGAGAAACTGCAACGCCGCGGCGTAGTAGTGGCTGCCGGCACGGTCCGCATGCGAAGCCAGCCTCGCGACGATCGGCGCCAGCCGGCTGCCATCGCCGATGTCCGCATAGACGGATGCCAGCTGTTCGAGCGCGGACGCGTCGTCGGGGGCACGGGCGACGGCCTCGGCCGCGGTGCGCACCGCCTCTTCCACCGACCCGCTCGCCGCATACAGCCGTGAGAGCGCCACCCGGGGAGCGATCAGATCCGGCCGTCGATCGATGAGACCTCGGAGCAAACTGACCGCCTCCGCCTGGCGTGCCGTCGCCACCGCGTTCTCGACGACGCTCTCGAGCCCGCGTGCATCTTCCGGCGCCCTGTTCACGGCATCGACGGCCGCCTCGTACGCCGGCTCGAACGCACCTGCCTGCTCAAGCATCGCCGCCCGCCCGGTGAGCGCGTCCGCATCTGCACGCGCCCATGCGCGCGCCACCGGTTCTGGGCGCGCACTCGATGCGGCAATAGATCGGAGCCGCGTGACGTTGTCGCGCCTGACACTGGTCCGGAGGGCGCGTGGCCCTGAGAATTCGAGGGCCATTCGATCGTCCGACTGCAATGGGACGTTCTGAGCGAACCGCGCGGCGCCGTCGTCACCCGCAACGAACATCGACAGGATGGCAAACGGCTGAGCGACGCCAACTGCACGCAGATCGGCAGCGACGCCGGGCCGCTGCCAGGCCGTCTCGAGCGCCCCGAGCTTCGGCTCGAGGGCATCTTCGGATCCGATGAGCAGCAGGTCGCCGTCGCCAATGAGCCACATCGCGCGATGCGAAAAGACCGACGCGAATGTGCCGACCACCGACTGCAGATCCTCGGTGCTGATGTCATAGGTGTTGACCCATTGGCAGACGATGCCGTGCGCCTCGAGGCGGGCCTTGGCGGCCTCGAAGAATTCCCGGGTGAACAGCGCGGCGACGCCGGCCATCCAGGGATTCGAGGGCTCGGAGATGATCACGTCGTATCGTTTCCTCGCCAACGCCAAGTGCGTTCGCCCGTCGGCGACAATGAGGTGCGTGCGCGGATCGTCGAGCGGCGAGCGTTGCCCTTCGGCGAAGAGCCGCGACGCTTCGGCGACTTCCGGTGAGATCTCGAGCACGTCGACGCCGGCGATTGGATGGGTCAGCGAAGCGAGCACGGTCACGCCGCTGCCCAGACCGATGACGCACACCTCGTGCGGGTCGTCGTGCAACAGCAGGGGCAAGTGCGCGAGCAGTTTCTGTGTCAGCATGTCCCCCGCCGTCGAGGCATCCACCTTGCCGTCGATCGCGAGCGACAGCGCGCCGGTCAAGCGCTTCACCGACACCGTGCCGGTTGGACCGTCACGGTAGAACACGAGCGTGCCCGCCTTTAGAGCCGTCTCGATGTCGAGTCCGGAGGGGATGGCCGAGGCGTATTTGTAGGAACCGCTCGCCAGCAGCTCGCGATCCCACCGATCGCCGGTTGCGACCAGCAACACGGTGAGAACAGCCGGGGTTGCGGCTGCGGCGCGGCTGATGACCGATTCCGCTCCCCGCCATAGCGCGAGCGCTGCGGCCACGACGAGGAGAAGCGTGGCCACGAGGAGCGTGCGCTCCAGTCCGATGAGCGGAATGGCGAAGAAACCGGTCAGCAACGAACCGCTGACGGCTGCCAGCGTATTGATGCCGTACAAAGCGCCCAGACGTCGGGCCGGCGCTCCGGCACCGCCGGCGAGCTCGAGCGAAAGCGGAAACGCGGCGCCGATGCCGATCGCGGCTGGGACAATGGTCGCGGCGACGAGCAGCGCGTGCGTGAAGAGGAGCCCGCCAGGCCGACCGCTGGCGAAGTCGAGCATCACGCGGCGCGGCAATTCCGCGCCGACTCTGGCGCTGGCCCAGGCCGTCGCCAGAGCCGCCAATCCGAGAACGACGGCGAGCGCAGTTGTCCGGCGGCGCGTTCGGCCGCCAATCAACGACCCTGTTGCAGCGCCAACGGCGAGTCCTCCGATGAACGCGGCAACAGTCGCGGCAAAGGCGTATGTCGACGGCCCGACAATCAGCGCGAACACACGAGTCCACGCGAGCTCGCAGGCGAAGGTGACCACTCCGGTGATCGTCAGAATCACTGCGGCGAGTCCGGGATAGTGAGGCAGGGTCGCAACCGGCCGCTCGATCGACTTACGACTTTTTCGCGGCTTCGACGGCTGAGCCGGCGGCGCAGCCCGCTGCGGCTCGGAGGCTGCAGGGATGCGGGCGGCTCCGGCCATTGCCAGCGCCGCGGCGAGGACGCTCACGGCGGACCCGACCAGTGACGTCGTGAAGATGCCCAGCGCCGGCAGCAGGACGAAACCGGCAAGCACGGCACCCACGGCCGCCCCAACGGTGTTGGCGGCGTATAGGCGACCGGCGAGATGTTCAGGCCGATCCGTCTCGCCCGTCGCCCATCGGACCGCCATCGGGAACGTCGCGCCCAGGGCCATCGCCGGCAGGAGCAGGAGCAGCAGGCAGGCCAAAAGACGAATGAGGGCGAATGTGAGACCACCCTGGCCATCCTGGTAGGCCGAAACGAACAGGGGTGAGAGCGCCCGGAGCTCGTACGGGATGGCCACCGCGAGCACGGCCGCGACGAGCTCGAGGGCGGCATACGCTCGGAGGGCGTCGCGCGCGCTGAGACGCAACGCAATCCGGCCGCCGCCAACCGCACCGAGGGCCAGTCCTCCCATGAACGATGCCAGCACCGTGCTCGATGCGGGCAGTCCGTGCCCCATCGCCAACGTGAGCGTGCGGCTCCAGCTGACCTCGTACACGAGGCCCGCGAGACCGGAGCACGTGTACGCCGCCAGAACCAGCCAGAAAGTCATGAATACAGACGAGTCTACACGGACTGTCACAGGTCGCTGTGGGCCTGAGCATCCCTGCTTTCGGGCTTGCGTCGGCCACCAGACCCAGCGCACACTCTCCCGCAACTGCTCCTGCGAAATGCCCATGCTGCTGGTGTCTCCTCGTCGCAGGCACTCGACGCCAAAGCTCGTCTGGTTGACGGCCTTCGTGATCTGTGCCTGGGCAAGTACCCGGACCAACCCCTTCGCGCAGTCGTCGTCCACGACATCGGCCGTGCCGGCCTTCGAGGTGGACGCGTCATGGCCGAAGCCGCTGCCCAATAACTGGGTCGTTGGTCCAGTGAGTGGCATCGGCATCGATGCCCGCGATCACATCGTGATCGTGCAACGCGCCGAGTCCGACTCGATCAAGAAGGCCGGCGGCGTGCCCGCGCCCCACGTGATTGAGTTCGATCCGTCCGGCGCATTCGTTCGTGCGTGGGGCGGACAAGGCACCGGCTACACGTGGATGGAACAGGTGCACGGCCTCACCATCGATTCGAAAGATCGCGTCTGGATCAGCGGCAACGGCGATCGCGACGCCCACCTGCTGGTCTTCTCGCGCAGCGGACAACTCATCCGTCAGATCGGCACGGCGGGCCAGAAGAACGGCAGCAACGACACCGCCAACATGGGCGCCGCGACACAGATGCGCTTCAATGCGGCGACCGGCGAAGTCTTCGTGTCCGACGGCGAGCAGAACCGGAACCATCGCGTCATCGTGCTCGACGCCGAAACCGGCGCTTACAAGCGGCATTGGGGCGCGTACGGCGCGCGTCCCGACGATGCCGCGGTCGTCGCGAAGTTCGATCCGGCGGCGCCTCCGAAGCAGTTCGGCAGCGCCGTGCACTGCCTGCGCATCGCCCGCGACGGCCTCGTCTACGTCTGCGATCGCTCGAACAACCGCTTCCAGGTGTTCCGCCAGGACGGCACGTTCGTCCGTGAGGGGTTCGTGGCGAAGGAGAGCACCGGGGCGGGATCGGTGTGGGACATCGAGTTCTCTCCCGACCAGACCTACATGTACGTCGCGGATGGATCCAACCAGAAGGTGTGGATTCTCCGCCGCGAGACGCTCGAAGTCGTAGGCTCGTTCGGCGGTCCGGGTCAGGCGCCAGGACAATTCGCGACGTCGCTGCACGACATGATCGTGGATTCCCACGGGAACCTGTACACGGGTGAAGCCGCAGCCGCCGGCCGTGTGCAGAAGTTCAGGTTGAAGTGATCGATGGAACGCGGCTCGGGACCACTCGCACAGGGGGCGTGAACATGCGTTGCAGATGGTGGCGGCTGGCATCGCTCGTTGTGGCGATCGGCGTCGCCCAGGCGGCCACGGCGCGGGCTCAGGGCGCCGGGACACTCGCGCAGCCGACGTATCAGCTGCGGCACTGGACCGGCCAGGGGCTGGCGCCGGTTTACGAAGGCTGGGACAGAAACGACGACGGCACGTACAACATGTGGTTCGGATACATGAACCGCAATTATGAGGAGACGATCGAGCTGCCGATCGGCGCCGCCAACAAGTTCGAGCCGGGCGACGCGGACCGCGGTCAGCCGACGTTCTTCGATACACGCCGCCACAAAGACGTCTTCGCGGTGGTGGTGCCGGCCAACTTTGGCGAGACCGCCAAGCTGACGTGGTCGGTCGCGGTCCGCGGCAAGACGGAGAGCGTCGCCGGAATGCTCACAGCGGTCTGGCAGATCGATCGTCGGCGGACCACCCGTGGCGGCAACAGCCAGAACATCAACTCGAACACGCCGCCGACAGTCACGGCCACACCGGCAACGCAGTCGGTGGCCGGCGCGGCGACGGCGACGCTGAATGTCTCGGCGACCGACGACGGTCTGCCGCGCCGCCGGGGTGAAGGTGGCGTCGCCAAGCCGCTCGGCATGACGGTCGAGTGGGCGAAGTACCGCGGCCCGGGGGCGGTGACGTGGAATCGGCAGAAACAGCCGCTCGTCGACGGCAAGGCCGACGTCTCAGCGACGTTCAGCGAGCCGGGCGAGTATGTGCTGCTGGCGGTGGTGGACGACGGATCGGGCGAGTCGGCCGGCAACTTCGGCTACCACTGCTGCTGGACGAATGTGCAGGTCAAGGTGACGGTGACGGGCGCAGCCGCAAGCGCCGTGAAGTAACCGGAGGACGTATGACGATCGAACGAGTTTCCTGGCTTGGTGGTCTGGTCCGCGTCGCGCCGGCGGCAGTGCTGGCGGTCGCCGGGCTCGCAATGCCGCAGGCGGCGGTGGCGCAGCAGGTCACCTACGCGAAAGACGTCGCCCCGATCTTCCAGGCCAAGTGCACGCAGTGCCACCATGCCGGCACCGGCGCGCCGATGGCCCTGACGACGTTTGAAGAGGCGCGGCCGTGGGCCCGGTCGATCAAGACCCGCGTCTCGAATCGCGAGATGCCGCCGTGGCATCTCGACAAGACGGTCGGCATCCGCAAATACAAGAACGACCTGTCGCTCACGGACGCCGAGATCGCCACGCTCGTCAAGTGGGTCGACGCCGGCGCGCCCGGCGGCAATCCAGCCGATGCGCCGCCGCCGCAGAAATTCCAGCCCGAAGATGTCTGGCACATTGGAAAGCCGGACCTCGTCGTGAAAATGGACGGCCAGCACAAGATGTACTCCAAGGGCCCCGACTGGTGGATTGACTACTTCGCCGACGTCAACATCCCCGAGGACCGATACATCAAAGCGATGGAGGTTCGTCCCGGGAACCGCCGGATCGTCCACCATGTCGTCATGTACGTGATCGAGCCGGACGCGCCGGAAGGGACGCCTGAAGGCGGCATCAATCTGCATGAGTACGCCGTCGGCAAGTATGGTGACACCTTCGCCGCCAATACCGGCCGACTGCTCAAGAAGGGCAGCCGCCTGCGGTTCGACATGCACTACTTCGCCATCGGCGAGGAGTTGACCGATCAGACCGAGATGGCGTTCATCTTCTACCCGAAGGACTACGTGCCCAAGTACGACGTGCGCTCGATTTCGTTCCGGAACCGGCCGTTCGACGAGCTGGAGATTCCGCCGAACACAGTCGTGCGGCACGACGGGTACTTCCGGCTGAATCGGCCGGCCCGCATCGACGCATTCCAGCCGCACATGCACATGCGCGGCAAGGCGATGACGCTCGAGGCCATCATGCCGGACAACTCGGTCGAGATTCTGAGCTCGGTCGATCACTTCGACTTCAACTGGCACGTGTCCTATCTGTACGCGGAAGGCGCCGAGCCGCTCCTCCCGGCGGGCACCGTCCTGCACATGATCGGCATCCACGACAACACGGCTAACAACAAACGCAATCCGGATCCGACCATGTGGGCTGGCTTCGGCGAGCGGAGCGTCGACGACATGCTGCAGGTCTGGATCAACATCGTCTATCTGGATGATGCGGAGTACAAGCGCCTGGTCGACGAACGCGCGAAGACCGGCGGCACGAAGACCACGCAACAGCAGCAGCAACAGTAGGAAACGTCGGCCTGGCTTCGGCGGCGACAAGGAGCGGATCGATGAGAAGGGCGTCGTGGCTGACGATCGCGGCGGGAGCCGCGATCGCGACCTGGCTGTCATCGACGGTGCAGGGCCAGAGCGGCACCAAGAACGGCGAGTGGCCGACCTACGGCGGCGACCTGGGCCACACCAGGTATGCCCCGCTCGATCAGATCACTGCGGCGAACTTCCCGAACCTGGAAGTCGCGTGGCGGTTCAAGACCGACAGTCTCGGCCCACGACCCGAGTTCAACCTCGAGTCGACGCCGCTGATGGTGGGCGGCCGGTTGTACTCGACCGGCGGCACTCGCCGGGTGGTCGTGGCGCTCGACGCGAGCACCGGCGAGATGCTGTGGGTCCACAGTGAAAACGAAGGGGCCCGCGGACAGGCGGCGCCGCGCCAGCTGTCGGGCCGCGGCTTGTCGTACTGGACGGACGGGAAAGAAGAACGCATTCTCTACGTCACCCCTGGCTATCGGCTGGTCGCCCTCGATGCGAAGACCGGACAGCCAGTGCCGGGCTTCGGCGCCAAGGGGGTCGTCGATCTGAAGCAGGATTTCGATCAGGCGATCGATCTGACGAACGCGCCGGTGGGCCTGCATTCGACGCCGATGATCGCCAGGGATGTCGTGATCGTCGGAGCGGCGTTCGAGACGGGGGCCAATCCCAAGAGCAAAGAGAACGTCAAGGGCTACGTCCGTGCATTCGACGTCCGGACCGGCAAGCGGCTGTGGCTGTTCCGGACGATTCCGCGGCCGGGTGAGTTCGGCAACGACACGTGGCTGAACGACTCGTGGTCGTACACCGGCAACACGGGCGTGTGGGCGCAGATCTCGATCGACGAGCAGCTCGGGCTCGCGTATCTCCCGGTGGAACTGCCGACGCACGACTACTACGGAGGAGCCCGGCCGGGGAACAACCTCTTTGCCGAGAGCATCATTGCCGTCGATCTGAGGACCGGTCAGCGGAAGTGGCACTACCAGCTGGTGCACCACGGCATGTGGGACATGGACATCCCGTGCGCGCCGATCCTCGCCGACATCACGATCAACGGCAAGACCGTGAAGGCGCTGGCGCAACCGACGAAGCAAGCGTTCCTGTACGTCTTCAATCGGGAAACGGGCCAACCGATCTGGCCGATCGAAGAACGGCCGGTGCCCAAGGGCGACACACCGGGCGAGTGGTATTCGCCGACGCAGCCCTTCCCCACCAAGCCGCCCGCCTACGATGGGCAGGGGCTGACGGTGAACGATCTCATCGACTTCACGCCGGAGCTTCGCGCCGAGGCCGAGAAGCTGGTGTCCCGCTATCGTCTGGGACCGATGTTCACGCCGCCCTCCGTCAGCAAGACGGAAGGCCCCATCGCCACGCTGACGATGGGCGCACAGGCGGCGGCGACCAACTGGCCCGGCGGCTCGTACGATCCTGAAACGCATACGGTCTTCGTCGCCTCGCAGACGTCCATCGCGACGTTGGGCCTCGTGCCACCCCCGCCCGGGGTCGCAGACGACGTGCCGTATCACCAGGGCACGGTGCTGTCCGGAGCGCGTCGGACGGGCGGATCGGGCGCAGGTGCCGGCGCCGGGACCACCACTCCGACCCCCGCCCCACGACCGCCGGCTGAACGCGGAGGAGAAGGTGGTGGTGGCGGAGGTGGCGGCGGTCCGCTGACAGTACAGGGACTGCCAATCGTCAAGCCACCGTATAGCCGGATTACGGCCATCGACCTCGACAACGGGACCTTCCGCTGGGTCGTGCCCTTTGGCGCCACACCCGACGCGATCCGCAACCACGCGGCGCTGAAAGGCTTGAATCTGCCCCCCATGGGACGCCAAGGGCTCAATGCCGGCACGCTCGTCACGAAGACGCTGCTCATCGCCGGTGAGACCGGCTACGGCCCGACACCGAGCGGCGCGCGCGGGGCGATGCTGCGGGCGTTCGACAAGGCGACCGGCAAAGAGGTGGGCGCGGTCTATATGCCCGCTCCGCAAAGCGGCTCGCCCATGACATACATGCTCAACGGCAAGCAGTACCTCGTCGTCGCCATCAGCGGCGCCGGCTACAGCGGCGAGATCGTGGCGTTCCGGCTTCCAGGATAAAAGCGCCGGCGGCGGCCGGAAGCGAAGGCATCATGCATCGAAACATCGATCGTATCGGTCTGGTGGGATTCGGCCTCCTCACCGCGGCGAGCCTGGCCATGGCCACCGCGTTGGTCACTGCCGACGATCGCCTGGAAGCAACCGGCGGCGCCATCAGCATCCGGCCGCTGGCCCACTCGAGTGTCGAGATTGAACATGCCGGGAAGGTCATTCAGGTGGATCCGTGGTCGCGCGTCCGCATCGACACGGCGAAGCCGGCCGATCTCATCCTGATCACCGATGCCGACGCCGGGGCACACCACCTCGATCCCGCGGCCATCACGAAGGTGCGGAAAACCGGGGCGCCGATCGTGATGCCGGCCTCCGGGCGGTCCAAGGTCCCAGACGGCATCGTGCTGGCGAACGGAGAGAGGCGAGAGGTGGCGGGCGTGTCGGTCGAAGCCGTGGCGTCTTACGATCTCATCCCAGGTGACCCCTTCCACGCGAAAGGCGTCGCAAACGGCTACCTCATCACCCTTGGCGGTAAGCGCATCCTCGTAGCTGGAGTGACGGAGTGCGTGCCGGAGATTCGGGGGCTCAAGAACATCGACGTCATCTTCGTCCCGATGAACCTGCCACACGGCCGCATGACGCCGGCGGCGGTTGCCGACTGCCTGCGCACGCTCCGTCCGTCGATCGCCTACCCCTACCACTTCGACCAGGGCTACATCGCTCGTCTGTCGGGACGCGGCGGGCAGCCTCAGCCGGGGCAGCCGTCGGCTGCTGACACCGTGAAAGAGCTGGCCGCATCGGTCAAGGCTGACAAGATCGACGTCCGCCTGGGCGACTGGTACCCCGTTCCAGGGGCTTTCTAGTAAGATCTGCCCCGCTTCGGGGCAGATCGGTGATCCAGACGGTTTCCACGGTCGTCTTCCTCACGCTCGCGCTGCTTGGTGCCGCGGTCGCCCCGGCGACCGCGACTGATCTGCGGAGCGTCCTGACCGGATACGCTCTCACGTCCTGGAGTCAAAAGGACGGTCTGCCACCGGGCGTGATTACAGCCCTGGCCCAGGATACCTACGGCTACCTGTGGGTCGGCACGAACGCCGGCCTGTATCGCTTCGACGGCACGCGATTCACTCCTTGGAGCACGCTGAGCCCGATCGCCCTGCCGAGTCAGGCGGTAACTTGTATCCGCGTCGATCGCGAGGGTGCGGTGTGGGTGGGCTTCGGGGAAGGCGGCGGGGTCAGCCGGCTGCGCGACGGACACGCCGACAGCTTCGGGGTCGAGCAGGGCCTACCGGCGTCCGCCGTCACGACACTGGTCGAGGATGCGAGGGGCGGACTCTGGGCGGGAACGACCGTCGGCCTGTACTTCCTTCGCGATGACCGCTGGCAGAAGTACCCCTCCGATCGCGGCCTGCCCGATCAGTCCGTGTTCACCAGCACCTTTCTGGATCGCCGCCAACAGATGTACGTCGGCACGACTGCCGGCCTCTTCCGGTATCGGGAGATCGATCAACGCTTCGAACGAGTCGAGCCGCTGAGCGTGGATACCAGCGACGTGCCCCGCAGCGTCGCCGAGGATCCGCTGGGCACGCTGCTCGTGACCGACCAGGTCAGCGGATTCCGTCGGACCGGCATGCGCGTGCCGCCTGTCGATCAGGTCGAGCGCGGACGAGGCCGGCACTTGCTGCGCGATCGGCGGGGCAATGTCTGGGTCGGCACCGCGGGTCAGGGCTTGTGGCGGGTTCGCTTCGACGACCAGGGGCACGTCCTCTTCACGGAGCGCGCCACAGCCCTGACCGGCCTCGTCTCCGACGGCATTGCCGCGCTCATCGAAGACCGCGAGGGCAACATCTGGGCCGGCCTGCTCGACGGTCTGAATCGTCTGACCCCGCATCGGGTCATCCAGGTCACCGACATCGGACTCGTCGCCGGCGTCGAAACTGGCCGCGACGGCACCGTCTGGGTCAGCACCGTCGACGAGCTGATCGAGTTTTCCGAGACGAGCCCACGCGTGCCGTCGGGACGCATATCGCTCGAAGGCGCGCGGCTCCGTTCGATGCACCGCGACGAAGCGGGCGTCACGTGGGTCGGATCCAATCGAGGACTGTCGCGGCTGGAGGGGCGGCGGCTGGTGCCGGTGACTCGCGCCGCCGAGATGCCGCGTCAGATCGAGGCCGTCACCTCGGACGGCCACGGCGGCGTGTGGGCCTACGACGCCGATCAGGGACTGCTGCACTGGCATCATGGCCGCTTCGCACCGGTGCCGCTGCCGGCGAACATGGCCAAGACTCGCGTGGTCTCGACGTTCACCGACAGCACCGGTCGCGCGTGGCTCGGCTTTGCGAACGGGCGGATTGGCGTGAGCGACGGCGACACCATTCGACTCTACGGCGAGGCCGATGGAGCCGACGCCGGCATCTATCAAGCGATTTACGAAGACCGTCAGCACGTCATCTGGCTGGGCGGCACGACCGGATTGACGCGCTTCATAGAAGGGCGCTTCCACACCATCGGCCGGGCGAATGGTGCGCTGGTCAATGTCATCGCTCTCGTCGAGGACGAATCCGAGAACCTCTGGATCGGCACTGGCGCCGGCATCATCCAGATGCCGCGCCAGGAAAGCGAACGGGCTTTCGCCGACGCGAATTATCAGGCGCAGTACAAGCTGTACGACCTGGCGGATGGCCTCGCCGGCGTGCCCGTCATCTACAACATCAACCGCCGGGCGATTCGCGCCCACGACGGCCGGGTGTGGTTTGTCACGGGGCGCGGTCTGACGGTGCTCGATCCGCGCGAGTTGAGCACGACCGACGTCGTGTCGCCGCTCCGAATCGAGGCGCTCGTCGCCAACGAGGTGCGGCTCAGTCCGCAGCCGCGGCTCGACTTGCCCGCCGGGACCAGCCGCCTCGAAATCCAGTACACGGCCCTGAACCTGACCTCGCCGCAGAAGCAGCAATTCCGTTACCGGCTCGACGGCTTCGACGCCAACTGGGTAGATGCAGGTACACGCCGGCAGGCGTTCTATACCAACCTTCCGCCGCGGCAGTACCGCTTTCAGGTGATGAGCCGGGACGTCGACGCCAATTGGGCCGGCGCGGCGACAACGCTCCAGTTCTCGATCGCGCCGGCGTTCTACCAGACGGTCTGGTTCATGATGAGCGGCGTCGCGCTCGCCGCGCTGGCGATCGGCGGCGCGTGGCGTCTGCATGTCGGTCAGGTGCGGCGGCGGTTCGCGCTGCTCATCGGCGAACGCGCACGCTTGAGCCGCGAAATTCACGACACGCTGCTCCAGAGTCTGGTCGGTGTCGCACTGCAATTCGATGCGATGGCGAACGAACCCGACAGCGGCGCCGACGGCCGCAAGGAACGCTTGGTCCGGATGCGCAAGCAGGTCGAAGAGTACATTCGCGAAGCGCGCCAATCCATCTGGGATCTCCGATCGCCCAAGCTGGAGGATCGCGATCTCGTCGCGGCCCTGCGCGAAGCCGGCGAGCGCGCAACGAGCGACAACGGCGTCGGATTCTCGCTCACCGTCAACGGCCTCCCGCGCCGCGTGCCGCTGCGGACGGAAGAGCAGCTACTGCGCATCGGTCAGGAGGCGATGGTCAACGCCGTCCGTCACGCGCACGCCGATCGGGTGCTGGTTGAGCTCGAGTTCGACGACAGCCGTCTGACGCTGCGCGTGAACGATGATGGCCGCGGCTTCGATCCCGACGCGGTCACGTCGAACGGCGACGGCCACTACGGCTTGACCAGCATGCGCGAGCGGGCCGAGCATGCAGGTGGCTCGCTGACGATCAACAGCGTCATCGGTTGCGGCACCAGCATCGAAGCCAGCGTGCCGGCGCCGCCGGCGGCCTGACAGAACGGACGAAGCAATGGCCAGAGACCAGCGCATCCGCGTCCTCTGCGTCGACGATCACCGGATCGTGCGGGAGGGGATCTCCCTCATCATCGGCCGGCAGCCGGACATGGAGGTCGTCGGATCGGCGGCCTCGGGTGAAGAGTCCATTGCGCTGTTCCGCCAGCACCAGCCCGACGTGACGCTGATGGATCTGCAGCTCGGGCGAATGAGCGGCGTGGACGCCATCCGGGCCATCAAGGCGCAGTCTCGCGATGCCCGGATCGTCGTGCTGACCATGTACAGCGGCGACGAAGACATCTATCGCGCGCTCGAGGCCGGGGCCGTCACCTATCTGCTGAAGGACACGCTTTCGGACGACCTCATCCGCGTGGTACGCGACGTGCACGACGGCAAGCAGCCGATTGGCCCCGACGTCGAGGCGCGCCTGGCCGAGCGCGCGACGCGCCAGCACCTGACGCCGCGAGAAGTACAAGTGCTCGAGCTCATCGCACAAGGGATGCGGAACAAGGAGATCGCCGCCACCCTCGCTATCAGTGAAGAAACCGCGCAGGTGCACGTCAAGAACATCCTGTCGAAGCTCAAGGTCAAAGACCGGACGGCGGCCGTCGGCGTGGCCCTCCGTCGGGGAATCATTCACATCATGTGACGGCCCAGGCACTCGTGCGCACCTACCTGTTTCCGGGGATTGACGCCCTGCGCATGCGACACGACAATGGCCGCACTCGCTCTTACGACAACTCCCGTCAAGCGAGAGTCCGCTCCGGTGAACTGCCGCTCATGCCTCGGCTGCGGTTCGCCGGGCGGACAGTTTTCAGCCTGCTGACGTTCGTTCTCGCCGCGCGAAGCGCCTTCTCACAAACCAGTCGTCCCGTTACCTTCTCGCGCGACCTGGCGCCCCTGCTCTTCACCCATTGCGCCACGTGCCATCGTCCAGGCGAAGCCGGAGGCTTCAGCCTGCTGACGTTTGCCGACGCCCGTCCGCGAGCGGCAGCCATCGCCCGCGCGACTCGCGCACGAGCGATGCCGCCGTGGAAGCCGGAACCGCTCGACGGCGTGTCGTTCGTCGGCGCGCGGCGCCTGACCGACGCCGAGATCGCCACCATTCAGCGGTGGGTGGACGCCGGCGCGCCCGAGGGCAATCCCGCTGACTTGCCGGCTGCTCCAGCCTTTCCCGACGGCTGGCGTCTCGGTGTGCCGGATCTCGTCGTTGCCATGCAGGAACCGATCGTCGTCGAGCCGGGAAGCCGCGATCAGCTGCGGAACGTCGTGATGCCCGTCGACATTCCGTCGACGCAATACGTCCGCGGCTTCGAGTTCAGACCCGACAACACACAGTCTGTACATCACGCCAACATCCGCGTCGATCGGACGCGCAGCGCCCGCACGCTCGACGCGTCCGATCGTGCGCCTGGGTTCGACGGGCGGTTGGCGGCAGGCGCGTTCCCCGACGGCCAGTTTCTCGGCTGGACGCCGGGCCAGCTGCCCCCACTCCTCGCCGACGGGACGGCGTGGCGGCTCGATCCGGGCAGCGATCTCGTCGTGCAGCTCCACCTGCGGCCGTCGGAGCGAACCGAAGCCGTGCGCGTTCGCATCGGACTCTACTTCTCGGACCGGCCGCCTTCGCGCACGCCGGTGATGGTGCGCCTCGGACGCCAGAACATCGAGATCGCACCTGGCGCCGCCGACTATCGCGTCGAAGACAGCTACCGCCTGCCGGTCGGTGTGAGCCTGCTCGCGGTTCAGCCGCACGCCCACATGCGGGCGCGCGCGGTCACCGGATCCGCTGTGCTGCCGGACGGATCGGTGCGCAGCTTGCTGCGCATCACCGACTGGGACTTCGACTGGCAGGACCAGTATCGCTACGCCTCGCCCGTGTCGCTGCCGGCCGGCACGGTGCTGACGATGACGTTCACGTATGACAACAGCGCCGCCAACCGCCGCAATCCCGATCGTCCCCCGAAGCGAGTGCTCTGGGGCCAGAACACGGACGATGAAATGGGCGACTTGTGGTTTCAGGTGGCGGCGGCGACCGACGTGGACCGTGAGGTGCTCGCCTCGGATGTGGGCCGCAAGGTCCTCGCCGAGGACGCCATCGGTTATGAGACGCTGCTGCGCACTGAACCGGACAATGCGCGGTTGCACGACGCGGCGGCTTCGCTCCTGCTCTCGGTCGGCCAGATCGATCGCGCCATCGCCCATCTCCGCGAGGCGCTGCGCATCGAGCCCGCCGCGCCAGAGGCGCATTACAACCTGGCGACGGCCTTCATCTGGCGCAATCAGACCGATGCCGCGATCGAGCATCTCACCAGCGTGCTCGCAGCGGCGCCGGATCACGTCGGCGCGCACGTCAACCTGGCGGCGCTGCTGCGCCGCCGCGGGGATGCCGCGCAGGCCGCGACCCACCTCGATCGGGCGTTGCAGATCGATCCCGGCAACGCGGCTGCTCACACCAACCGCGGCGGTCTGATGATGGCCGCCGGCCAGGTTTCCGCCGCCATCCGTGAATATCGCGCGGCACTCGAGACGAACCCGAATCTCCTCGAGCCGTTGCTGGAGTTGGCGTGGACGCTGGCGACGTCACCCGACGCCAGCGTGCGCAACGAGGCGGAGGCGGTTCGCCTGGCGGAACGCGCCAGGCGGCTCACTGGCGATCGCGACGTGCGGACACTCGATGCCGCGGCCGCCGCGCTTGCTGCCGCCGGCCGATACACCGACGCGACGGCGACGCTCGAACGGGCGATCGCACTGATTTCCTCGGACGCGCCAGACGCGGCCGAGACGCTCCGGTTGCTGCGCGAGCGGTTGGCCGTTTATCGCCGCGATCAGCCGTTCAGAGACGCTTCGAGGATGGATAAGAGGTAAGCCTTGTGTCGGTCTTAGGTCTTAGGTCTTAGGTCTTACGTCTCACGGCTCATGTGAGGCAGGCTTAAGACCTAAGACAAAAGACTTAAGACATACGTGAGACGCTGCGCTCACTGTCCCGGCAACGCGTAGGCGATCAATTCGCCCGGCATGATCGCGCCGCTGACGCCGAGGACAATGTACTGCTTGCCGTTCAGCATGTAGGTCATCGGCGATCCGGTCTGCGCGCCGGGCATATACACTTCGCCGACTTCCTTGCCCGTCGCCTTGTCGTAAGCCCGGAGCATGGCGCCACGCTGCCCGTTCGGTGCGGTAAAGACGCCGCCTTCACCCGAGATGACGAGTGTCTTCGTCGTCAGGATGCCGATTCCACCGGAACTGCCGCCGGCGCCCCCGGGGCGGCCGGTCCTCGGGATGTTCACGCCCTTCAGCAGCGGATGGTTACGAACGGTGTCAGGCGTCTCGCCGTGCGCGATCTGCCAGGCGATATCGCCTTTGTTGAGATCGATAGCGGTGATGCGGCCCCACGGTGGTTTGACCAGCGGCAATCCCTGAACCGTCAATCCCGGCCCGGCGTCATCGCCGCCGCCGACACTGATGTAGTTCATCTCGGACCGCTTGGGATCGTTCACCATCGACAACACGCGCAGCAGCGTGTGCGAGTAGACGTAGAGCATGCCGGTATCGGGGTCGAGCGATCCGCCCGGCCAGTTCGCGCCGTTGGGAATGTAGAGCGTGCCGATCTTTCCGCCTTCGCCGCGGGCGATGGCGGGCGTGAAGAGCGGTCCGTACTTGTACTGCGAGAGCAGCTTCATCCCCTCGGCCTTGAGCTCGGGGGTGAAGTCGATCACGTAGTCTTCGAGGAATCCGCCGCGCTCGAATGGCGGCGGCTTGGTCGGGAACGGTTGCGTCGGCGAGTACGTCTCGCTCGGCAACGTGCCCTTCTCGACCGGACGCTCTTCGATCGGCCACACGGGTTGACCGGTGACGCGATCGAAGACGTAGAGGAGTCCCTGCTTGGTCGGCTGCGCGACGGCCTTGATCGCCCGGCCGTTGACGGTGATGTCCGCCAGAATCGGCGCGCACGGCACGTCGTAGTCCCAGATCGGGTGGTGCACGAACTGGAAGTGCCACATGCGCTTGCCCGTCTCGAGGTTCAGTGCCACGAGGCTTTCGCCGAAGAGGTTGTTGCCCGGGCGATGGCCGCCGAAGTAGTCGCCGGTCGGAATCTCGACGGGCAGGTAGGCGATGCCGAGCTCTTCGTCCACGGTCATCTGCGTCCAGACGCCGGTGTGGCCGGTGTAGGACCACGAGTCGTTCAGCCACGTGTCGTTGCCAAACTCGCCTGGCGTCGGGATGGTATGGAAGATCCAGAGCCGCTTTCCGGTTCTGGCGTCGTAGCCGCGGATGTAGCCCTTGGCGTTGGCCATGCTGCGCGGCGCGCTGCCGGCACGGTGCGAGGCGCCGACGAGGATGACGTTCCGCGCCACCACCGGCGCCCCGTTCCACGAGACGTCGGCGGTTTCGAGATCCAGCTTCTGATCGTTCTCGAGCCGCAGATCGACGACGCCGTCCTTGCCGAAGTCGCGCAGCGGGCGGCCGGTCTTCGCATCGAGCCCGACGAGCTGATAGCCGCTCGAGACGTAGAAGATCCGATCGTCGCCCTTGCCATCGGTCCAGTAGCCGACGCCGCGACCGGACATGCGCCGCGAAGACAGCTCGGCGCGCTTGCCTTCTTCCAGCCGATGGATCCACAGCATCTCGCCGGTTGCCGCGTTCACGGCGACCGCATTCCGGTGGGATCCGGCGGTGAAGTACAGCACGCCGTTCACCATGAGCGGGGTCGTTTGCAGGTTGAAGTCCGGACGCGGCCCGAGGTTGTCGGTCTTGAACCGCCAGGCGATCTCGAGCTTGCTAAAGTTCTGCGCGTTGATCTGGTCGAGAGGTGCGTAGCGTGTGGAGCCTGGGTCGCCGGCCCAGGCGTGCCATTGCCCGCCCTTGGCGCCGTGCTGCGC